>JBOHEO010000075.1:0-22635 GCA_050701055.1 Pseudonocardia sp. | reverse complement strand
TTGACGATCTGGAGATCATGTTGGCCGCGTGCCGACGGCAGGAGGATGTGTTCGGTCCGCGTGCGGTGCTCGATACGGTGCTTGCCCAGCGTGCCTTGGCCCGTGGTCTGGTGGCTAAGTGCCCGGCGCCGCTGCGTCCCCGTTTGTTGTCGGTCTACAGCGGTCTGTCCTGCGCCGCCGGGGCGTACTACCTGGACATGGGCGACCCCGAGCGTGCGCGGCGCTGCTGGGACGCAGCCCGCACCGCAGCGCACGACGCCCGCAACCCGGCGCATGCGTGTTACGCGTCGTGTCAGATCAGCTTTCTGGCACGCCTGTCTGGAGACGCGCCCACCGCGCTGGATAGGGCCGCCGCTGCGGTGAGTCTCGGCACCCGAACCGATGACGTGTTGCTGCGCGCTCTGGCGGATCAGATGACCGCCGCCGCGTTCGCGCTCGATGGGCAGTACGCGGCGTTCATGGCCGCTTCTGAGCGTGCCCAGGACGCCTTGGCCGCAGGCGGACAGGCGGCCCCCCCGGGGTCCCTCGCGTACTGGCTCGACGAGGGGCATCTGCTTAGCCAGCGCAGCGACTATCTGTTGTTGCTGGACAAGCCTGAGCAGGCCGCCGACGCCGCGAGCGCCGCGCTCGGACGCTTGGACACGGGCTATGTCGGTGGTTGTGCGTGGCTGTCGATTCGCTGCGGGACAGCTCACCTGCGTTGTGGGCGGGTCGAGGAGGCCGCGCAGGTTCTTGGGGATGCGGCGCGGTTTGCCAGCCACAGCCCCTCGGTGCGGTTGACCCGGGAGCTGTGCACGGCGCGTGCTCAGATGCAGCAGTGGCGGAGCACCCACCCCGTCAAGATGCTCGACGAGCTGCTCGCCGCCTACGGTTTCGAAGTGCCCACTTCGGATTAGACCGTGCATAGTCCGCAGCTTGTGCACCTCCTCCCCTACCGCTCCCTCGTACTGACCACTCCGCTCGTCGAGGTAGTTGTGTCAAGGGTTGCCCGGAGAGCATCGCGTAGCGACGGCGTAGCCGCCCTTGACGCGGCCGCCGCGGCGTGGACACTTCCGGCCCGATGGAGCGTCCCCGAGCCTTGCTCACCGGTCGAGCTGATACTCTCCGTTGCCACATTGCTTGGAGGATCAGGCGGTGCAGGTGGTCCCGTGCTCGGTTGTGTCGAACCAGGGAGCGAATCGGCCGGGGCCCAGACGCCCGTCGGGGTCGAGTTCCTTCTTCACCGCACGCACCACGGCGATCGCGGACGGCGGCGGGCCCCACGCCGGCGCGTCGAGGCCGGCCGGCCGGTCGCGCAGGGCCGATGTGCCGCCCGCGGCGTGCACAGCGGCGTGGGCCGCGGCGACATCGGCGATCCCCACATCTCCCACCCGCCCGAGCGCGACGGTGGCGACGCCCGTACCGAGGCCCGCGGTGATGGCTGCGTCCGGGGCAGCCGCGCCGGGCAGGCTCGCGAGCAGCCCCGGCAGCCGCCCGGGCAGTGCACCGACCCGCAGCATGATCCGTCCCGCGCCGCCGCGCACGAGCTCGGCATGCCGCGCCCATGGATCACGCACCGAGGGATCACGCGCAGCGGCCGAACAAGCGGCACTCTCCTCGGAACCTGTCCGACGGGAGTGCCGTTCGTCGGATTGGGTGGGAGCCTCCGTGGCGGCGGCGCCCAGCAGGGCGCGGAGGCGCTGGACGCGGGCGGGGAGCGCATCCTCGGTGCCGTCCAGGCGGATCAGCAGCGTGCCGGGATCGCCGGACACCCACTCCACCGCCGCCGGCTCCAGCGGGCTGCCGAGTACCCGGGCGGCGTGCCCGGTGGCGTCGGCGAGCGGGCAATCGAGCGTGAGCGTCGCGGTGCGTCTCGGCACCGGGTGCAGTCGCAGCACGACCTCGACGATCACGCCGAGCGTGCCGTAGGAGCCGTGCAGGATCTTCGTGAGGTCGTACCCGGCGACGTTCTTGATGACATGGCCGCCGCTGCGCGCCACCGCGCCGTCGGCAAGCACCACGGTGGCGCCGATGACCAGGTCGCGCAGCGAGCCGTGGACCAGGGCGGACGGGCCGGCGTCGGCGGTGGCGACGAGGCCGCCGACGGTGGCGCCGCGCGCCGCGCGAGCCGGATCGAAGGCTACGTGCTGGCCGTGTGGGGCGAGCTCCGCGGCCAGTTCCCGCAGTGGGGTGCCGGCGTGTACGGAGACGGTCATGTCACCGGGGTTGTGCGCGATCACCCCGGTCAGCCCCGTCGTGTCCAGAATGGTGTCGACCGGGCCGAGCGTGCCGCCCCACGTGGCAGCCGTGCCGGCTCCGGCGATCGCCATCGGACCCGCGGTGTCGAGGATCGCCGCTCGTACGGCACGCGGATCGGTGGGGCACACTGTGGTGGTAGGTGTCACCGTCGTATCGCCCGGCCGCATCGCCACGCCTGCCCTCCGCAATCGTCGCTGGCCCGAAGGATACGTCGCCGGTCGGTGTGCTGAGGTACGGTGAACGCTCCACCTGCCGGTGACCGATCTTTTTCCGGCCTGGCGCGCGGATCGCAGGCCGCAGAGGAGACGCCATGGCCGACCTTTCTGCGCGTCCCGACCTCGACCACCTGCGCCACCAGGCCAAGGACCTGTTCCGGGTGGCCCAGATCGGGGATGCGGCCGCCGTCCACCGGATTCGGGCCGTCTCGGAGCGGGTGACCTTCGCCTCGGCCCAGCTCGCCGTAGCGCGCGAGTACGGGTTCGCGAGCTGGGCCCGGCTGAAGGTCGAGGTGCAGCGGCGGGAGATCTTCGACAGCGGTGACGTCTCCCGACTGCGGACGATGTTGGCCGAGCAACCGGAGCTGGCGACCCGTCGCATGGAGCACTGGTGCGATCACCAGCGGGGTGCGGACCCGTTGGGCTACCTGGCCATGCTGCGCTTCGACTCCCGGCGGCTCGGGCTGCCGCCGGACCTACCCGGTGTCGGCGCGATGACCCGGGTCCTGCTCGATGCCGGAGCACCGGTGGACGGCCACCCGGCCGCGTCGGAGACGCCGTTGATCACCGCAGCCAGCTACGGCGACGCGGAGGTGGCGCGGATCCTCGTCGACGCGGGCGCCGATCTCGAAGCCACCGGGCCGGCCACCGGTGGCACGGCGCTGCACCACGCCGCGGTGTTCGGCATGACCGACGTCGTGGACCTGCTGGTCGCGGTCGGCGCCACGATCCACAACCTGGTAGAAGCCGCCGCGGTGGGGGATGTCACCGGGTGGCTCGGCGCCGGGACGCCGGTGCGCGAGCGGGTCGCCGCGCTGCGAATGGCGGCCGGCCACGAGCGACTTGCCGTGATCGATCAACTTCTCGCGATCGGCACACCGGTCGACGGGCTGGACGACGCCGGCTCCACCGCCCTCCATGAGGCCGCCTACTCCGGCCGGGCTCGCAGCGTCCGCCACCTTCTGGCCCGGCGCGCCGATCCCACCCGCCGGGACACCACCTTCGGTGGCACTCCGTTGGGCTGGTGCCGCCATCAGCGCGAGTGCGTGGGTGAGAGCTCGGCCCACGACGAGGTCGAGGCTATCCTGCGCGCCCTCGAATCGGCTGCTACCGGCACGAGCCAGTAACAGCACATTATTCCGGTTCGGTACACGTCTCGGGCCATCATGATTGACGGGAACTACGCGTGGTTGCCTAGTCGGGTGGGGGCGAGGTCGTATGGCGAGGATCCGGGTGTGGGTATCCGTGCTGGCCGTGCTGTTGGCGAGCGCGTGCGCGGTGGACGTCCTCCCACCGTCTCCCACCGTCCCCGTCTCCGTTTCGACGGCCGGGCCGTCCACCACACCGGCTCCGACGGCCGGGCCGTCCACCACACCGACGGCCCCCAGGACCGTGACGACAACGGCGCGCCCGCCCGCGGAGTCCGTCGAGGTCGCCTGGGTACCGCCAGGTCCGATCGGCAGCGGCTTGGCGGCGGACTGTGAGCCCAACCCGACGCCGACGCCGACGACGACTGCGCCGACGGCGACGACGACTGCGCCGACGCCGACGCCGACGGCTGATTCGAACTGCCCCATGGTCGCCTCCCCGGAGTGGACAGAGGCCTTCACCAGCCGCGACTGCGCGGCGATCGGTGTGCTGGGCAGCGGCGCCACCGAGACCATCTACCGGGGACTGGGTGAGGCATGCACCGCCGTGGCCGACAACAGCGCGGCACGCTGGCAGGCCGCCAGGGAAGCCCTGACGCAGGCGGGAAGCGCGCCCACCTGCCCTGACCGGCTCGCTCTCGGGCTGCTCACCGCCCTCGTCGAGGCCCACGAAGGCAAACCGGAGGCGCGTATCCGGATCGTGGCCCCGACGGTTTCTCCGGAAGCGGTGTGTTGATGGCCGACCGGGCCCGGGATCGTGCGGCCTGGCTGGAGGGGTTCACCACCGTCCTGCCACCGGTGACACTGGTGGTGGCCCTGCTGGTCTACTTCGGCTGGGTCCTGCTGATAGCTCGGTCCTCGGCACTGGGGTTCGACGTAACCATCCTGGCGGAGGCGTCGATCCCGGCCCACCTGATCCGCAGCGTCGGTGCGTTGTACTTCCCACTGGTCGTGCTCACGGTCGTGGCGCTGACGCTGCTGTGGCTGGACCGACGACTGCGGGCGCGACTGGATGACCGGCGGCGGCTGCGGTCGTTGCTGCGCCTTTCCGGTGCCGTGCCGGTCGTCGTGGTCGCGCTCGGGCTGATCGCCGCGGTGCTGTCGCTCAACGGCCCAGTCCTGCGCGCGTATGCCGTGCTGGCGGCGCCGTTCCTGCTCGCCGCCGCTGTGCTGGCCTTCTGCTACGGGAACTCGCTGCGCAGGGCTGTGCGGGGCAGGCTGCCGACGCGTCGGGATCGGGTCCTCGGCGAACGGCGGTTCGCCGGATCGCTGCTGTCCGGTTTCCTGGTGGCCCTGCTGCTCTTCGCCGGGGTGGACGGCTTCGCGAAGGTGGTCGGCCGGGGGCTGGCACGGCAGGTGGTCGAGAACCCGGCGCAGTACACCAAACCGGTTCTGCTCTACAGCCGCGACGACCTGCAGCTGGACCCGGCCGACGCGATGAGAACCGTGCTGGCGAACCAGGAGCAGGACGGCTACCACTACCGTTACGAGGGCTTGCGGCTCGTCTTCGTCGACAGCGGTTCGTACTTCCTCATTCCGCTTACCTGGCAGCGCTCGCAGGGCAAGCTGATCGTGTTGCGGGAGGATGGGCTGCGCATCGAGTTCATCCGGTGATCATCCCGGCTACGTGATCGGATCCGGGGACACTTCAGCCGGCGGATCCTCACCGACGGCTGAAGCCGAGCGCTCACGTGTCGTTGCCCGGTGCGTTCTCCGGGAAGTGGCACGCCACCCGGTGCCCGGGCGCCGGTTCGACCATCGCCGGTTCGACCGTCCCGCAGATCTCCTGCGCCTTCCAGCAGCGGGTGTGGAAGCGGCACGCCGGCGGAGGATTCAACGGGCTGGGGACGTCGCCGGTGAGCAGGATCCGCTCTCGCTTCGCGCGCCGTCGCGGGTCCGGAACCGGCACGGCGGAGAGCAAGGCGACGGTGTAGGGGTGCATGGGTTGGGAGTACACGCCGGTCCGGTCGCCCAGCTCCACGATCTTGCCGAGGTACATCACCGCGACCCGGTCGCAGACGTGCCGCACGACCGACAGGTCGTGGGCGATGAGCACGTAGGTGAGTTCGAACTCGTCCTGCAGGTCCTCCAGCAGGTTGACCACCTGTGCCTGGATCGACACGTCCAGCGCGGACACCGGTTCGTCGGCCACGATGAGCTTCGGTCGCAACGCCAGGGTGCGAGCGATGCCGATGCGCTGGCGCTGGCCGCCGGAGAACTCGTGCGGGTAGCGGTTGTAGTGCTCGGGGCTCAGACCGACCAGTTCCAGCAGCTCCTGCACTGCCTTGCGGATTCCACCCGGCGGGTCCACGCCCTGAATCCGGAACGGCGCGCCGACGATCGTGCCGACGGTGTGCCGGGGGTTGAGCGACGAGAAGGGGTCCTGGAAGATCATCTGAAGGTCGCGGCGCAGCGGGCGCATCGACCGCTGCGGCAGGTGGCTGATGTCGCGCCCGTCGAAGATGATCGTTCCGTCAGTCGGCTCGAGCAGTCGCGTGAGCAGCCGCCCGGTGGTGGTCTTGCCGCAGCCGGACTCACCGACCAGCGCGAGCGTCTCGCCGCGGAACACCTCGAAGTCCAGACCGTCGACGGCCTGCACGGCACCGATCTTGCGCTGGAGCAGGCCGCGCCGGACCGGAAAATGTTTCTGCAGCCCGGACGCAGCGAGTAGCGCAGTCACAGCGTCGGCCCGATCTCGTCGTCGAAGATCTGCCGGCGCTGTTCGGGCGACAGGTGGCACGCGACCAGGTGCTCATCGAAGCCGGCGGGCCGCAGCTCGGGTCGCTCGGTGGCTGAACGGCCGCCGTTGCGTTCGGCGTAGGCGCAGCGCGGGTGGAACGCGCAGCCCGAGGGCACGTTGATCAGGCTCGGCGGGCTGCCCGTGATCGGCAGCAGCCGGTGGGACCGCTTCCGGTCCCAGCGCGGCATCGAGCCCAGCAGGCCCCAGGTGTAGGGGTGCTGGGGCGCGGAGAAGACGTCCACCGCGGAACCGGACTCGATCGCGCGCCCGGCGTACATCACCAGGATGTCGTCGGCCAGCTCGGCGATCACCCCGAGATCGTGGGTGATAATGATCACCGCGGAGTCGTGCTCGGCCTGCAGGTCGCGGATCAGATCGAGGATCTGGGCCTGCACGGTGACGTCGAGGGCGGTGGTGGGCTCGTCGGCGATCAGCAGCGCGGGGTTGCACGACAGCGCCATCGCGATCATGGCACGCTGCCGCATCCCACCGGAGAAGTGGTGCGGGTAGTCGTCGAACCGGGATGTGGCCTGCGGGATGCCGACCCGGTCGAGCAGCTTCACCGCGCGCTTGCGGGCGGCCTGCTTGCTCACGTCGTGATACAGCCGGTACGCCTCGACGATCTGGTGGCCGACGGTGTAATAGGGGTGCATCGCCGACAGTGGATCCTGGAAGATCATCGCCATGGTGCGTCCGCGCAGCCTGCGGACCCGCTCGGGATCCGCACCGACCAGCTCCTGGCCGTCCAGCCAGATCTCGCCGGAGATCCGCGCGTCGCCCGCTCGGTGCAGCCCCATGATCGACAGGCTGGTCACGCTCTTGCCGGACCCGGACTCGCCCACGATGCCCAGCCGCCTGCCGCGCTCCAGGGTGAAGGACAGCCCGTCGACGGCCCTGACCACCCCGTCGTCGGTGGGGAAGTGCACCCGCAGATCGCGCACGTCGAGGAAGGTCACGAGTACCGCACCCGTGGGTCGACCACCGCGTAGAGCAGGTCGACGACCAGGTTGGCCAGCACGATGAAGATGCTCCCGACCAGGACCACGCCGAGCACCTTCGGCAGGTCGTTGTTGACCACCGCGTCCACCGAGTACTTCCCGATGCCGGGCAGCGAGAACGTGCTCTCGGTGAGGATCGCGCCGCCGAGCAGCAGGCCGAGGTCCAGCCCGAAGATCGTCAGGATTGGGGTGAGGGCCGACCGGAGACCGTGTTTGATCACCACGGTGCGTTCCGGCAGCCCTTTGGCCCGCGCGGTGCGGATGTAGTCCTCGCCCATCGTGTCCAGCATGCCCGCCCTGGTCAGGCGGGCGTATCCCGCGGCGTAGAGAAAGGCCAGGGTGATCCACGGCAGGATCAGGCTGTAGGCCCAGTCCAGGGGGTTCTCCTCGATCGGGGTGTAGCTCCCGCCGGGGGCGGTGATCCCGATCGCGTAGCTGAAGATCGACAACGAGAGCAGCCCGGTGAAGAAGATCGGCAGCGACACCCCGGCGAGCGCGACCCCCATCGCCGCCCGATCGAAGCCACTGCCGCGGCGCAGTGCCGACACCACGCCGGTACCGACCCCCGCCACCACCCAGATCAGCGCGGCCCCCGCGGCCAACGACATCGTCACCGGCAGCCGCTCCAGCAGGTCGGGCAGCACCGGGTTCTGGGTGATGAAGGAGTACCCGAAGCAGGGCGCCGGGCACTGCACCGTGGTGGGGCCGGTGCTGTACTCCGCCCCCGCCACCAGGCCCGTCACGAACCGGCCGTACTGCACCCAGATCGAGTCGGTGAACCCGAGCTTCACCGCGATCTCGTGGATCTGCGCCGGGTCGGCGCTCTTGCCGACGTAGCGTGACGCCAGATCGTCGGGGGTGGCCCCGGCCAGGCGGGGGACCAGGAAGAAGATCGCGAACGTTGCCGCGCTGACGATCAGCAGCAGGATCACCGCGGCGACCAGTCGTCGAACGATGTAGATGGCCATCAGTTCCGAGTCGTCCCCAGCGCGAGGTAGTCATACATCTGGAAGCTGTCGGTGATGAACGCGTTGGTCAGGTTCGGCGGGCGGTACAGCAGGCCCTTGGCCCAGATGCCCGGCAGCACGAACGCGTCCTCCATGACCAACTTGTCGACGTCGACCCAGAGCTGCTCCCGCGCCGGCGTATCCGTCGTGATCAGCGCCTGGTCGATCAGCCTATCGATGGCCGGGTCCTTGATGCCCAGGTTGGTGTTACCGGCCTCCCGGATGACCCGGCTGTCGGCGATCTGGGCGAAGAAGCCGTAGCCGTCGGGCCAGTCCGCGCCCCACCCGAAGACGAGCAGCCCGAGGTTGTTGGCCTTCACGAAGCCCGGGTTGCCGGCGTAGAGCGTGAAGTAGTCACCGGAGGGATACGGCTTGATCTCGAGGTTGATGCCGGCCTTGGCCAGCGACTGCTGCAGCGCCTCGGCCGTCGCTTTCTCCTTGGGCCGCTCGGCGCGATAGGAGATGCCGGTGGTGAAGCCGTTCGGCTGACCGCACCGGGCCAGCTCGTCCTTGGCCTTCGCGACGTCGCCGGCGTTGTCCGGCGTGGGGTACGGGTCGAACCGCTCCGCGCCCGGGATCACCGGCGGCAGCAGGTTCGTGGCGATCTCGCCGCCGGTGGCGCCACCGTAGGCACGCTGGTAGCCGGTGCGGTCGGCCGCGTACAACACGGCCTTGCGGCAGTGGATGTCGTTCAGCGGGGCGACGTCGGAGCTGAGCATGGTGAACCACGTACGGGCAACGAGGGCGGAGTCGGTGTTCGCCTTCAGTGCCTGGTCGGCGAGGATCTTGCCCTGGGCGGCCGGTTGCACGCCGAGGCCGTCGATCGCGACGTCGAGGTCACCGGACTGGAGCCGGTTGTCGATGTCGTCGGCGTTGACGTTCAGCGCGACCTCGATGCGGTCCGGCAGCGCCGTGCGGTTCGGGTCGGTCGCCGGATCCCAGTTCGGGTTGCGCACCATCGTGAAGCTCTTGCCGAGTTCGTTGCGCTCGAACATGTACGGACCGGTGGAGACGACGTGTTCCTTGTACTTCGTGCCGGTGTCCTTGGCCGCGGGCACCGGGATGGTGCCGGGCAGCTGCGCGAAGTAGTCGAACCCGGTGAACGGCCGGCGCAGCTTGAAGATGATGGTCCGGTCGTCCGGGGTCTCGATCGCGGTGAGGCCCAGCTTGTTCGGGTCGGGGTCGGAGTACGGGCTCGGGTAGCCCTGGGTGTCGAGGAAGACGCCGAAGTAGGTCGGCCCGTTCGGGAAGGTGGTCTTGTCCAGCGTCCGCTCGACGGCGTACTTCACATCCTTGCTGGTCACTGGCGTGCCGTCCTCGAACTTGACGCCCTGGCGCAGGGTGTAGGTCCAGGTCTTGGCGTCCTCGCTCGGAGTGCCGAGGGACTCGGCGAGGTCGGGCACCAGCGTCGTGCCCTCCTGGCCCGGGGCCGACTTGAACATCACCAGCGAACGCCCGTAGTTGCGGACGAAGTTCCAGGAGTAGGCGTAGTAGGTGTCGGCCGGGTCGAGGGAGTCCCAATCGCCGGCGTTGGCGAAGCGCAAGGTGCCGCCCTTGACGTCAGAGGGGTTGCTGATCCCGCCGCTGCCGGTCGTCGCGCCGCCGCTGCCGGACGGGCCGCCGCATGCCGCCAGCGTCAACGCCGCGATCGCACCGAGCGCGACCACCGCGGCTCTGCGTCTGCGTCTCATCGAGCACCCCTTCGTCGTCGGTACTGAAGAACAGATCGACGGATCGCTCACCGTGACCGCGGATCCAGCGCGTCGCGCAAGCCGTCGCCGAACAGGTTGAACGCGAGCACCGTGACGAAGATGGCCAACCCCGGGAAGAGCATGAAGTGCGGGGCGATCTGGTACCAGTGCGTCGCCTCGGCGAGCATCCCGCCCCAGCTCGGCGCGGGCGGCCGGATGCCGACGCCGAGGAAGGACAGCGCCGCCTCGAACAGAATGTTGGTCGGGATCAGCAACGTGGCGTAGACCAGGATCGGCGCGACCAGGTTGGGCAGCATCTCGGTGAGCAGGATTCGTGGGCTGCGGGCGCCGAGGCTGCGGGCGGCGTCGACGAACTCGCGCTCGCGCAGCGACAGCGCCTGCCCGCGGATGATCCGGCCGATGTAGGGCCAGTTGAAGAAGCCGATGATGAACACGATCAGCACGATCCGCAGGGTGTCGCCCTCCAGGCCGAACGCCCGGTCGGGTACCACGCCGGCCAGTGCCAGTGCGAAGAGCAGCAGCGGGAACGCCAGGAAGACATCCATCGTGCGGCTGATCACGGTGTCCGCCCAGCCGCCGAAGTATCCAGCGATCACGCCGAACACGGTACCGATCAGCACCGACAGCACCGTGGCGAGGAACGCGATCAGCAACGAGATGCGCGACCCGTAGACGACCCGGCTGAACAGGTCCCGGCCGTTGATCGGCTCGACGCCGAAGAGGAAGTCGCCGCTGATCCCGCCGAACGAGCCGACGGGGACCTGGAGATCGGGATCGACCTTCTCGTAGTGGAACTCCAGCGGCGGGTGGCCCAGGAGCCCGACGATCAGCGGCGCGAAGATCGCGACGAGGATGAGCGCTACGATGACGGCGGCGCCGCCGATCGCGACCTTGTCGCGCCGCAGCCGCAGCCAGGCGATCTGACCGAGTGACCGGCCCTGGATCGCCGGGCCCATTCCGAGGGTGGCGGCCTCGGGCTCGGCGTGGGTGGCGGAGCCGGAGACCTCGAGCGGGGCGGTCATCGCGGTGTGAGCATGCGGGCCCGGCCCGTCTTGTCCATCCCGCCCCCTGAGCTACTGTCCGGTAAACACGATCGGGCAGACCCTAACCGGTGGCCTCGGTGCATGCGGGTCGCGCCATGGGCCCTCATTATAACGATCCGCCCACTGTCTCGATCAGGGTTCGAGGCTGAATCGGACGGTTCAGCCGGTGAAGGGGTCCAGCAACCGGACTCCGGTGTGCCTGAAGTCCTTGGTGTTCCTCGTGACCATCGTCCATCCGTGGATCTCCGCGGTGGCCCCGATCAGTCCGCCAGCTGTGGGAATCGAGCGTCGGGCGTCGCGCTCACCCCACTTCTCTGCCACCTCTGCCGTAATCGGGACAATGCAGTCGGCGAACAGGCGCTTGGTGGCGTCGAACCAGGTCTCGTAGAACGCTGCCTGCCGGTGATCGTTGCGCAGCTCCAGCCGGGTGATACCGCGACGAATCTCGCCGATGGTCACAACGCTGACGCGTAGTTCCTCGGTGGTCATCTGACCCAGCCACGCCTCGACGCCTGGGTCGGGGGTCGGGCGCCGTTGCTCGGACAGGACGTTCGTGTCGAGCAGGTAGATCACGCGTCCACCCCGAACTCGATCTCCCGGGGGAAGTCCTGCTTTCGCTCCGCTTCGATCTCGTCGAAGACATCGGGTCCACCGTCGGCCGGTGGATCGAGTTTGGGAAAGGCGAGTAGATGTTCGGCGAGACTCGTCGGGCGCCGGGTCAACCTGCGGTACTCGGCGATGTCGACGACGACCGCTACCTCCTCGCCGTGACGGGTGATCGTCTGTGGACCGTCCTTCGCGACGGCGCGGAGCACTTCGCTGAAGCGCTGCTTCGCTTCCTGAACCTGCCAGTTGATCACTGGCCCTCCCGCAGTGGTCTGTCTAGTCAGACTATAGTCGCTCGATCACTCCGGCCTCCTCCAAGGGGTGCGCCTTGTACTTCCCCGGCCGCTCCCCGCACAGCCGGGGCGTGGGCAGCACCTTGCCCGGGTTGCACAGCCCGCGCGGATCGAATCCCGCGCGCACCCGGCGCATCACGTCGAGGTCCTCCGCGGAGAACATCGTGGGCATCGAGCACGCCTTGTCGGTGCCGATCCCGTGCTCGCCCGACAGCGACCCACCCAGCTCCACGCACAGCTCGGCGATCTGGCCGGAGAGCTTCTCGGCGCGTTCGGTCTCGCCGGCGGCGGCGCTGTAGAGGACCAGCGGGTGCAGGTTGCCGTCGCCGGCGTGGAAGACGTTGGCCACCCGGATGCCGGCGTCGTGGCCCATTTCCGCGATCCGGTCGAGGACCTCGGCGAGGCGGGTGCGCGGGACGACGCCGTCCTGCACGAAGTAGTCCGGCGAGATCCGGCCGACGGCGGCGAAGGCCGCCTTGCGCCCGCGCCAGATCGCCGCGCGCTCCTCGACGGAGCCCGCGATGTGCAGCCGGGTGCAGCCGTGCCGGTCGCAGATCGTCTTGACCTGCTCGAACTGGACGTCGCACTCCTCGGCCGGGCCGTCGAGCTCCACCACCAGCGCTGCCGGGACGCCCACGGTGTAGCCGGCGTGCACCGCCTCCTCGGCGGCCTCGATGGCGAGGGTGTCCATCATCTCCATGGCGGCGGGCACGATCCCGGCGGCGACGATGTCGCTGACGACGTCGCCGGCCGCGGCGACGGAGGGGAAGTCGGCGAGCAGTGTGCGGACGGACTCCGGGGTGCGCAGCAGCCGGACGGTGATCTTGGTGGTGATCCCGAGGGTGCCTTCGGAGCCGAGGAACACCCCGCGCAGGTCGGGGCCGAGTTGCTCGCCGGTGTCGGTGCCCAGGGTGACCACGGAGCCGTCGGCGAGCACGACCTCGCAGGCGAGCACGTGGTTGGTGGTGAAGCCGTACTTCAGGCAGTGCGCGCCGCCGGAGTTCTCCGCGACGTTGCCGCCGATGGTGCAGACCTGCTGGCTGGACGGGTCGGGTGCGTAATAGAGCCCGTGCGGTGCGGCGGCGTCGGTGATCTCCAGGTTGGTGACGCCGGGTTCGAGGACCGCGCGGCGGTTCACCGGGTCGACCTCGAGTACCCGTTTGAGCCGGGCCAGGCTGATCACCACGCCGTCGGCGACGGGCAGCGCGCCGCCGGAGAGCCCGGTGCCGGCGCCGCGGGCGACGAACGGCACCCGGTGCTGGGCGCAGACCCGCACCGCGGCGGCGACCTGCGCGGCGGTGTGGGGGAGGAGCACGAGGTCGGGAACGACGCGGTAGCCGGTGAGGCCGTCGCATTCGTAGGCCCGGCACTTGACCGGGTCGCCGATCACGTCCTTCGGGTCGAGGGCGCGTTCGAACGACTGGCGGACTGCTCGGTCCAATGCCACCGTTTACCTCCTGGGCACTGCGTCGATGGTCCTGGGTCGATGTTCTGGACGAGATTACGTCGGGAGCCGGTGGAACGCCGCTCCCGAGCTACCAGGCGGAGGTACTGGCGCGGCCCTGGGCGCCGTCGACGTGGACGTGGTTCCGCCACACCGCACCTCGTTCCTGTCACGCGGCACCGCGCGGATTGCTTGCCTGGAAGAACAGTCGCGGCCGCGGTGCTGCTCGCTGGGGCGGGTCGACATACGAGATGGTGCCACGGCGTCGCTGTCGACTCGCTACGACTGCACGCCTGTTGCGTCCTGGAAGCTGGCCCAGACCAGCGGGTGGGAGTCCCGTCCCGGTAGGTACCGGAGCGCCGGGTAGCAGGCCCCGGTTCGTCGTGGAGACGCGGCGGGCTGAGCGGGGCGTCGAGAGCCTCTTCGGAGGGAGCAGGCGTGCGGGCTGTAGCACCGTCAGGTGTGAGTCCTGCAGTCTTGTCACATCCACAATGGGGGAGCCGAGCCGCTCGTGTCACGGTGAAGGCTATGTCTGCCAGGCCCTGTTCCGGGGTCAGTCTGGTGGGTCCCTTCGGGGTATGGGGAGCGGCACGTAGGCACGGTCTGGGTTGGAACAGGAGAGGTCCGTCTGCGCAGCCTTGTCAGCGAAGACCACCGGTATAGGCCAATGGTGAAATCGGGTGGAGCGCGGCGGGAGTCCGACTGGGTTGTAGTACCGCGGAGGGCTGTGGGCATCGCGGTGCGTGGGAAGGGCCCTGACTTTGGTCATGTGAGCGGAGTGGGTAAGTGTGGGGGTATGGCCGGGGCTGCCTGGTCGAATCACCCTGGCGGGCGTGCGCCCGTCGTGCTGCATCGGTTATCGCTGGTGAGTAAGACGCGAGAACTGCAACGCAAGCTATGGGCTGCGGCCAAGCAGTCTGAGGGTAGGCGTTTCCACGCCCTGTTTGACCGGATCTGTAGGGGTGACGTCCTGGGGGAGGTGTGGGAGCGGGTGCGGGCTAATCGTGGCGCCGCGGGGGTCGATCGGATGTCCTTGTCTGCGGTGGAGGAGTACGGCGTGGACCGCATGTTGCGAGAGTTGCGTGGTGATCTCCTGTCGGGGAGTTATCGTCCGGCGTCGGTGCGTCGGGTGGAGATTCCCAAACCGGGTGGCCGTAGGCGGCCTTTGGGTATTCCGACGGTGCGTGACCGGGTGGCGCAGCAGGCGGCGAAGTTGGTGTTGGAGCCGATCTTCGACGCTGATTTCCTGCCGTGCAGTTTCGGGTTCCGCCCGAAACGCAGTGCCACCGAGGCGTTGGAGAAGATCAGGGTGACGTTCCCCGAGGGACAGCAGTTCGTCTTCGAGGCCGACATCGCGGACTTCTTCGGCACGATCGACCACGACCTGCTCATGGTCGAGGTTGAGCGACGGGTCAGTGACCGTCGGGTTCTCACGCTGTTGCGGTTGTGGCTGCGGGCGGGTGTGTTGGATCAGGGGGTGTTCTCGGCGACGGTCACCGGGACTCCTCAGGGTGGGGTGATCTCACCGTTGTTGGCCAACATCTACCTGCACGCGTTCGATCGGGCCTGGGCCGAACAGGGCACCGGCGAACTGGTCCGTTATGGGGTGTCATCTTCGTGCCCGCATGTCGGGTCGGTTGTGGGAGCGCAAGCGTGAGGTGCGCTATTACCTGCATCGCTGGCCGTCGGCGCGGAGCATGAAGCGGGCCCGTCAGAGGATCAAGGATCTCACCGATCGGCGCCGGGTCGGACTGGAGTTGGCGGATGTCATCGCGAGTCTGAACCTGTTCCTGCGGGGATGGGGCAACTACTTCCGTTCCGGTAACGCCGCCCAGAAGTTCCGTCAGCTCGACCGGCACGTGGGGTGGCGGCTGAAACGCTTGCTGATCAAGAAGCGGGGCCGCAACCTGCGCGCCGGTCAGGCGGGGCGCTGGACCGAATCCTGGTTCCACGACCAGGGGTTGTACAAGCTCATGGGCACCATCCGATACCCGAAGGCGGCGTAACCATGTCCAGAAGACCGTCGGTAAGCCGTATGCGGGAAAACCGCACGTACGGATTGAAAGGGGGATGGGGAAACCGGGCCGCTTCGCGGCTCCGGCGCCCCTGACTACCAATGGCCGTTGCGAGTGAGCGCCCCTGGGGCCGCTACGAGCGAAGGCGTCCGAGACTTGGCAGACGGAGCAAGGCCGTCCGCGCACCGTGTGGCACCGCGTTTCCCTCCGGCGATCGCGTCGAAGTCCGCCTGGACGGGGAGGACGCCGGGACAGAGGTCCCGGATCCGCGACAGGACGGCGTGCTCCTTCGCTACCTGGCGCGGCGGCGCGGTGATCGCAGCGTCGTTGACCTGGCGCTGGTCAACGCCCAGGCGCAGCTGTCCGGCACACCCGACACCGCGCGGCTCTACCCGGCCGGACTCACCGTCACCTCGCTCTACGGATCGAGCCCGGTCTTCGTGGGCGCCAACGATCCGGAGCTGGGTGAGCGGCCCGCCGCCAGGGATCACGAGCAACTGCACCTCGCGCTGCTGTACCGGCATCAGCGGTTGTTGGTGAACTGCGTCCGACCAGCGTCGATCCCCACGTCGTCCTCCTGAGCTGCTGTTCCGTGCCGTCGAGTGCCAGCCCGTTACAGGCAGGATCGGCGCTGATTTGTACCGGATCTGTACCGGCCACCCGCGTACACCGGGGGTCGTGCGGCATCTCGCCGAGCGTAGGACGTTCCTATTCTTGCTTAATCCATATGAATGCATGAATCACGGTGTGTGTACTCGTGGACGAAACGCCTTGATCGATCTTCACGGCCATACTGTAGTTATCGAGCCTCCATCCTGTGGCCACCCGTTCGGTCAGATGCCGGTCAATAGCAGCCTTGGACTCGCTCGATCGACTGTCGGGGATGACGAAGCTAGTGCAGCGCCGCGTAAGTCCTTCGGGGGTTCATGCGGCTCGGAGGAGCTTGGCGTCGTAGGTCCAGCGGAAGGGTTTGGCGCTGCGGTTGTAGGTGGTAATGAACCTGGTGATCTTTCCGATCAGGTCGTCGCGGGAGGCGAAGTCGCCGCGGCGCAGCATCCGGCGGGTCAGGATCGAGAAGAAGATCTCGATCATGTTCAACCAGCTGGCGTGGCAGGGGGTGTAGGTGACGGTGAACCGCGGGTTCTCGCGTAGCCACGTGCGGGTCTGCTTGCTGGTGTGCGAGGAGCCGTTGTCGAGGATCAGGTGGATCTTCTTGTCCGGGTCGAGGGTGGCGGCGAGCTCGGTGAGGAACTCGATGAAGGTGTCTGAGTCGTTCCGAGTGATGATCTTCGGGTGGACGGTGCCGGTGGTGACGTTCATCGCGGCCATCAACGAGACGGTGCCGTGGCGGCGGTACTCGAACTCCCGGCGCTCGACCTGGCCGGGTCGGACCGGGCGGGTGGCGCGGGTGCGGGATCGGGCCGCCATGGCGGTTTTCTCGTCCACGCTGAACAGCTCGGTGCCCGCGGCGGGCAGGTCCAGGTAGAGCGCGCACACGGCCTGGGCCTTGGTGTGGAACGCCGGGTCGGCGGGCCGGTTGAGCCAGCCCCGGACCCGATGGGGTTTGACGTCGAACGAGGCCAGGATCCGCCCGACCTGCGAGGCGCTGACACCCACCTGGGAGCGCAGATGCTCCGCGACGCTGCGGTGGGTCCACTGCGCGTCGATCTGCGGCGGCGCCTGGGTGACGGTCGCGACGATCAGCAACTGTGCGTCGATCCCGTAGACCGGTGGGCGACCCGAGCGGGCCTGGTCGAGCAGCCCCGGTATCCCCTCCCGGCGGAGGCGGTGGCGCAGGTTCGAATCCTGCCGGGGGCACCACCCGCTGGACCAGCCGAACCGCCTCCCCACCCGCCGCGACAGCGGGGTCGGCTGATCTTGTGGTGTACGACCGTCACCGGCTTGCGGCGGCCGTTACCAGCTGTTTGCGCCCGATACGCGCCCAAGTTCCGCCTACGTGTCGGCTCGGTGACCGAGCGCCTCCATCACTCGCCGGCGCGCCACGACGTCCTGGCGGTCGAGGCACTTCGCGTAGACCTTCAACAGCACCTCTACTGAGTGGCCGGCCCACTCAGCGACCTGTGGGGCCGGTACCCCGCCGTTGAGCCATGTGGAGACGCACGCATGCCGGAGTGTGTAGGGCGTCGCACCGAGCGGCGTGGCGGCCACTTCAGGTGTGAAGGCAACCCCCCGAGCCGCCCGCCAGGCCCGCAGGTAGGTGAGCTTGGGTAACTCCTCGGCCCGCTCCCCCGGGAACAACCGACCGTCAAGACCGGTCCCGTACGCCCCGAGGTGCTGCTGCAGCAGCTCGGTCAGCTCCGGCGCGGCCGGGATGGTGCGACCCTCCCCGCGTGCCCTGTTCTTGAGCTGCCGCCGGTCACGCTGCCGACCGTCGTTCGTCCAGTCCGACCCTGCATATGGCGTGGCTTCGTCAAGGTAGATCTCTCCCCAACCTGACTCCGGCAACGAGAGGTTGCGCTTGCGTACGTTCACAGCCTCCTCCGGCCGGAGTCCGGCGAAGTACAGTAGCGCGAAGAACGCCACCAGCCGCGGGCCGCTGCGCCTCGTCTCCCTTACAGCGTTCAGCAGCACGCGCGCCTGCGTGGGGTTCACGACGGATCGGCGGTCGATACTGCCCGCCGTTTTCGGCGCCTTCCACTTGAACGCCGGCAGCGGGTTGCCATCAAGGTGCCCGCACTCCACCGCGTACTCGACGGCGTTGTACAGCACGCGCCGACGCTTGTTGACGACACTTGCGGCCCCAGGCGTTCCGTCAAGTTTTAGGCTGATGCCGGTGAGAACCCTGCGCAGCACGGCCGGCTCTGCGAGACGAGCGACCGGCCGACTGTGCCGACCGACCCACCGGATCACGACATGCACCTCGTCTGGGCAGTCCGACACCGCCCGCTTGCTCGTGTTGAAGGCCCAGCGGTGCAGGGCCCTCCGGATGAGGGCGTCATCCGGTCGATCCCGCTCACCATCGATGAGGGCAACCGTGATCGCCGTCATCGCCTCCGAGATGCTGCGGCGGTAGGTCGCCGCAGCCGGACCCCACTTCATGTCGACGTAGTCGCACGCGAAGTCGAGCCACGCCACCCCCTCCTGCGACGACCGAGCAGCGGAGACCGGCCGTCCGGTCTCGGTCACGAACGCCTCTCCCTTGCGGCTCGCCGCGACAAGTTCTGACCGGAAACTGTCGGCCAGCGCACGCGTTCGGTAGCGCTCCTTCCACTCGCGCCTTCCGACCTTCCACCGGACGATATAGGACGTAGCGCGGGTACCACGGTAGTAGGTGATCTCCCACACGCGGACATCGAACGTGGCACTCATTAGGCGACTGCCTCTTCCAGCGTGTCGAGCCAATTCTCGAAATCGACTCGGCGGATGCGGATCTCCCCGTTGGGGAGCTTCATGCATCGTGGCGCACGTCCTTTGGCGCGCCACTCATAGAAGGTGGATCGAGCGATCCCGAGTTCGGCGCACAGATCCTGGACGGTGAGCCGGGCAGGCGGCCGGCTCATGCTCGCTCCCTCGTTGGGGAATGACGGCCAGACCGCGGGGTCATTCTGACTCGCTGTAGTCGTTGGGCGATGGCGTGGGCGATCTCCCGTTCGGCGTCGGTGTGGTAGCCGAAGCCGGTGACATGCCAGTTGCTGACCACGGTGACGCCGTCGGTGTCGGTGATGCCGTAACGGGCGAGGGTTTCGCGGTGGCGGTGTTCGGCGCGGGCGGTGCGGAGGGCGGTGAAGGTGGTGGAGTAGTGCCGGGACTTCGTAAGGAAGTGCCCGCGGAACCCGAGCATGTGCGCCCATTTCCGCAGGTTCAGCCCCGCAAACTCGGGCAACCCACCGAGCCGCCACGCAGTCGTGATCATCGCCCGATGATGCGGTGACACGATCAGCTCGGTGATCTGTTCCTCGCGTCGGATCGGCCGGTCCACCCCGGTGGTGGTGCCGGTGCCTTTGGTGGCGTACTTGGCGATATACCCGGCGACCCGCATGTCGGCAACGACCAGGGCGGGGTCGCCCCGGTCGTGTGCGGCGATCGGGGCGGTGTCGACCTGGCGGCCCCAGCACAGCTCCCGCACCCCGACGGTCGAGTCGGGGGTGGACACCCGTACGGCGGCGACGGCGGTGCGGATGACCGTGCAGAGCAGGTCTTCGGTGACCCCGGCTGGTGGTGGGCTGACGGGTCCGTGGGGTCCGTCGACGCGGAGGACGGCGTGGAAGTGGAACAGGCCACGGCGTTGGGGCTCGGCAACCTTGGCGTAAGAGATGCGCAGGTGCTCGCGGAGCCGCCCCACCGGGATGGTCAGGGCGGCGGCGAGGTGGCGGGCGGTGGTGATGGTGAACCGACGCCACAGCTCGGTGGCGTGGGCCTGCCACAGCACCGCCCCCACATAGTCGTAACTGTCGGGGTCGACCGCGGTCCCGAGCCGGGGGTCGTACTCGCTGTGGTAGTCCCCGCAGCCACACGCCCGAGCCCGCCCGGCCCTGGTGATGGGTCGGCCGTGGACAGGGCCGAAGCTGGGTGGGGTGAGGGTGGCGAACACTCGCACATGCCTGGTGACCGTGTCGGAAACGCCCTTGCCCCCGGTAAGCCCGGAACGGATGACGTGGAAGGTGTCCCCGGAGTAGCGGGCCGCACACGGCGGGCACACCGCCTCGCGCCGGTTGTTGCACGGCGCGAAGATCCTCCCGGACTGCTCGGCGAAGCGGACACCGGCAGCGTCTTCCATGTGGGTGGACCCGGCCAGGCGCACCGGCTTGGCACAACCGCCCACCGCAACGACACGCCGACGCCAGGACGCGAAACCGCTGCCGCGCAGCAAGTGCGACATCTGCTCGTCCGGGTCCGGCACACCCGCGGCCAGCCTGGGCACGAGAGCGGTCGGCGCCGGACAACCCTTCGTGGCCTCCACCTGCGCCCGCCACGCCGGGTGGTCGCGGGAGCGCAGCCGGACGCTGGTCAGCTCATCGGTCATGACCGGACCTCCTCCTGCCCGGCGTCGGCGATGCGGGCGAGGAGCGCGGCCTTGTCGGATAAGAAGCGCTCTCGCTCGCCCGGGTTGACGCCTGCGCCGGGAGTGGCGAGCCGTCGTAGGCGTGCGGTCAGAGCGCGGATCTCGATAATTGTGGGTACGGTGTCGGTCGTGTCTGCCATGGTCAGGCCGCCCGGGGTGCGGTTGAGGTTCCTGTGGACACTCCGGCATCCGAGATGATCGACGGGTATGTGAGGGTGGACCGACTGACGACGCAACCGCACACGTAAGGCGCGTCAACGAGACCGGTCACCGAGGCGTCGAAGTCATGCGCGATCGCGGTCCCCAGGCACCCCCCGCACAACACCCCGACCAACTCGGCCACGTCGAGCTCGCCGTCCCAGACCAGCCGCTGACGGTCTCGCAGCTCCCCCAGCGTCGGCGCAAGCGGGTACTCCCGCCCCATATCAAACACCAGCCCGACGGCGCCCGCCCGGACCAGCCCGTCCCACGCACCGCGAGTCAGCCCGATAACCGCGACCACATACGGGGGCAACTCCAGGTACGGCGACTCCAGGTAACGCAGCCCGTTGAACGGATTCACGTCAGCCAGCGAGAAGGTATCTGGCGACACCGGCTCCACCGGCGAGTCCACCATCAACACACGCCCAGCAGTCGGTGCCGTGTCACCGCGCCGATCGGCCGCCAACGGCGCGCCCCGGCCTCCGCCCTGCTCCGCGTGGTGGAGCGCCTCCGCATCCCACCACGACTCGGCGCACCAGCAGATCACCGGCGTGCCGACGACACCGGTGATCGAAGCATCCACATCAAATGCAACGCAAGTGCCCCAGCACATCGAGCATTCCCACGACTGCGCGGGACGACTCTGGCGCTCCGCTGCCCAGCGGAGCCAGTCGGTCACCCGGAAGTACGAGCAGCTGGCCGCGACGGCGGCGACCTCGCCAGAGCAGACCAACGCGTCCCATGTCCCCGATGTGAGGTCCAGCACATCGGTCACAACCCAGGCGGCGTACCCGGGGAGATCTGCGAACCTCGACCGCGCGTACGGGGCGCCAGTGAACGGGTTGACGTCCTGGAACCGCACCCACTCAGGCACGATCGTCACGGGTGGCCTTCCCACCATCGCACTCATGTAGAACCTCCGAGGACGGGCCAGCCGCTCGACCGAGCGGTTATGGCGCGCCCTAAGAGTGCCTCTTGCCGCGCAGGTTGTCAATAGGGCGCGCCATAACCGTATCTGCCCCGGTCGTGTCAGGAGTACATCGCGCCCTATCCTGGGTGACGATGGAGCCGTGTCGGAGCACAAAGGACGGAGGACCTGCGATGCCGACCTCGACGTACAGGCAGATAGCCGAGGACTTGCGCGCCGCGATGCTCCGCGGCGACTACCAGCCCGGCGACACCATTCCGAAGCGGGCCGACCTCATGGGCACCTACGGCGTGAGCACGACGACGGTCCGGCAGGCCATCTCACTGCTGCGCGCGGAAGGGCTTGTCGTCCCCATACGACGCCGCGGGACGGTCGTCCGCGACCGGACGCCGGTACGCCTGTCGGTGGACAGGTACTCGGATGTGCTCGCCGGCCCGGGCGGTGGGGGCCCGTGGGAGACCGCCTGCACTCAGCAGGACGTCCCAGGATGGACCGACATCGTGACCGTTGACCAGCGGCAGGCCGATGCGCGGGTCGCCGACCAGCTAGACATTCCTCAAGGTGCGCTAGTGATCTACCGGCGGCAGCACATGTACGCCGGGAAGCAGGTAGCCCAGCTACAAGAGACATGGCTACCGCAGACACTGGCAGAGGGAACAGCACTCGCCGGCACAAGCAAGATCGTGGGCGGCATCTACCGCGCCTTGTCCGCTATCGGGCACCCACCAGTGACAGCGGAGGAGGCTGTGACCTCTCGCATGCCCACAGCCGAACAGGCAGAGACGCTAAGCCTCGACGCTGGCTCCCCAATTCTCGTGGTCGAACGGATCACCCGAGGTCAGGACGAGCACGCGTTATCGGTCACCCACGCGGCCATCGCGGGTGACCGCGTGCAGCTCAACTACCACCAGACCTTTCCCGTCCCCCCGGGCACGTGAGCCATGACCCCCACCCAGGCTGGCGACCCGGGCCACTCGGTGAGGACTTTCTCTACGTGTTTCAAGGCGGCGCCTGCGGCGCCGCG
>JBOHEO010000074.1:0-22746 GCA_050701055.1 Pseudonocardia sp. | reverse complement strand
GGGTCGGGGTCGTCGATCAGGTCAAGAAGTGCGGTCGGCACGACCTGCCACGAGACACCGAACCGATCCTTGAGCCACCCGCATGGCCCCTCCTCCCCACCATCGGACAGGCGTTCCCAGTAGTGGTCGACCTCGTCCTGGTCGGCGCAGAGGATCTGGAAGGAGATGGCCTCGCTGAAGGTGAACTGGGGCCCGCCGTTGAGCCCGACGAACTGCTGCCCGTCCAGGCTGAAGGTGACGGTCAGCACGCTGCCCTCCGGTCCGGGCATGTCGGGCCCGTAGCGGGTCATTCCGAGGATCTTGGAGTGGGGGAAGACTGTGGTGTAGTGCGCTGCTGCCTGCTCGGCCTGTCCGTCGAACCACAGGCAGGGAACGGTTTTCGGCATCGGTCATCCTCTCGTGTCCCGGGGTGTTTCCGGATAAGGGTATGACCGTGCCCGCGCAGGAAACTCATCGCCGGCGGGAGGTGCCCGCCGATACCACGATGTACCGGTTGCGGTGGGCGGTTGCGGTGAGTTCAGGGTCCTCACCGCGCCGGGGCCAGCCCGCGGGTGCGCAGCACCCGCCGCTCGATCGGCCGGAAGGCGAGCAGTTCGATGCCGACGCCGACGAGCAGGATCAGGAAGATCGCCGCGATCACGCCGGGCATGCTGGTGAAGTCGCTGCCTTCCTTCAGGTATGCGCCGAGCCCGATGCCGAGCTGTGGTGAGGTCGCGATGATCTCCGCGGCCATCAGCGAGCGCCAGGAGAACGCCCAGCCCTGCTTGCAGCCGGCGAGATAGCCGGGCAGGGCGGCGGGGAGCAGGATCAGGCGTGCGGAGTCGATCCGTCCCGCTCCCATCACCTGCCCGACGCGCGGCAGGATCGGGGGCACCTGGTCGATGCCGGCGACGAGCCCGTTCGCGATCGAGGGCACCGCGCCGAGCAGCACGACGAAGTAGATCGTGGCGTCGGTCAGCCCGAACCACAGCACCGCCGCGGGCACCCACGCCACCGACGGCAGGCTCTGCATCCCGGCCAGCAACGGCCCGATCGCGGCGCGCACCACCGGAACCTTCGCGACCAGCAGCCCGAGCGGGGTGGCGATGGCGACCGAGGCGAGGAAGCCGATGACGGCGCGGTGCACCGACGTCCAGGTGATGTCGACGATCTCGCCCGTGACGACGACGTCAGTGAGCTCGCGCCAGACGTCGCGCGGCGCGGGCAGCTTGTACTCCGGCCAGATCGCCGCGGCCCACAGGATCTGCCACCCGGCGATGAACAACGCCAGCGCGAGCAGCGGCGGCAGTCCGATCGCCAGCGCGCGGCGCCACCTCGGCCGGCGCTGCACCGTCGGGGTGTCGAGGGCGTCCAGCCCGGCAGCGACGGCCGCGGAGTCGGCGGTGCCGGGAAGCAGATCAGGTGCGGGCATGGGTCGAGATCACCTCCCGCAGCCGTCCGGTGATCTTCGCGGTGAGCTGCTCGCGGTCGGCCCCGTGCTCCTCGATCCGCCACTCGCGCACCACGCTGCCGGGCCGCGACGACAGCAACACGACCCGCTGCCCGAGCCGGACCGCTTCCCGGACGTCGTGGGTGACGAACAGCACCGCGCTGCCGGTGGCCTGCCAGATCCGCTGCAGCTCGCCCTGCAGGAAGTCGCGCGTGATCGCGTCCAGCGCGGCGAAGGGCTCGTCCATCAGCAGCAGGCCGCTGTCGACGTCGGATCCCCGCAACCTCGACCGGGTCGCCGCGATCGCTCGGGCGAGGGCCACCCGCTGGCGCATCCCGCCGGAGAGCTCGTGCGGGCGCTTGCCGGCCTGCCCACCGAGCCGCACGAGATCGAGGAGCTCGGCTGCCCGGGCCCGGCGCGCAGACCGGCCGACCCCGGCCAGCCGCAGCGGCAGCTCCACGTTGCGTCCGGCGGTGAGCCAGGGCAGCAGGGCGGGCTCCTGGAACATCACAGCCGGGCGGTGGGCGTCGATAGACACCGAGCCGTGCGTCGGCCGGTCCAACCCGGCAACGAGGTTGAGCAGCGTGGTCTTTCCGCAGCCCGACGCCCCGAGCAGCACCACGAACTCGCCCGGCTCGACCCGCAGGTCGACCTCGGCCAGCGCCGTGACCGCCGTGTCACCGCGGCCGAAGACCTTCGTCACGCTCCGTAGCTCGACGGCAGAGCGGGTGCGCGAGCCGGCGAGCGGACGGTCCAGGATTGCGGTCATGACGTGCCTCCGGGCTTGTCGAGTCCTGCGGCGTCGATGGCTGGTCGCCGGGCGGCCGCCAGTTCGGTGTTGAGCGGGCCGACGTCGACGAAGCCGGCCAGGTCGGGGAGTTTCTCGGAGATGCCGGCGGTGACGCTGTCCTGGGCGAGCTTCGGGAACGTGGCTGCCAGCGGGTCGGGATCGAGCGTGATGTTGTCGAACGCGCGGTCGAGCACCGGTGCGGTGAGCTGGTTGCCGGTGAGCTTCTCCAGTCCCTGGTTCACCAGCGTCTTGGCCCGCGCCTCGTCGGTGGCCGCGAGATCGAGCGCGGCGAGGTGCCCGCGCAGCAGCGCCCGCACGGTGCCCGGGTACCTCTGGAGGAACTCCGTGCGGACGAGCAGCACGGTCGTCGGGAAACCGCCGCCCGGCCACAGCGCCCGCTCGTCGATCAGCACCTGGGCGCCGGCTTCGAGCACCAGCCGCGAGCTCCACGGCTCGGGTAGCCATCCGCCGTCCACGCTGCCGCGGCGGAACGCGTCTAACGTGCGCGGGTTGTCCAGGTTCGCGATCTGCACCTGCTCGGGGCCCTCGCCGAGGGCCAGCCCGTTGGCCGGGAGCCAGGTCTTGAGCGCGATGTCCTGGGTGTTGCCGGGCTGGGGGGTGGCCAGGGTCCGCCCGCGTAACTGCTCGACGCCGATGATCTCGGGGCGCACCACCAGCTGGGCGCCGCCCTGGGCCGCGCCCGCCACCAGCCGGACGGCCGCACCCTTCGACTTGGCGAAGGCGTTGATCGCCGGGCCCGAACCGATGTAGGTGACGTCGAGTGAGCCGCCGAGCAGCGCCGCCACCGCCTCGCCGCCGGTGTTGAAGGTCTGGGGGGTGAGCGTGGCGCGGCCCAGCTCGGCGGTGAACAGGCCGGCCTCGACGCCGATCAGTGCCGGGGCGTGGGTGACGTTCGGGAAGTAGCCGAGCCGGACCTCGGGTGCGGTAGCGGTGGCGTCGCCGGGGCTGGCCGCGGTGGCGTCGGAATCGGCGCGTGTGCACGCCGTGACGGCCAGCAGGGTGACCAGGGCGAGGATCAGGACGGAGGCGCGTAGGCGGAACATGGCGGAGCCTCTTCTCGCGGTGTCGACAGGGCCGGCGGGGCGGCACCACCCCGCGGGCAGGTGCGCCGGAGATCGCGGCGTGGCTCAGCGGTGGTGGTGCGGTGTGCTCAGCGACACAGCTCGTCGAACGCGTGGCCGCGCCGTGACGGCCAGAACTGCTCCAGATCCGCGATGACGATCATCGTCGCGGTTCGTGCCCGCCGCGCCCGTGCGGCTGCCTGGTAGCGGTGGATGATCACGGCCGCGACCTCCGCGTCGGCGCCGAGTGGGTCGGCGACCGCAACCCCGCCGGCCTCGGCCCGGCGGCCTGCCCCGCCCGCCTCGGCGCGCTGTGCCGCCAGCGCCACGTGAGCCGGGAGCAGCCCGGGAGCCAGGAACCACTGCGCCACCGCGATCCGCCGGGCGCCACCGGCGCGTAACGCGGCGACCGCGGACGACACCGCCGGCTCGGCGGTCGCGGCGAATGCCGCACTGCCGCCGCTCCAGCCGAACCGCTGCGTCCACACGCATGGCCCAGCAGCAACGGCACCACCACGGCCCGCCGGTGACCCTCGGCGTGTACCGCCGCGAGGACGTCGCCGAGCCGGGGTGCTGAGAGATCCAGGAAGCAGAGCCGGACGTCGAGGTCCGGGCGCTGCTGGCGGACCAGGTCCATCAGCGCAGCGACCGTCGACGCCGACCGCGGGTCGCGGCTGCCGTGTGCGACGGCGACGAGCGCCGCGGCATCCGTCACCACCGGTCCGGAGTCCCGACGAGCACCAGCGGGGTACCGACCAGGCCCGCCGCGAGGGTGTTGCCCGTCGGCGGGTCGATGAGCAGGAAACTCCCGGTCGCGCGGATGTCGGCGTAGTCGTCGACGGGCAGCGGGTCGGCCGTGCGCAGCGAGACGCCCGCGATGTCGTTGATCTCGAGTTGGGCGGGCGGCTCGGCGAAGGTGAGACTGTCGGTGTCCAGCCGCTCGGCCAGCGTGCCGACGATCACCTGGGTGGTGCGGGTGCCGTGCTTGAGCAGCAGCCGGGTGCCGGCGCGCAGGGGCTTGTCCGCCAGCCAGCACAGCGTGGCGTCGAACGCGTCGGTGACGCGTGGGGGCGCGTCCGCGGCGGCGAGGACGTCCCCGCGGGAGATGTCGATGTCGTCGGCGAGCAGCACGGTGACGCTGCGTCCGGCGCCGGCCGAGCTCAGCGGACCGTCGGCGGTCTCCACCGCGGCCACGGTCGTGCGCGCGCCACCGGGAAGCACCACGATCTCATCGCCGGGAGCGACGGTGCCCGCCGCGACCTGGCCCGCGTAACCGCGGTAGTCGTGCGGATCGGCCCAGCGGATCACGTACTGCACCGGCATCCGGAACGGCGCATCGATCTCCGGGTCGATGACCGGCACCGACTCCAGGTGATCGAGCAGCGTCGGGCCGTCGTACCAGGGGGTGTTCGCCGAGCGCTCGACGACGTTGTCGCCGACCAGGGCGGAGAGCGGGATCGTCACGACCGCGTCGTCGCTGAACCCCAGTGCGCGGGAGAGGTCGGCGAAGTCCTTGGCGATGGCGGTGAGCACGGCCTCGTCGTAGCCGACCAAGTCGATCTTGTTGATGGCCAGCACCAGCCGTGGGACGCGCAGCAGGGCGAGGACCGCGGCGTGCCGGCGGGTCTGCTCCACGACACCGCGGCGGGCGTCGACGAGGAGCACCGCGAGCTCGGCGGTGGACGCCCCGGTGACGGTGTTGCGGGTGTACTGGACGTGACCCGGGGTGTCGGCGAGCACGAACTCGCGGCGTGGCGTGCCGAAGTAGCGGTAGGCCACGTCGATCGTGATGCCCTGCTCGCGTTCGGCGCGCAGGCCGTCGACCAGCAGTGACAGGTCCGGTGTGGACAGTCCCTTGTCGACCGAGGCGCGGTGCACGGCCTCGATCTGGTCGGCCAGCACCGACTTGGTGTCGTAGAGCAGCCGGCCGACCAGGGTGGACTTGCCGTCGTCGACGCTGCCGGCCGTCGCGAAGCGGAGCAGGTCGCGCGCGGTGCCGGGGGACGACCTCGCAAGCTCGGTCATGTCAGAAGTACCCCTCACGCTTGCGGTCTTCCATCGCCGCCTCGGAGAGGCGGTCGTCGGCCCGGGTGGCCCCGCGCTCGGTGAGCCGGGAGGCGGTGACCTCGGCGATCACCTCGTCGAGGGTGGTGGCGGTGGAGTCGACGGCCCCGGTGCACGAGCCGTCGCCGACCGTCCGGTAACGCACCGTCTTCCGCTCCAGCCGCTCGTCGCCGCGCGGCCCGCCCCACGGGCCCTCGGCCAGCCACATGCCGTCGCGGCGGAACACCTCACGCCGGTGGGCGTAGTAGATCGACGGCAGCACGATGGCTTCGCGCTGGATGTAGCGCCAGACGTCGAGCTCGGTCCAGTTGGAGATCGGGAAGACCCGGACGTGCTCGCCGGCGGCGTGCCGGCCGTTGTAGAGGTTCCACAGCTCAGGGCGCTGCTTGCGTGGGTCCCAGCGGCCGAACCCGTCGCGCAGGCTGATGATCCGCTCCTTGGCCCGGGCGCGCTCCTCGTCGCGGCGCCCGCCGCCGAACACCGCGTCGAAGCGGTGGGAGTTGATGGTGTCGAGTAGCGGGACCGTCTGGAGCGGGTTGCGGGTGCGGTCCGGGCGTTCGACGAGGCGGCCGTCGTCGATCCAGTCCTGGACGTGCGCGACCTCGAGCCGCAGGCCGAGCCGGGAGACCAGGCGGTCCCGGAACTCGATCACCTCAGGATAGTTGTGCCCGGTGTCGACGTGGAGCAGTGGGAACGGCACCGCTGCCGGCGCGAACGCCTTGACGGCCAGGTGCACCAGCAGCGTGGAGTCCTTGCCGCCGGAGAACAGGACCACCGGCCGGTCGAACTCCCCGGCGACCTCGCGGAAGATGTGGATGGACTCCGATTCCAGCGCATCCAGCGCGTCGAGTGCCCTCGTCGCCGGTGAACCTGCGGTCATCGGGAGGCCCTTTCGTGGCGACCGGTCATGCGTGGAGGCCGCATTCGGTCTTGGCCCGGCCGGCCCACCGGCCGGAGCGGGGGTCGGCGCCCGGGGCGGGCTTGGCCGTGCACGGCGCGCAGCCGATCGAGGGGTAGCCCGCCGTGATCAGCGGGTTCACCAGGATCCGGTGGGCGTCGATGTAGGTGTCCATGTCCCCGTCGCTCCACGCGGCGATCGGGTTGATCTTGACGAGGCCGAACTTGTCGTCCCAGGTGACCAGCGGGGTGTTCGCCCGGGTCGGTGCCTCGACGCGGCGGACCCCGGTGACCCAGGCGTCGTAGCCGGCCAGCGTCCGGTGCAGCGGGACCACCTTGCGCAGGGCGCAGCAGCGATCGGGTTCGCGGGCGAAGAGGTCCGTGCCGAGCAGCGAGTCCTGTTCGGCCACGGTGTGCTCGGGCTCCGCGTTGACGATCCGCACGTCGTAGGTGGCGGCGACGGCGTCGCGGGTGCCGATCGTCTCGGCGAAGTGGTAGCCGGTCTGGAGGAACAGCACGTCCAGGGAGCCTGGGCGCCGAGCCGTTGACCGCGAGGCCTGCTCGCCGGGCCGAGCCGTTGACACAGCGCGGACCGCAAGATCGATCAGTACGGCGTCCTGCATGTTGGACGCGACGATGAAGCGGTCGCCGAACGTCTCGGCGGTCCACCTCAACACCTGCTCGGCGCCGGCCTCGGGGCCGAGTTCCGCCGCTCCCTGCTCGGCGATCTGCCGTAGATCCTCGACGGTGGTGGTGCTCACGATGGAACTCCGATCCCGATCATCTTCAGTGTGAAGGTCCGCAGGCAGGCCGCGCAGTACCAGGCGCCGTGGGGCACCCTCACGGTCTCGTCGGCGGGTCGCAGGTCCTCCTCGCCGCAGTACGGGCAGTAGAACGGCACCGCGCGGGTGCTCATGGCTCGATCCTCACTTGAGGTCGGCCTCCTCGGCCCGCAGCACCCATTGCGCGAACCGCTCACCGGGCTCACGCTGGTCGGCATACCGCCGGACGATCCGGTCGACGTAGTCGCCGAGCTCGGCGCTGGTGACCTTGAGCCCGCGCAGCTTGCGCCCGAAGCCGGCGTCGAGCCCGAGCCCCCCGCCGAGGTGCACCTGGAAACCCTCGGCCTGGTTGCCGTCGGCGTCGGTGACGATCTGGCCCTTCAGCCCGATGTCGGCCACCTGAGTGCGGGCACAGGAGTTCGGGCAGCCGTTGAGATGGATCGAGATCGGAGTGCCGAGGGCGTCCTGCACGTCGGCGAGGCGCTTCTCCAGCTCCTCGACCAGGCGGATCGCCCGCTCCTTGGTCTCGACGATCGCCAGCTTGCAGAACTCGATGCCGGTGCACGCCATCGTCGCGCGCCGCCACGGCGACGGTTCGGCCGGCAACCCGAGCGCGGCGAGTTCCACGGCGAGCGGTCCGACCTGCTCGTCGACGACGTCCAGCACGACGATCTTCTGCTGCGCGGTGAGCCGCACCCGCCCCGATCCGGCTGCATCGACGGCCTTGGCCAGCGAGATCAGCGTGGTGCCCGACACCCGGCCCGACGCCGGCGCGACCCCGATGTAGTTGCGGCCGTCGGTCTGGCGGTGCACCCCGACGTGGTCGATGGGGCGCTCGGGCGTGGCGGGAGCGGGCCCGTCGACGAGCTTGCGGCCCAGGTACTCCGATTCGAGAACGTCCCTGAACCGCTCGGCGCCCCAGTCCGCCACCAGGAACTTGATCCGGGCGCGGTGGCGCAGCCGGCGGTAGCCGTAGTCGCGGAACACCGACACGACGGCGCACCACACGTCCGGGATCTCATCGAGGGGCACCCACGCACCCAGCCGCTGCGCGATCTTCGGGTTGGTGGACAACCCGCCGCCAACCCAGACGTCGAAGCCCGGGCCGTGCTCGGGGTGCACCACGCCGACGAACGAGACGTCGTTGACCTCGTGCGCGACGTCCTGCTGCCAGGAGATCGCCGACTTGAACTTGCGCGGCAGGTTGGAGAACTCGGGGTTGCCGACGTAACGGCGCACGATCTCGGTGATCGCGGGCTCCGGGTCGAGCACCTCGTCGGCGGAGATCCCGGCCACCGGGGACCCGAGGATCACCCGCGGGGTGTCGCCGCAGGCCTCGGTGGTGAGCATGCCGAGGCCCTCGAGTCGTTCCCAGATCGCGGGCATGTCCTCGATCCGGATCCAGTGGTACTGGATGTTCTGCCGGTCGGTGACGTCGGCGGTGTCGCGAGCGTAGCGCTGGGAGATCTCGCCCAGCGCGAGCAGCTGCTCGGTGGTCAGCGCCCCGCCGTCCAGACGCACGCGCAGCATGAAGTACCTGTCGTCGAGCTCCTCGGGCTCCAGGGCCGCGGTGCGGCCGCCGTCGATCCCGGGCTTGCGTTGGGTGTAGAGGCCCCACCAGCGCATCCGGCCGCGCAGGTCGGCGGGATCGATCGAGTCGAAGCCGCGCTTGGCGTAGACGTTCTCGATGCGCGCGCGGACGTTGAGCCCGTCGTCGTCGCGCTTGGTGCGCTCGTTGGGGTTGAGCGGCTCGCGGTGGCCGAGCTTCCACTGGCCCTCGCCGCGCTTGCGCTTGATAGGTGTGGTGGGGGGCATTGCTGGCCTCCAGGTCGCCGCCGCGCGCCACTGACCCGGGAGAGGACGGCGCCCGGCGCCGTGGTGGGAGAGGGCGGCGCGGGACTAGCGGCTGCCGCGACAGAGAGCGCTGCTGACCCGGTGCAGGTCCACGTGGCGGCGGGCCACGAGTCGCACGCTCAGCAGCGCTGCCATCCCGCTAGCGTGCCACCTGTCTCGCCAGGTCGCCAGCGGCGTCCGCATGCTGGGAGCCGGGTCACACTGCGGGTTGGAGCGGCCGCAGGCTGCTCGTGCTCCATGGCGAGGCGGTCCCAGCCACGACGGTTGGCCGTCACGTGCTGGGCCTCGGGCGTGGGACGCGGATCCGCCGATGTCATGTCGAGATCACATGCTAGTTGCTATACGTGCAGTTGCCGGGAAACGCTGGCGGTGTCGGCGCCGGCGATCGCGGCTCAGGTGTGAACGAGATCGGATCGTAGCGGAGGTGGTAGGCCCTGCGGGCACGGCCGTGGACCGGCATGGCGCATCGGACTGCCCCGAACGGGGTCAGTGGACTGTGATGCCGTCGGTCCGGCTGAGCTACAGGACGGTGTCGCCGGGTCGCTGGCGGGCGGTGCGGGTGAAGTGGCCGTTGATCCGGTCGTCGAGGTCGGCCAGATGCGGGGAAGCGGTGCGCAGCGGGTGCACCTGCCGTTGCAGGGTGCGCAGGCGGTCCACGGTGATGGTCGAGCTGACGTCGGCGGCCGTGCGCAGCGCGTCGCGGCCGAACGCGGCGGCCTGCTCGGGGTCGCGGGCGAGGAGATGGGCGATGGCGAGATCGGTCTGGTCCACACACCGGCCACGGACCTTCCAGGGCTCGCAGCCGCGCAATGAGGCAGTGGTCAGCGTGATGGCCTGCTCCGTCTCACCGATACCGATCAGACAGCGGCCGAGATCGCTCGCGAGTCTGGCTTCGGTGTAGGAGCTCATCTCCGGGGGCTCGTCCTCGGGGCGCAGCGACTCGTAGCACCGCTGGGCCGCCAGCACCGCGTGGCGCGCCTCGCGGGCATCGCCGAGCAGGGCAAAACCGCGTCCCTCCAGCGCGTGCAGCTCGGCGGCCAGCGCCGGAGTGACCGTGCCCTCGGCGACGGTCAGCCCGGCCCGGGCGAGTGCCACGGCCTGGCGCCCCTGCCGCAGCGTGTCCTGGCCGGCGGGTGCATTCTCCCCGATCCGGGCCGTCAAGCGGCACATCGCGCTCAGCACGTAGGCGGCATAGCGTCGATCGCCGGCCCGCATGGCCAGGTCGAGCGCCTGAATATGGTAGCGCTGCGCCAGCGCATGCCGGCCGACGTCGGCGGTCATGAACCCGGCCGATCGGGTGGCGCTCGCGACGGCGGACAGCAGGGCCTTGCCGGTCTTCTCCGCGTAGCTACCGTGCAACAGCTGGTTGGCCTCCCGATGCAGCAGCGCCACCATCTGCTCACGCACCCGTCCCGAGCCGTACTGGTACTGCAGCTTGCCCAGGTGGGCTACCTGCTCGGTGAGGACCTCGACATCGGCCATCCCCACCCGCCGCCCCGCCGCGCGGGCGGTGCTCTCCGCCGGGGGCACGGTGAGCGCGAACAGCGCTGGTTCGGCGAACGCGGCTGCGCTGAACGCCGAGCCGAGCAGGAACTTGCGTCGGCGCATATCCCGTCCCGACAACTCGACGATCGTGCGGACCGTGCCCTCCAGTGTGCCCGAACAGCGCAGCCCGTCATAGGGATCCTCCCCGGGCGGGGCGCAGTCGACGAACCCGCATTCGGACACGCTGACCTCGCGCTGCAGCCGCGCGGAGAGCACCGCGGCCACCTGCCCCGATCCGCCGACCAGCGTACGGGCGCCCGCCCCAGGTCAAGCCGGGGTTCTGGGTGTCGCTATGACCGGTTGAGCCCAAGTTCGTCAAGGCAACCGAACGCGTCGACACCGTATCGGCGGTGACCGACTGGACGTGTGTGCTCAACTTCCTCGCCGTCGGCCCCCGGGTTCCCGAGCTGAAGAAAGCGCTGGCGGCGGCGGACGGCACGCAGCTCAGAATCACGATGGACCGGGCGGGAAGCATCAAGGTGGATGCTACGGAGTCGACCCGCACCGAGCTGGAGCCCTACCTTCCGTGGATCGCGGGCGAGGTGCTTGCCGCAGATCTCGGGTTGGCCAAGCCCGGCCGGCCGGGACCGCGGAGGCTGGGGTCGTACGGTTGGTCAGCGGCGGGTGAGCAGGGTGAAGACGGCACCGTCCGGATCGGACACGGCGCTCACGCGACCGGTCGGAGTGTCTCGCGGTGGGACGACGACACGGCCCCCGAGCGGAGCCACCTGCTCCGCGGCGCGGTCGACGTCGGCGTTCGCCACGTAGACCATCCAGCGAACGCCGAGTACCCGGGCCAGTCCCGGGGGCAGCGCCAGCCGTCCCGCCACCGGGCTGCCGTCCGCGATGAGGAGGGCGTAGCCCTCCGCGGTCCCCGTCAGGTCCGGGACCAGCCCGAACACCTCGGAGTAAAAGCGGTCGGAGCCCGCGGCGTCGGTGGTCATGTTCTCGAACCACGCGGCCCGGCCCAGCCCCGGTCGCGGCAGCGGAACACCCGCGGTCGACGGGGCGACGGCGAAGGTCGCGCCGGCCGGGTCCGCGGCGTACATCGGGCTCCCCGCGACGTCCAGCACCCGTCCACCGGCCGCGATGATCCGTTCTCGGGCATCGACCGGTGCGCGGAGCGTGACCAACCAGCCGTTCACCAGCCCTCCCTCGGCCGCGGGCAGCACGGTGGCGACCGGCACGCCGTCAGCGCCGACGGCGACCGTGGTGCCGGTGGTCGGGCTGGTCGGGAAGGTCCACCCGAACAGGTCGCCGTAGAAGCGCCCAGCGCGTCCTCGGTCGGCACCGAGGAGCGCAACGCCGATCGGCGTACCCGGTGCAGGTGTCATGGGCGATCCTGCAGGTGGGACAGCGAGGACAGCAGCTCGTCGAGGGGCCGGGGTCGGCCGAGGTGGAAGCCCTGCGCGTGGTCCACCCCGAGCCGACGGAGCGCCCCGACCAGCGCGGGACGGTCGACGTGCTCGGCCACCGTGTCCATCCCGAGCTGGTGGGCGATCCGCACGACGGAGTCGACCAGCGCCCGGTCCACCGCATCGGTGTCGACCTGGCGGACGAAGTCACCTGCGATCTTGATCGCCGTGAACGGCAGGTGCTTGAGGTAGGAGAACGAGCCGAAACCGGCACCGAAGTCGTCGAGGCTGAACCCACAGCCGGCCTTGATGAGGGTCATCGCCAGCGGTCGCGCCGCGTCCAGCGAGGTGATCGCGGCGGTCTCGGTGATCTCCAGGCCGAGCCGCCAGGGCTCGACCTGCGCCTGCCGGAGCGCGGTCAGGATCCACTCGCCCAGTGCGGGGTCGTCGAGCGAGCGACCGGACACGTTGACCTCGAGCCGCAGACCGGCTGTGCGCGCGGCGGGCTCGGCGAGCGCCGCAACCGCCTGGTCGATCACCCATCGGTCCAGTCGCAGCACCAGGTCGCTCCGCTCGGCGGCCGGCAGGAACTCATCGGGTTCGAGAACCGGTTCGCGCCCGTCGCGAAGCCGGACCAGCAGCTCGTGGCGGGCGACGGTGCCTGTTCTCAGCTCGATGATCGGCTGTGCCTCCAGGTGCAACCCGCTGGTGGTGAGGGCGTCCCCAACCCGCTGCAGGACCGACACCCGGCGGGCGGCCTGCTGATAGTGGTCGGTGGCGAAGAGCCGGACCCGGTTGCGCCCCGCGTTCTTGGCCTCGTACAGGGCCAGGTCGGCGTGGGCGAGGGCGACCTCGTACTCGCTGCCTGGCGCGATCACGGCGACGCCGATGCTGGCGGTGACCGTCAGTGCGGACTGGCCGGCGACGATGGGCGTGCGCGCGACGGCGTCGCAGAGCCGCTCGGCGAGGTCAACGGCTCCCGTGGCCTCGTACTGGGGCAGGACGACCGCGAACTCGTCGCCGCCGAGCCGCCCGAGCAGCGGGTCCGGACCCAGGGTCGTCGATAGCAACCTGGCCAGTGCGCGCATCACCTGGTCGCCGACCGGGTGCCCGCGCAGGTCGTTGATGTCCTTGAAGTTGTCGACGTCGATGAGCAGCAATGCGCCACCCCCGCGGCCCACGGCGCACTCGGTGAGCCGATCGGTGATCTGGCGGCGGTTCGCCAGCCCGGTGAGCGGGTCGTGACCGGCGAGGAACGTCAGCTCTTGCCGGGCCCGGTGCTGCTCGGTGATGTCCTGCGCCGTGCCCAGCACTCGAACCGGCTCGCCGCCGGCATTCATGATCACTTCTCCGTAGCACTCGAAGACCCGTTCAGTGACCCGGTCGGCCAGGTACATCCGGTGGGTGTAGGTGAACGGTGCCCCGGTGCGGAGCGCCTCAGCGAGGGTGTCCTCGATCAGGCTGACATCGTCGGGATGCAGCAGTGAACGGTAGGCGAGATAGTCGAGATTCGCGCCTTCGGAATACCCGAACAGGCGCAGCAACGCCTCGGACCAGACGACGTCGCCGGCGGCGACGTCCCACTCCCACGAGCCCAGCCGGGTCAACGCCTCGAGCCGGGCCAGTCGCCACTCGCGGTCGGGAGCCTGGCCGACGGGCACGGGCACGGGCGACGCGGTCTCGTCAACGATCTCGTAGAGCAGAGCCGCGGCCGGCGTATCCGCGTGCAGCAGGCGGCAGGTGACTTGCCATCGGTGTGGCGAACCGTCGGGCGCGGTCCAGCACAGATCCTGCGTGCCCGCGTCAACCTGAACACCCACGAGCAGGTCGATCAGATCCTCGCTACCCGGTCCGCTCCAGGGCAGACCCCACTCGGCCAGCAGATCGAGGGCGGCAGGATTGAGCCAGCACACCGCGTGCCCACGCAGGACCAGCAGTCCCACGGAGACCCGGTCCGCGATCTCCTCGGCCAACACTCTCCTGGTCGTCTCCGACACTGCGGCCACCACTCCTTGTCCCAAGCCGTCGATCAAGCCGAGGCGAGCCGATGGCCGCCACCTCTATGAGTCCATGCAATCCCGCAGAGCGCTACCAAGAGTGTCCGAGCTTCACTCGATCGGCTGTACGAGTAGAGCGGTTGGTCCTGGTCCCGCCGACGATGTGGGTCGTCGAGTAGCAGAGCCTCGTACGGAAGCACGCCAGTGGCTCGCTGATGCTCATCGAGCAGCTGGTCACCGACCCCCGTTGATCTCGTTGTCGAACAGGTGCCGCAGGAACATCTCCGGGGAACTGAGGAACCCGCGGGTCAAGGTGACCGGGTCGGCCTGGTCGTAACCCAGGTCGAGGAGAACGATGCCGCTGCGGAGCGTGCCCGCGAGGTCGCCGATCGTCGCTCCGACCCCATGGCGTCCTGACACGTGCGGTTCCTGATCGACGAGATGTTCCCGCCGGGAACCGGCGTGCGGCTCGCCGAGTTCGGACACGACGCGGTGCACGTCCGGGATCGCGGGGTCGATGCCCGTCCTGACCATGAAGTAGCCGCCGTCGCTGTTCGGGAGGGCCGGGTGCTGGTCACGGAGAATGTCAAGGACTTCGCGGCCGAGCGGGATTTCGTCATCGTCTGCGTGCTCACGTCCCGGCTGCCCCCCAGGGAATGAGTGGATACCTGGCCGATCTGCTCGACGCGTGGGCGAGCAGTCATCCCGATCCCTACGTCGGTCTGCACTGGCCGAAGAGCGAACGGTGATACGCGATCGACGGAGCGGGCGCTCGTAACAGTCAGCGGTCAGCTGGCGACGTCACTCGTTCCCGACCGGCCGTTTCGACAGTCGCCCTGGCCCTGGGCCTCCGGCGGTTGCTCGCGGATGCGCACCGCCACCGCCGCCAGCGACGGGTCGGCCACCTCGACGAGCGTGACCTCGGCGACCATTCCCGCATTCCGGACATCCGCCAGCGCCGCCCGCACAGCACCGATACGAGTAGCGATGTCACTGACGACGACCTCGTCCACCGCTGCCCGTATCGACACCTTGGCCTCGGACTTGGCCCTGCGGATCTGGCCCAGAACGTCGGCCGCCACCAGGAGGACAGTGGTGTCGTCCGCAGGTCGCTTGCCGCCCGGTGCGGCTGTTCTCAGGGTGTCGGCGCGCGGCCACGGCGCGCGGTGGATTGAGCCGTCCGTGAACTCGCGAGCCGGTGCAGCGTCGGTCCGCCCCCAGGACCACGCCTCCTCGGTGACGTAGGGCAGGAAGGGCGCAAACAGCCGCAGTAGCGTCGACACCGCGGTGCGCAGGGCGGTCCGCGCCGACTCGGAGTCCGGCCCCTGCTCGTACGCTCGATCCTTCACCAGTTCCAGGTAGTCGTCACAAAACTGCCAGAAGAATCTCTCCGTCGACTGCAGTGCGCGCGCGTAGTCGTACTGGTCGAAGGCGGCGGTCGCGCCCTCGACGAGACCGGCTAGCTGGTCGAGCATCGCCCGGTCGATCGGCTCGGTCACCACACCGGCTGCGGACGTGTCGGCCAGACCGAGGGCGAAGCGCGACGCGTTGAGGATCTTCGTCGCGAGCCGCCGACCGATCTTCATCTGGCCGGCATCGAATGCCGTGTCGACGCCGGGACGCGCGCAGGCCGCCCAGTAGCGCACCGCATCGGAGCCGTACTGCGTCAGCAGTTCGGTGGGGACGACCACGTTGCCCTGCGACTTCGACATCTTCTTGCGATCGGGGTCGAGGATCCACCCCGAGATCGTGACGTTCTCCCACGGCAGCTGGTGGTGCTCGTACCGGCTGCGCACCACGGTCGAGAACAACCACGTTCGAATGATCTCGTGCGCCTGAGGTCGCAGGTCCATCGGAAAAGTACGGGAGAACAGATCGGAGTCCTGTTCCCATCCGGTGACGATCTGGGGTGTCAACGACGACGTCGCCCACGTGTCCATCACGTCGGGATCACCGGTGAAGCCGCCCGGCTGCCCTCGCTGGTCGGCGCGGAATCCCGCCGGTGTGTCGACCTGCGGGTCGACGGGCAGCAGTTCCTCGTCCGGCACGAGGGGTGCGTCGTAGTCGGGCCGGGCTTCCTCGTCGAGCCGGTACCAGAGCGGGATCGGAACGCCGAAGAACCGCTGCCGGGAGATCAGCCAGTCGCCGTTGAGGCCCTCCACCCAGTTCTCGAACCGGTGCCGCATGAAGTCGGGATGCCAGCTGAGCTTGCGACCCGCTTCGATGAAGCCGGCCCGCAGGTCGGCGGATCGACCACCATTGCGGATGTACCACTGCCGCGTGGTGACGATCTCCAGCGGCCGATCACCCTTTTCGTAGAACTTCACCGGATGCGTGATCTGCCGTGGCTCGCCCAGCAGGTCGCCGCTCTCCTCGATCAGGAGGACGATCTCCCGACGCGCGCCGGCTCCGGACTTGCCAGCGATCCGGCGATAGGCCGCGCGAGCCGCGTCGGTCGTCAGCCAGGACGGCGTCTCGACCTCCAGTCGCCCCACCTTGTCGATCACGGTGCGGGTCGCCAGTTCGAGCTCACGCCACCAGATGACGTCGGTCAGGTCGCCGAACGTGCAGACCATCGCCATTCCGGTGCCCTTGTCGGGCTCCGCGGCGCGGTGTGCCAGCACCGGGACCTCGACGTCGAACACCGGGGTGCGCGCCGCCGTCCCGAACAACGGCTGGTACCGCGGATCGTCCGGATGCGCGACGAGCGCCACGCACGACACGAGCAGCTCCGGCCGGGTCGTGGAGATGACGAGACCTTCCGGCCGGCTCGCGGTGTGGAACCGCAGATCGTGATAGGCGCCGGGCCGTTCACGGTCTTCCAACTCGGCTTGCGCAACTGCGGTCTGAAAGGTCGTGTCCCACAGGCTCGGCGCCTCCAGAGAATACGCTTCACCGCGTTGCACATTCCGCACGAATGCGATCTGACTCACCCGCTGGGAGGCGGGGGAAACGGTAGAATAAGTCAGCGACCAGTCGACCGAGAGGCCCAGCAGGCGCCACAGCGACTCGAATGCCTGCTCGTCGGTCTCGGTCAGCTGCTGGCACAGCTCGACGAAATTTCGCCGGCTCACCGGGACATATTCCTGCCGCTTGCCGGCGGGCTTGGCCGGGGGATCGAAGTCCGGCTCGTACGCTACGGAGGGATCGCATCGAACACCGAAGTAGTTCTCCACCCGTCGCTCGGTCGGCAACCCGTTGTCGTCCCAACCCATGGGGTAGAAGACCTCACGACCACGCATACGCTGGTACCGGGCAATGACGTCGGTATGCGTATAGCTGAAGACGTGCCCGACATGCAGCGAACCCGATACGGTCGGGGGTGGTGTGTCAATCGAGTAGATCTCCTCGCGACCGCGGCTGCGATCGAAACGATAAATGCCTGCACGATCCCACCACTGCGCCCAACGGGCTTCGAGATCGTCGAGGGTGGAGGGAAGTCGGGCCATGTCACCAGCCTATCTGCCATCCCCGCAGCATCTGCACAGCATCACGCGGAGCTGCACGATCTCCCTGTGGGATCGACCGACGGAGCCGCCGGTAGCGATGATGTTCTGGGCCCGGCTACCGCGGCTCGGCCGTGCATTCGGTGGCGGGTAGGTCCCAGCGGGTTCCGGTGACCGGGTCGTCGAGCCAGACCGTCTGCCGGTCGGGGGTGGCGGTCAGGCCGAATCGTGCCCAGTTGGGCTGTCCGAGGTCTTCCCACAGCTGGTGGGCGTCCTCCATCATTCGCCACAGCGCGCGTGGACCGCCCTCGGTCACGCCCCGTGCGCTCTCGGTGGTGGGTTGGCCGGGTTCGGGGTCGATGGTGATCTCGGCCCAGGGCCCGTCGCGGGTGGAGATCCGTACTGCGGATGGTGGCCGGGTCATGTCGGTGCCGGTGTAGCCGATCGACACGTCGGGGAGCGCTTGCGCTGCCGTTGCATATAATGCGACTGCTTCAGATATTGTGACTGTAGAAAGGTCGGTCAGGGGGTGAAGTCCTGTGGCAAGGGCTGATCTCGGCGCCACTACGCCGGGCGAGAACGAGGCATCGATCGCGCGGGATGCGCTGGTGCGGGTGACGGAGTTCCTCAAGCGGCATCCGGGGAGCGAGCACGAGCCGGTTCTGTTGACCGTGCAGGAGGATGCGGAGCGTCTTGCCCTGCCGCGGTCTGCGGTTGAGCTCATGGCGAGGATCCTTGCCCATATGGCCGCCGGTCAGGGCGTCTCGGTCGTTCCGCTGAACGCGGAGTTGACGACCCAGCAGGCCGCCGACATGCTCAACGTCTCCCGGCCGTACCTGATCGGTCTGCTCGACGCCGGCGAGATCGAGTATCGCCTGGTGGGGACGCATCGAAGGATCAAGGCGGCGTCACTGATCAGCTACCAGCGACAGGACGACTCAAGAAGGCGGGGGGTGGCCGATGAGTTGACCGCGTTGAGTCAGAAGCTGGGACTCGACTGATGCCGTTCGTTGTCGTGTACGACGCCAGCGTCCTGCACCCGTCCACGCTCCGAGACCTGCTTGACCCACTGATCGACGCGGTGGCACTGCCCGACCCGGATGACTGACACGTGCTCGCCGCCGCCATCAAAGCGCGCGCACAGGTCATCGTGACTAGCAACATCAAAGACTTTCCAGAGGCCGCGCTCGCGCCGTGGAACATTGAGGCCAAGAGCCCCGACGACTTCGTACTTGATCAGTACCACCTGGACGGGCCGGCCGTGCACGGAGCCGTTCAGCGTGTCGCGGACGGCTGGACGCACCCGCCGGGTTCGGTCAACGACGTGCTGGACCGCCTGGAGCGTGACGGGCTCGTCGAGTCCGCCCCGCTGCTACGTCATCCCGACCTCCGGCTCCACGTCTGAACAGTGGGTTTGTTGGTCAAGCCTCGGACTTGTCCTCGGGGTGCGAGTCGGTGGCGTGGTCAGCGGGTGATCGTGGTGAGGAAGGCTCGCCAGGCGGCTGCGGAGAAGGTCAGGGCGGGGGGGCGGTCCTTGGAGTCGCGCACCAGCACCCGGTCCGTCGCGGTACCGCTCTCGTCGCTGCTGGTGCGCCGGCCGACCTTGACGCAGTTACCGGCAGTGCCGCTGTAGCTGCTCGTGTGCCAGACGGTCCCGTCCGGCTCAGGCGCGGTCATCATGATCCTCTCGATCCGCGGGGAGCTCGGTTGCCAGGGCGGCAATCAGCTTCCCTGATTCTCCCACGCCCAGCGCGGTCTCGGCCAGCACCCCCAGGATGCGCTGGTAGGCCTCGATCTCCGCGGGCGTCTCCAGGTACAGGCTGGAGATCTCGCTCTCCAGATACACCACCGGCTTGAACTCGGCGAACTCCATGAGCAGGAACGAACCGTTGATCGCGGCATGTACGCCGAGCGCCACCGGCACCACCCGCAGCGTGAGATGGGGCCGCAGGGACATCCGTTGCAGATGCTGCAGCTGGTCGGCCATCACCACCGGGCCGCCGACCGGCAGCCGGAGCACGGGCTCGTGGATATAGAAGATGAAGCGGGCCGGGTGGTCCTGGCTGAACAGGCTCTGCCGGGCCAGCCGGGCTGCCACCCGGTCGTCCACCTCGTCCACCGGAACCGTTCCCGCATCTCGGATCAGCGCGCGGGCGTACTCGCCGGTCTGCAGCAGGCCGGGCATCAGCGTCGACTCGAAGTTGCTGATCGCGACCGCCTTGGTCTCGTGGTCGATCAGGGTCACGAGCTGCTGGGGGTGCCGGGAGCCGTGCTGCTGGAACCAGCCCGGGTTGTGCTGCTCGTCGCAGAGCTCGAGCAACCGGTCGCGCTCCGCGCCCGTCACCCGGCAGATGGCGAGGAACCCCGCCACCTGCACTGCGGTAGCATGCCGCTTGCCGGACAGCAGCCGCGACACCCAGCTCGGCGACAGCCCGAGCAGGTGCGCGGCATGCTTGCCATTCAGCCCGGCCCGTTCCATCGCCCGGCGCAGTCCCTCGCCGAGCTCCCGGCTGCGAACCGTCGGTTCGTAGTCTTGCATGATGACCTCCTGCCGCGACTCTAGCCGACTCGCGGTCAGATTCCCGGCGCCGCTTAGCGTGTCGTCGACATCATGTTGCGTGCCCGTGGGACAACCGGTTATCTGATCGTGGGGGAGAAGCGAACCTCAGCTTCCCTGGCCGCCGGGCTGCCTGCTCGGGGACGGCCTGCTGGCCGAGCCCCAACCGTCCGGCGGCCCGACCGTGGCCCCACTCGTCAGGACGCCCGGTGCGGCCCCGGCGGTCTCCGCGTCCTGGAACCCCGCCGCGCACCCGACGCTGCCGCCGTCGGATGGTCGTCCGGCGTCGACCCCGGCCGTCGCACACCCACCTCCGGCCGGTGATCGACCACCCGGGGCCGGACCACATCGTGGCGCTGCCCACACACCCTCAGCGCGAACAGTGCCCGCGCCCGATGCGCGGGCTCGTCGGTGCGTCGCAGGAACCGGGCCAGCTCGTCCGCGGCGTTGCGGACGTCGCGGGCATGCACCCACGCGGCCAGCTCGGCCTCGGCGACCTCGGTGCGGACCCCGGCGAGCCGCACGCACACGTACTCGATGTCCTCGCCGGCCAGGTCGCCCACCAGCGGCGCGCGGATGCCCTGCTCGGTCAGGATCTGGTGCACCGCCCACAGTCCGATCGGGGTGAGTGAGACGAGCGTGGGGTCCGGGTCGTCATGACCGGCGAGCTCGACGATGTTCTCGTGCTCGGCGTAGTCCACGCTCTCCCCGAGGTGCACGGCCCCGAGCAGCTCCAGCGCGTCGAGCAACTCGGCGACGTCGCGGCGCCACAGCCGATGCTCGACGTCGCCCGCGAGGTCGTCCACCACACAGCCGAACCGCTCGTTGACCGCCTCTCGCACGAGCCTGTGGAACAGCTCCACCGGAATCGGGTCGCCACCGGCGGCGTACAGGTTGAGCCACAGGATCGGGAACGCCTCACCCAGCGACATCCCGAACAGCGACGGCGCCCCGAACACGCTGCTGCCGCCGACGTGCTCGTCCAGCACACCGAGAGCGGCGAACGCGCGGCGCCACAGCTCGATCGGGCGGCTCAGCAGCCTAGCGGCGCTCTTGACCTGCACCAGTTGCCCGTGCACGACCCGGACCAGGCGGGCCTGCTTGGCCCACTGCATCAGCTGGGTCACCTCGGGGAGGTCGTCGCTGGTGCGGGCGTAGTCGCGGGAGAACGCGTCCAGGTCGAAGCTCTCGGCCACCTCCTGGGCATCGGCGAGTGACAACCGCCCTTCCCGGGTCAGCCGGCGCCCGGATCGCACCCACCGCGTGAACGCGCGCAGCCGGACCAGCGCGACGCTGGTATCCGCGGCGGCCAGCAACTGCGCGGCGCCGGGCAGCAATACGGGTGGCAGTTCCGGCGCGGAGGGCTCGGACTCGGTCGCCTCGCGGCGGGTGATCTCGTCGAGGACGGCGCGGTCGATCTCAAGCCGGCCCGACCGGACCTGCTCCAGGAATCGCGCAACCGCGACCGGGTCGGCGGCCGACACGTGATGGCGACGCATCTGCACCGCCCAGAACGTGCCGAGATCGTGGTTGCGCTCGTCGGCGAGGGCGTCGTGGAACACGGGGGTGCTGGCCCGGATCTGGTTGTGCAGCTCGGCCGCGGGATCGGATTGGGGGTCGAGCCAGTCGCGCTCGACGAGGAAACCGATCAGTGCGTGCAGCGCGGTGGGTACGTCGTCACGGTCGTGTTCGAGCAGCGCGACGGTGCGCGGGAACCGCACGGCGAGGGCGTCGGCGATGTGTGCCCGGGTCCAGTGGCCGAGCCGGCCGTCGATGCCGTGTTTGTGGTCGAGCGCCGCCGCGACCAGCGACTGCTCCACGTCGACGCCGCCGCGTCGCGCCCCGGCGATGACGAGCAGCAGCAGTCGGTCGCGCGCAGCGGGGTACTCCTCAAGATCGTGGGGGCCGAAGACGAGACGCATCCGGGCAACCCTGACACTTGGCCGGGGGCCGGATCACAGAGGGGTCGGAGACGACTGGCATCAACGTCCGGAACCTGGACCGACCACGTGCATGAGCGCTTGCGGATCAGGGCTGCTCGTCACGGTCGGTCGATGGTCGTCGCGGGGAGCAGCTGCAGGCGACTGCGGACGGGGAGTGACATCAGGGCTCCCGGAAGGTTCTGTGCCCGCCGATGCGTCCCCACCTGACACCCAGTGCTCTGTCGATCTCGATCCACTCGAACGTGGCGCGACCGTCCGGGCCGGAGAACGACCAGGTCATCTCGAACACCCGGGGCGCGCCGACGACCTTTTGACCCGGAGACGTCCCGGCCAGGTCTGACGTGGGTCGGCAATGATCCGTTCAGCGGCGACGTGGAAATCCTTGATCGCGGTGCGGAACCTCTCGCGTTCGGAGTCGCTGAGTCGCTCCCAATCTGCCTGGAAACCGTCGGTGCGTTGAAACTTCACCGGGCCGCGTCGAACTCGTCGGGCCCGACGGTGACGACGACACGGCCAGCGGCGACATCCTCATCCGCTGCGCTACATCTGCTGCCACCGCTCGCTCCAGAATCACACTTGATCGGCGGGAACCGCGACGAGCGGATGAAGCTCGATCACCCCGTCGTCCCGCTCGACGAGCCGGACCTGAGCTACTGGCTCGTCCAACCGGTGCCGACGCCGCAGCTCGGACGGCAACGCGAGCGTCCCCCGTCCCTGGACCGTCAGATGGGCCTTCCACGCCCGAACCCGCTGCACCCGGTGACCATCCGGGTCCGATCGACCACGACGAGTTCGCCTGAGACGTGGCCCGAACCAGTTCCGCGGAAATCCGCGTTAGACGTGAGTACATCGTCGCCGACAACAACAGACGCACAACAGACCTTGGACTCAACTGGTCAGAGCGCCACCGGGTATGATCATGATGGAATCCGACCCGTGGAGCGATGTACGTGGCAAGTGGGAATGAAGTGATCGACGATGAGCGTGACGCAATCATGATTGGAG
>JBOHEO010000073.1:0-22875 GCA_050701055.1 Pseudonocardia sp. | reverse complement strand
GCCCTCCGGGGACACCCCCTCCGACCCATCATGCGCCACCCGTCGATCATCCCGGCATAAGATCACCCCGACCGGCAAGCGAACCCGGCGTGTCGCGACCCGATCGGCTTAAAGCAAGGCCATTGGGCGGAGCTCCGGTCGCGCGCCGTGTCCGCCTACGCCGATCTGACTCAACTCGTCGGCTGGCTGTGCTTCAACATGGGCGACTACCACAGCGCCCAGCACTATTACGACGATGCCCGCAGTGCTGCTCACGACGCCCAGAACGTTGAGCTGGTGACGTACATCCTGTGCAACATGAGCCACCTTGCCACGTGGCAGGGCAAGCCGCGCGTCGGCATCGACCACGCCGTGGCAGCCGCCGCCTGGGCCGAGCAGTCGCACAGCCCGTTGGCCCGCGCATACGCCGCCGACGTGGCGGCACGGGCATATGCAGCTGATGACCAGCCGGAGAAGTGCCGGAAGTCCCTGGACCAGGAATGTGCTGTGCTCCAGGCCCTTCAGGCAGGACGAGCAGATGAGCCGAGCGCTTCCTGGGGGTACTTCTATGATGAGTCGTTCTACTGGGGGACGGAAGGTGAATGTGCGCTGAAGTTGCAACGGCCGGAGGTCGCGATGAGCGCGCTCGACCGGTCACTGACGCTGATTGATCCGGCGAACCTGCACAACCGTACGTTTGTGCTGCTATACGGGGCAGAGGCGCGCATCCAGCAGGTGGAGGTCGCCGAAGCCAGCCGCATCGTGGCCGACGTTGCCCGTCTGACGGCTGGAAGCTCCTCACAGCGGATTGCTCAGCGCATCACCAATGTGCGCGGCTTGCTGACCCCGTGGGAGCAAACCGCGTCGGTTCGTGAGCTGGACGAACGGCTGGCCGCTTACCGTCCAACCCTAGCGGGTGGCAGCGGTAACACGAAGCGCACATACACAGAGTAATACGCGCCCGGCTTGCCCGGCACGGTACCCATCTTGTGCCAGCCCCAACGTTCGTAGAGGGCCAACGTGTCCGTGGCTTGGGGATTGCTGGCGAGCGTCACCCGTTCCTCGTAGCGCTGCGCCAGGAAGGCATCGTGCACGGAGCTGTCGACAGCTACCGGCACCGGCTCGATGCTATCGAGGTAATTCTCGCGAACGGCGACCGGGACGGAGCTGAAGAGGCGCTCCACACCACCCTGGCAGGCGCCGAGAAATACCGGCTCCCCCACCAATCCCACCGAACAATCCGCATCGCATCCCGCGACGCACATACCGTCGTACAGGTCGGACAGGCGGTTCTGGCCAGACTCAACAGTCGACTCAGCGTGCCTGAACTCCTGAATCTAGCTTGCTGGGGCCGGCCCGAGCAAGCCAGGTTCAGCGTGCTGGCCACCATCGTTCGGAGCGGCGGCGATGTTGTTCTCCCCGACTGGGGAGGACGCCGCCGATAATTGTGCCGGGTCGCCGCCGGTTGAGTCAGTGTCGACTCGCGGGTTCGTTGGGGTAGGCTTAGGTTTCTTGTCCGGGCGACGCCGCTTGTCACGCGCGTAGATGACCGCTGATTTGCCGTCGCCGGGCCTGCGGTGGTCCAGCTCGAACAGCGTGGTTGCGGCAATCAGGTCGCTGAGCTTGGCGTAGCCGTAGTTGCGCGAGTCGAAGTCCGAGCGTTGGTTGGTGATGATGTGGCCGACCTGCGCGAGCGAGGCCCAGCCGTCGTCGTCGGAGGCCGCTTCGATGGCGTTGTGCAGCTGGTTCACCAGCGCGGCGTCTCCTTTGAGCTGCGCGGCGGAGGTGCGTGAAGTCGGTTTGAGCGCCGCGTCGGCCGTGGCGGTGGGGCTCTCGGCGTATGTGAGGTTCTCGATGTAGATGAACTTGTCGCAGGCCGCGAGAAACGGCTTCGGCGTCTTGCGTTCGCCAAACCCGTACACGGTGAGGCCGGACTCGCGGATGCGCGCGGCCAAGCGGGTGAAGTCGCTGTCGCTGGAGACGATGCAGAACCCGTCGAAGCGTCCCGAGTACAGCAGGTCCATCGCGTCGATGACCATCGCCGCGTCGGTGGCGTTCTTGCCGCTGGTGTAGGCGAACTGCTGGATTGGCTGGATCGATTGGGCGAGCAACTGGTCTTTCCAGCCTTTCAGGCTCGTACCGGTCCAGTCGCCGTAGGCACGTTTGACGTGCGCGGTGCCGTACTTGGCGACCTCGGCCAACAACCCCGCAATGATCGCAGGCCGTGCATTGTCCGCATCAATGAGCACCGCGAGTTTGGCTGCGTTCTCGCTGACCATGATCATGCTCCCCTTCGTTATCGGATGCTGCTGGCTGCGACAGCCGGGAATGACAGCCAGGCGTGCCGACTCGCGTCGTGGTCCAACAAGTGAAATCGTTCTTCCCAATCATGATCGCCGGAAGGAGGCCGTTTCCAGGCCAGCGAGTGACCGTGCCTCGTCGGCGCCGGTGGATCATCCCATGGGCATGCCGAGGTTGTCGTCGGGGCCGCCGATGGCCCAGCAGCCGATTCCGATGGCGGGCACGGTGATTCCGGTGACGCCGAGTTGGCGGGTTGAGATTGGGGAGGTCGGCGCGGCCAGCAGTGTGGGGAGAGGTCATGCAGCCTGCTCTGGTCGAGGATGACGGCGGGTTTGTCTTGGAGGACTCGGAGAGTCGCCGGGCCGCGCACAGACGAAGACTGGCACGCGGCACCGCGGGCGCGGGCGTGACTGTAGAGGCCGTGTCGAAGCGGTCGGCGAGGAGGGCGACGGTGAACTCGACGTGGGGGTCGGCCAGGAAGACGCGGATACGACTGTCGCACCTCGCAGCGACTTCGGCGAGTTCTCGTGCGTGCATGTTGCGCAGGTTTGTCCATAGGCCCCGACGTCTCCGGTAGCGACGATCGCCTCATCCGGGTCTGGAACCTCGCGACCGGAGAGGCTGTCAGTGGGGCGAAACAGTCCGCCGTCAAGGCCCGCACCTCGCGCCCAGCAGCACTCAGGATCGACGATGGAACGGAGCCGAGGTATCCCAGATGACCGGTGAGCAGGGACGTTCAACCGGCCTTACCCGCTGGCGGGCTGGCGGCGACCTGCCCGTTCAACGAATCAAAGATCCGGAGCCACGCGTCCGGTCGCACGAAGGCAACGACCGTGTCCCGCTCCGCCCCCGCTTCCCGGAACGCCGCCGCCCGGTCCACAGGATATTTGCGCGCCAATGACCGGTAGAGCGAACCGCCGACCCCACCGAAACCTAATTCGACCATCCTGCTGTAGGCCGCCCGCCCGGCAGGGAGCACCAGCGGCCGGTCCTGGCGGGCAATGTGCAGCACGCCCGCGTCGACCCGAGGTAGCGGCCGGAATTCGCGTCGGCGGATTGCCCCCCGCAGCTCCCATGAGAACCACGGCCAGCTCTCGATCGTGCGCAGACTCCAGCGTCCGTACCCCCCGGAGCGCTTCTTCGCGTACTCGAGCTGTGTGATGATCGTCGCCGTCGACAACGTCTGTGCACTGAGACACCAGTCGACCACCTTTGTCGTAATGGAGAACGGCACGTTTCCGACCACGGCGAACGGCTCCTGCCGGGATACAGCGGCCAGGACATCACCCGTCACGACCCGGACGTTCGGGTGGTCACGGACCCGCGCCTCGAGCTTTCGCGAATGGAAGGGGTCAATCTCGTAGGCGTGCAGCTCTCGACACCGCGGCGCGATCACCTCACTGATCGCGCCGTCGCCCGCACCTACCTCCAGTACTAGGACATCGGCCGCGAGGTCGGCCATTGAGAGGTACCGCTCGACCGCGGACGAGCCCCGCAGGAAGTTCTGCGACAGCGTTCGACGACTCCAGTCGCGTAAGGACCGCGCAGACCGGTTCGGGTCGCTGGTCGGGTCATTCCGAGACGGGGGCATCGCGGACCTGCTCCCTCACACATTGGTGAATCATGGGTGGCTCCACGAGTATACCGGCCGAGCTTGTAACGGCAGTTCGGGGCACCACCACCTGAACACTTCGGCATGGTGCAGCACCCGTGAAGCGCGCCCATCCATAATTCGAAAGCTTGTGGGCTATACAAGGACTCCGTGGCGGAACTCTAGGTGTACCGCGCGGTATGCTGCCGTCAGCGCGTTGCGTCTATACGGCAGACGCACCTGCGCTCGATGCTTCGCCGGCTGCCGAACAACTGGTGATGCATCACGATGCGGCACGTCAACTGGATCCGGCAGGACGAGACATCCATGGCGAGCGCACCGACCGGCCCACTAACTCTCGAGAGAAAGAAACTGCGCCCGCTACGATCTGAGAATTCCGACTACGTCGGGCGAACGAGATGCTGGGGACACGGCTCATCGAAGGGACGCCACAAAGCCGACGAGACGCCGGCCCAGGCCAGGGCGCGGCCCTCTGTCGAGTCGGCGCTCCGCCACGAGGTGGTAGGCCTGTAACCGGTTGGTCCGGAAAGCGTGGGCACCTCCCCAGAGGAACACGCGGAAGGTCCGGTAGACCTCCTCGCCCCATCGCCGAATAATCTGCGGTCGCGCGTTCTCGAGTCGCTCGGCCCATTGCGTGATCGTCAACTCGTAGTCGTGCGTCTCGCGCTTCACCTCGACGATTTCGAACCCGTGGAAAAGCAGCTCCTGCACCATCTCCTGCAGGCACAGGAAGGTATGGTGGCCGGTCCATGTGAACGCCCGCGTCACTGGACTCATCGCGTATTTCTGCTTGGTGGCTGATGCGTCCATGTACAGCCGGCCCGCCGGCTTCAAGACTCGCCAGACGTTCTCACAGAACTTCCCGTAGTTCGGAATGTGTTCGATCACGCCGTAGATGACGACATGGTCGAACGGTTCGCTCGTCCGGAAGTTCAGAAAGTCGCCGAGCACGACCTGTGTGTCCAGTCCCTTGCGCTCTGCCAGTGCCTTAATGTACTTAGCCGACTCCTCGACGAGCGTCACGCTTGTCACCTGCACCCCGCGTGGGCTGCAGTATTCGCCAATACCGCCCCAGCCGCCGCCAATGTCGAGCACTCGCATCCCGGGCTTCAACTCCAACGCGTTCCACATGTTCTCGAGTTTATGCTCGGCGGCCTCCTCCAACGTCTCGTCATCGTCGTGGAAGAGGCAGTGGGAGTAGAATCGATACCGCTCGTCGACAAAGGTGAGGTAGAAGTCGTCACCGAGCGTGTAGTGATCGTGGATCGCGGCGTGGTTGGCCCGCTGTGGGGACTTGAGGAAGAGGGTGGCTGCGAACTTGGCGGCGTCCCCGATCGCTACTCCTGTGGGCAAGGAGTTGCGCAGCGACAGCACAGCCCACATATCGCCCTCAATATCGATCTCGCCCGTGATGTAGGCCTTCCCAATCGCCCACTCGGTGAGCGGTATCTCCATCGATTCGACCGTCGCGAACACTACCCGAAAATCGATTTCCGCGGCCGACGTGCGCAAAGTCGTGCCGTCCGGAAACTCGACCTCGCAACGGGCGCCACTGCGCCTCAGGAATCTGACGATTGACGGTTCCGTTACCGTTTTCTGTCCGGCGTTCAACGTCACATCAATGCTCCTCATCGTTCAGTCTTCGGGTGGTCCGTTCGGCGACGAGCAGGCTCTGTGCGCTGGTGCCGGCGAGACCTCGGTCGTCGTAGATGTCGGCAAGGGCCCATCCGGTCCCGCTGCTGGAGTATCGCGACCGCGCGTCGAAGCCGATCCACTCCCCCACCGGCTCCCTCAGCAGCCGAACCGTGAGATCGACGTTGGGAAAGGCATGCACAGCGGGGTCGAGAGCGGCCGAGGCCCCGCTTACCGAGTCGGCCGCGACCACCAGCCGCTGGGTCGGCGACGGCTCGATACCGTCGATCAGGACGTTCCGCATCCGCATCCACACGAAGGCTGGGCCAAGACCGCGCCAGCTCCCCTCCGTGAACCGCCATTCCATGGCCTTGTGATAGCCGTGGTTGTGCGGGATTTCGAAGAAAGGCGGCGTCGTGTACGGGCGACCGTCTGCGCCGTTGTCACCGGGCCCTCCCCGCGGCGGGGACACCTGGTCGAGCAGCGGTACCTGAGCCTGCGGGAACCGCCAGGCGAGGCAGCTCATGAGCTCCTGCCCGTCGGCCGTCGATAGGTGGGCGGCCACCAGCTGGACCCGACTGCCACCCCGTAAAGTCTCAACTCTGGTCCGGACCCGCCCAACAGGGATCGGCCGGTGGATCTCGAAACTCAGGCGCACAACAGCATGACCGTCGTCGCCGTACCGCTGCTCGATCGCGGAGGTGATCAGGGCGGCGGGCGGGCCCCCGTGCTGGAACCGCGGGTCCCACGGTCCAGCCGTCGCTCCAGTAGCGAGAAAAGTATTGCCCGACTCGGACAGGTAGAAACACTCATCCATAAGGGGGTTCTCCCATTCGGACCATCCGACGTCCGAGCAGTGGACGGTTCCCGGTCATCCGCGCACCGAGCGCCCGAACGCTCTACGCCAGGCCCGGTCGTCGGCTCGCGGAGTGGTCTTGGCAGAGTGGGCGATGAGCTGTTCCAGCACCCGGAAGAGCCCCAGCCGCCCAAGGGTGCAGTCTCCCCAGCCGTTGACGATACAGTAGTGCGAATCATGCTCACCCGAATGGTGCTTCATGTGGTGCGCCGGACCGAGCACGAGCCCGAGCCGCTGCAGTAGGCGCACTGCTCGCCGCGGTGCGAAGTCGTGGCCGAGCTTATGCAGCTCAAGTGAAAACGACGCGCCTAGCGACGTCACGACGGCCGCGGAGAGGAGCGCCAGATCGGCCAGAGGGCCAATCGGGAGAACCGTGACGAGGGCCAGCGCCATCGCGACAACCATAAACCCGAACCACGACATGATCCCGAACTCGTGCGTCCAGCGGTACTTAAAGATCTGCTGGGGATAGACGTGGTGCTCGCGGACGATTAGCACGATGCGGCGGACGGCAGGGACGTTCTCGCAAAACCACGTGTCAAGAGCCCAATGCAGGACGCCGCTCATGAGATCGGCGCTAAACCATCCGACGGCGGCGCCCGCTACGACCACCGGAACTACGAGTGCCACGTCAGTCGACCCACTGGCGGTGCCGGCTAGCACGAGCCCGGCGCAGCAGGCGAGGACGTTCAAACACGCACCCACGGCGTGCACCATGATCTCCGCAGGACGGAAGGCCCCGGCATCGAACAGCACGGCTTGCGGAGTCACCACGTCCGCCGTCGTAGACTTCGGAAGAACCGGTCCGACCTCGTCGTCCCTCGGCGCCACCACCGACCCCTCTCCCCGCACGGCCCGCCACTCTGACACCAATCGTCACGGCCGCCCACGAAGCCTGGAGACCGGCATGGATAGACGATTACGCGGTATTGAAGCAAAGATTCCCCCGCTTACCAACTAAGATGATAGTTGCCGACCGTCATAGTTCCGACTAAATTTGGGTGACGTCCCGCCCGAGCTTCGCCGGCGACTGCGCGCTCGCGCCGACCGCGCCGCACCGGAAGCGGTGGCCCGCCCAGAAGGTCATGCTGCACACCGTCGATCATCCTCGCGACCACGCGGACGTGATCGTCGACAACCGCGAGGAGTTTCGTCGAACGCCCCCGCCGGCGAGCTGATCTCCGTACCGTCCCGGATCGTGGACGGACACGAGTGGCTCACCGCCTACCAGCAGCGGGTGCAGGACATCGGCGCCAGGGCGCAGCGAGCGCAGACCGAGTTGCGCCACGTCGAGGTCACGACCACGAGCCGGGATGGCGCGGTGACGGTCACGGTCAACCCCGCCGGGGCGTTGCTGCGGCTCGTCCTCGATGAGCGGGCCGACCGGCTCACCCGGGTGCAGCTCGCCGAGGCGGTGCTCGCCACCGCCCGCCAGGCGCAGACCCTGGCCGCCCGGGAGGCGATCGAGGCGGTGGCGCCACTGCTCGGCGAACCGAGCGAGGCGGTCCGCGTCCTGCGCGCGTACCTGCCGGAAGCAGGGCCACGGTGAGCGAGGGTATGACCGTCGACCTCGAGGCACTCGACGGGCACGCCAGGGCGGTCGAGGCACACGCCGAGCGGATGCGGCAGGTCGCCGAAGCGGCTCGCCCGCTCGACCCGCAGGCATACGGGCTGATCGGGCAGGCATTCGCGACGACGGTCATGGGCACGGTCGCCGGGGGCTCCGCCGCGATCGGCGAGCTGGCGCGCGGCATCGAGGACGTGGCCGCCGGCGTACGGGCCTGCCGCAACTCCTACGAGAACGCGGAGCAGCGCCACACCTCGGCATTCGGCGGGCCACGATGAGCGAGCCGGTGAGCGGATCGCTGGTCGCGGAGACCGAGACCGAGGACGTCGAGAGGATCAACCTGGAGGGCGCCCGGATCTTCTCCAGCATCGCCGATCTGCACGAGGCGCTGACCGAGGAGAGTCCGCACGCCGGCCGGATCGGCTTCGTCGGCGCGGCCGTCGGCCTCGAGGCGCTCAACGCGACGATGAATCCGCTCGGCGCCCTGACCTCGGCGGGGATCGGCTGGCTGATCGAGCACGTCTGGTTCCTGCACGAGCCGCTCGACCACCTGGCCGGCGATCCCACCCAGATCACGGCGCAGGCGAGGACCTGGCACAACGCGGGGGTCGCGATCAGCACCGTGGCCGGGGAGTACCGGGCCCAGGTGGACGGGCTGAGCGCCTGGACGGGCGCCGCCGCGGACGCGTACCGCCGCACCGCGCACGATCACACCGCGGCGCTGGAGATCGGATCGGCGGCGGCCGACCGGCTCGGGCAGGTCATCATCGGCTCCGGCGCCGCGGTCGGCACGGTTCGCGCGCTGATCCGCGACGCCATCGCCGACTTCGTGGCCAGGGTGATCCTCTGGGCACTCGGTTCGGCGGCGGCGGCCTGGTTGACGGCCGGGGGCTCGCTCGTCGCCCTCGTCGCGGCCGTCATCACCGACGCCGCGACCCTGGCGATGAACATCGCCCGGCGGATCTCCCGGCTGCTCGACGAGCTCGCCGCGGCCGGCGACGACGCGGTCGCGGTGGCCGCGACGCTGCGGGGCCTGGCCGCCGACCTGCGCCGCCTCCAGCCGCCGCAGGCGCCCGGGTTGGAGATGTATCCGCTCGTACCGAAGCTGATCGAAACCGGCAAGCAGTCCAGCACGGCCGAGCAGGAGGAACGTCGATGGCCGGGTTGACTGCCCTCCAGCCCAGGCCGGGCTGCCGGCTCGGCGCACGCGCGAACGGCTCGGCGGGGCGGCCTCACCACCGACCGATCCGCATGTCCCACCCTGATCCGCACCCGGCAGGATGGACCCATGGCTCAAGTGACGGCGAGGGCCGAGCGCGCGATCGACGCGCCGGCGCAGCGGGTGCGAACAGCACTCGCGGACTACGACACAACCCGACCCCAGATCCTCACCGAGCACTTCGGTGACTACCGCGTCGAGGCCGGCGGTCAGGGTGCCGGCAGCCGGGTGCACTGGACGCTGCGGGCCACCGAGAAGCGGGTGCGCGACTGTCTGGTGGACGTCAGCGCGCCCGAGGATCGACTAGTCGAGCGTGACCGCAACTCGAGCATGGTCACGACGTGGACGGTCACCCCCGACGGCCCCTTCCGCAGCACCGTGTCGGTGGAGACGACCTGGGACGGCGCGGGCGGCATCGGCGGGTTCTTCGAGCGGACGTTCGCCCCGAAGGGCCTGCGCCGCATCTATGCCGGCGTGCTGTCCAACCTGGACGACATCGTCCAGGCCGGTGACGGTGACGCCGTCCAGGCCGGTGATTGAGCAGTCAGGCATCGTGGCGGTCGCCGGCGAGGCCCTGATCGACCTCGTCCCGGCACCGGTCGGGGACTACTTCGAGATCGCACCCGGGGGGAGCCCGGCCAACGTCGCGGTCGGCTTGGCCCGGCTCGGCGTCCCCGTGCGGTTGCTGGCCCGGATCGCCGACGACGCGCTCGGCCGCCGGGTGCGCGCGCACCTGGTGGCCAGCGGTGTCGGGCTCGATCACACCATCGCCGCCATCGAGCCGACCTCGCTGGCGATCGTCACGGTCGGGCCGGACGGCGCACCCGGCTATGACTTCCGCGTCACCGGCACCGCCGACTGGCAGTGGACGGCGGCAGAGCTGGCCGGCGCGCTCGAGCCCGGGCCGGTCGTCGCCCTGCACACCGGCTCGCTCGCGCTCACCATGCCACCCGGTGCGGACGTCCTGCGCGACCTCGTCCGCCGAGCCGCGGCGGCGTCGACGATCAGCCTCGATCCGAACGTCCGCCCGCTGCTCATGGGCGATCCGGCGGACGTGCTGGCCGGGGTGGACGACCTGCTCGACGTGGCCGACCTCGTGAAGGTGAGCTCGGCGGACCTCTCGTGGCTCCTCCCGGGGCGTCCGCCCGCCGAGGTCCTGGCGGACTGGCTGGGGCGTGGGCCCACGCTCGTCGCCGTGACCCTCGGTGACGAGGGCGTGCTGGCCGGGACCCGGAGCGGGTTGCGGGCCCGGCGCCCGGCCGTGCCCGTCGCCGTGGTGGACACCGTCGGGGCCGGGGACGCGTTCTCCGCCGCGCTGCTGCACGGGCTGCACCGGCGTGGCCTGCTCGGTGCGGACGCCCGGCCGGCGCTGCGGGCACTCGAGCCGAGCACCCTCGACGAGCTGCTCGACGAGGCGTCGCTCGCCGCCGCCCTCACCTGCTCCCGCCGTGGCGCCGACCCGCCCACCGCCGGCGACCTTGCCGCGCACTCGGCACGTCGCTGATTTCCGGCTGGTCCCTGTCCAGCGGCGCCACCGGATGGATGGTGATCTCTTACAACTTGGTGGACCGGCGTCGTCCGCCGCTTCCGACGGGGTATCAAGTGTGCGGAGAACGAGAGGGGACCGATGAAGCGCGGCTCACGACGGGCGGTCGGACCGGCGGACGGGAACGTCGATGGTCGGCCACCGCGGCGTGCCGAGACGGACCCCCGGGTCGCCGAGCAACCGGCATCCGGGCCGTCCCGACCGGACTCACACCGAGGTGCCGCCGGTCTGGTCCATCGGGTGGCCGAGGCGAACCGCTGGGTGGCCGAGCATCCGCCGCCCGGGCCGTTCCGACGAGGCTTCTGGCGCAGTCCCCTGCGCGGGCCGTGGCTGACCGCCGTACTCGGGCTGGTCCTGCTCGTCGGGATCACGATCCTGATCGTGACCGGCCTGCTGTCCTACGCGGCGTACGAGCCGTCGCTCCCGGGCAATGACCTGACACCGGGCAAGGGCCTGTTGGGCTTCTACCTGTTCGACTGGCCGACGGATCCGCCGTGGCTCTACCGGCTCACCCAGGGCACGCACGTCGCACTCGGACTGGCACTGGTACCGATCGTGCTCGCGAAGCTCTGGTCGGTGATCCCGAAACTGTTCGAATGGCCGTCGGTGCATTCGGTGGCACACGCCCTCGAACGGATCAGCCTGCTGTTGCTGGTGGGCGGGGTAGTCTTCCAGTTCGTCACGGGCATCCTGAACATGCAGATCTTCTACGTGTTCCCGTTCTCGTTCTACACCGCACACCTCTACGGCGCGTGGGTGTTCATCGGGGCGTTCGTGGTGCACGTGCTGCTGAAGTTCCCCACGATGGTCCGGTCGTTGCGCAGCCGGAGCATCCGTTCGGTGCTGCGCACCCCGCTGGCCGAGACCGAACCGGAGCCGCCGGACGGCGGGGGGCTGGTCGCGACCAACCCCTCGCCGCCAACGGTGTCGCGCCGGGGGGCGCTCGGGTTCGCCGGTGTGGCGTCGGCGACCGTTCTCGGGCTCTACGTCGGCCAGACCCTCGACGGGCCACTGCGCCGCACGGCGCTGCTGTCCCCGCACGACCGCGGCCTGGGTGCGGGAGGCAACGACTTCCCGGTCAACAAGACCGCCGCGTCCGCCGGGGTCACCACGGCCGACGTCGACGCGTGGCGCCTGGAGCTCGTCGGGCCCGCCGGTACGGAGCGGTTCTCCCGCGCCGACCTGCTGAGCATGCCGATGCGCACCCACGACCTGTCCATCGCCTGCGTGGAGGGATGGTCGATCGAGTGCACGTGGACCGGTGTGCCGCTGACCGACCTGATCCGGCTCGTCGGCGGGAGCTCGGCGGACCGGCTGTTCGTGGAGTCGTTCCAGAAAGCAGGCTCCTTCGGACAGGTGAGCCTCAGTGTCGGCCAGTCGCAGGCCGAGAGATCGCTGCTCGCGTTGCGGGTCAACGGCGACGACCTGTCGCTGGACCACGGGTTCCCGGCCCGGACGATCATCCCCGCTGCCCCGGGCGTGCACGCCACAAAATGGGTCGGCCGGCTGACGGTCGTCGGGGGTGCACGATGAGCCGCGCCGGCTCACTCCACCGGCTCTACGGCGCCGGCCCGTTGCATCTGCTCTCCCTGCTGGGCTGCTTCGCCGTGGCGGGCTACGCCGCGAGCAGGGTACTCGCCGAAGGTGGCCCGTGGCCGGCACTCCTGACCTGGTTCGTCGGCGCCGCCATCGCCCACGACCTGGTGCTCTACCCGCTCTACGCGATAGCCGACAGCACCGCGCACGCCCGGTTGTTCCGCCGGTGCCGGCGCCCGCCCAGCGTGCGCGGAGTGCCGTGGATCAACTACCTGCGGGTACCAGTGGGCCTGTCGGCACTCCTGCTGCTGTTGTGGTTCCCGCTGATCCTCGGGGGTCGCGAGGACGCCTTCTTCGGTGCCACCGGCCTCAGCACCGATGTCTACCTCGGTCGGTGGTTGGCGATCACCGGCGCGCTGTTCCTGGGGTCCGCGGTCGGCTACGCAGGGGCGATCCGGCGGGCCGGCCGGCGGGTGGCACCAGAGCCCGGGGACGGTCCCGCGAACGACCGGGCCGTCCAGGTCGATCGATGACTGGTGGATGGGCGGCTGTTCGCGGTGGCCGGGTGGGCAACGTCAGCTGTGCCGGTCAAACATGGCGAAAGCGGTCTGGGTGGGTTGTCGGGGTCATCTCGTCTCTGAGCGCCGCAGTCGTGGGGGGCGTCTTGCTGGGGTCGCTGCCGCCCAGGTGTCGATGAGGTAGGTGAGGGCGTCGCGGCGGCGGCCGGCGCGGAGCAGCAGCCGCGCCCGCAGGGCGATCACCTCATCGGGGTTCCGATGGCGGGCCGCGAGACGGACGGCGGCTTCGGCGTCATCGGGACGGCCTTCCACCGTGGCCAGGTGCGCCAGGCTGGTGGCCGCCCAGGCCGCGGTGGCGGGTGGCGCCGCCTCGGACAGGTATTCCAACAACGGTCGCACACCCGGGATCAGGCACAGCTTCCCGTCCGCGGCGAACCACTAACCGGTGGCAACCAGCAGCGGGCGAGCCAGGTCCCGGCGCTCGGTGTCATCGGTATCGGTCAACGACCGGAACAGCTGCGCCGCACGGTCGTCATCACCATCCGCAGCGGCCACCGACGCCTCCATCACATCAGCCCGCACCGACACCTGAGGCAACACCGCGCTCCAATGAGCGCGAATCCGACCCAACACCCGCCAAGCAGCGTCAATGTCATCACGCGCCGCATGGGCCGAGACCAGAGCCAGGAGCAGGTCCCCGACAATGGGACCCTCCTCCGCGGCGTACCGCTCCAGGACAGCCACCGCCTCCTCCACCTGGCCGGCCGCCACCATCAGCTGCACATACCGCCCCGCGTCCTGGCCGGGAAGCAACGACTGATCCAGCAACCCCCGATACACCTCCGCGGCACCCGCCGGGTCACCGCCGACGGCGAGCATCTCCCCCAAGCGCCGGCTGTAGGACCAGTGCCACGCCCCGGCCGTGTCCACCGCCCGCCGCATCGCGGCCACCGCCGCGTCGGCGTCGTCATCGAGCCAGGCGAGGCTGGCCAGCAGATCCCATGCCTCCGCCAGCAACGACCCGTCACCGCTACTGATCACCTCATGGGCCAGAACACCCGCCGCAGGCCGATCACCGTCCTGAACGGCTCGCCGGGCCAGCCACAACACCGCGGGCGGTGACGCAACCCCATGCCGCAAGGCCGCGACGTCGGCGTACCGCCGTGCCGCCTCCACCGGCTGGTCACGCCCCTCAGCGAGCTCAGCCAGCCGCAACGACGCCACCGCTACCGCCTCCGGATCGTCACTGTCCACGGCGAGCCGATACGACACCTCGGCGGCATCGAGATCGGCCGGGCTGCTCATACCGCGGTCAGCATCACCCTTGCCCACCAACTCCAACGGGGTGAGCACACCGGCCAGCACCGCCGCGCGGTGGTGCTCTTGCCGGAACCGCGAACCGACCGGGAAACCCACCCCATTTGCTGCCGCAACGCTGGTCGGCGCGTCGCGGTCCGGGCCGATCGGCCCGGCGGCCGGCCACCCGGTCGAGTGACGATCGGCGGCATGATCGTCGCGCTGTGGGCAGCCGATCAGCAACCGCGGTGCGGCGCACCGGCGTACATGCCGATCTCTGACCCACATGAGTTCCCCGGTCCGAGCTATCCCTTGGACCGCAGCGAGCATTTCGCCCAGGCGTTCGGCGCGCCGATCGAGCGCGCGGCCGCGACCGCCTACGGCGACACCGTAGGCGAGCTGCTGGCCGTGCGCGCGCTGCCGGTGGGTGCGCGATGAGCCAGGCAGCGGCGCGCATCGCCGCGATCGATCAGCGGGACCGCGTGACCACCGAGCCGGCCCCCGAGCCACCGCCAGCGGCGGCTCAGCCGGGACGGCGGCGGCGGTGCGCCAGACCGTCGACCTGAGCCTAGACCAGTACGGCCGGCTGTACTCGTGGTGTGTCAACGCCGCACCGGCAGCCGGGCGGACGCGCACGTCACCAAACAGGAGGTCCTGGCCACGCTGATGGCGATGCTGTTGGAGGACGAGAGCTTCGCCCGCCGGGTCCGCGCCCGCCTCGCCGCGCCCGACGACTGAGCTACTGAAACACTGACCTACTGAGTTCAGTAGTGTCTCGCTGCTTGCAGGAAGGAACTCCCAGATGGCCTCGCTCGCCACGCTGACCGCGCGTATCGCGGCGTTGGAAGCTCGCCTCAACGACATCGAGGGCGGCTACGGGCAGTCGATCTACCGGTTGCGCCGCGATGTCACCGGGCTGCGCCTGGACATGGCGACCCTGCTGACCAGCCAGAGCCTGCCGGCGGCGAACGACGAGCAGATCGATGCACTGATGGACGAGGACTGAGATCAGTAGATATTGCGCTCAGCAGCTCAGCAACGCCAGCCGCGGGCATGCGTAGCCTCGGCGGACTATCGACATGTGCGAGGTAAGCAACGCCCGTCTAGCAAGATCGGGGCCCACTACCTGCTCGGGCGCCTCATCGGGGTGGCGTCCTGGGTGCCCCTCCTTTGGGTGTTGACGGATGATTCGTTCATTCGGTCATCACGCGGCGCCGTGGGTGCGTGGACCCGCGGCAGCACCCCAATCCGTCGCGTCAGGCCGCGTTCTGGGTGTACTACGCGCGGGCGCTGACTCGGTTGCGGAGACGGCAGGACGACGCCGTCCGCGCGCTGCGTCGGGCTGAGCTGATCTTGCCGCACCGCGTGCAGCGGGACCCGTTCGCCCGCGAGCTCCTCGCCGAGCTGCTCACCCGGGCCAAACGCGACGCCATCGGCCGGGAGCTACGGGTGCCGGCTCAGACGGCGATGCACCTACTTGCGTAGGTGTGCCTAGCTTTGCTTAGGTGATGCACCATGACCGCCGCAATGCCCGACAAGATCGTGCCGACGTGGTCGTTCGGCGATCGCGTTCGGAAGATCCGGCGCGACGTGCTCCGCGTAGATCAGGCCCAGTTCGCCCAGCAGCTCGGAGTGACCGCGCAGGCAGCCTCGGCCTGGGAGGCGCAGCGCTCAGCCACGCAACGTCGTGGCACTCGCGCGGCGCATCGAAATGCTCACCGGGGTACCGGCGACGTGGGTGCTTGTCTGGACGACTACCCGGTGAAGCCGGTGGAGGCCGAGCCGGCGTCGGAAGGTGCTGACGGTGCGGCGTCGGCTACCGAGCGTGGCCAGGATCCTTGTCGCATCAACGCCACTTGATGCCGCAGCCGATCGACGGCTTCTGATCGGGGTCGACCGGCCGGCTGGCCAGCACCGCGGTCACGGCGGCCCGCACGTCGGCCGCGGTGACCGGCAGCTCGTTGCGCGGCCGGGAGTCGTCGAGCTGACCCCGATAGACAAGCCGTCGCTCGCCGTCGAAGACGAACGTGTCGGGGGTGCAGGCTGCGGAGTATGCCCGGGCCACATCCTGGCTCTCGTCGTAGAGGTACGGGAACTCCCAGTCCTGGCGGCGCGCCTCGACGACCATCTGCTCGGGCCCGTCCTGCGGGTAGGCGCCGACGTCGTTACTGGAGATGGCGACCATCGCTACGGCCTGCGTTGCGAGGTCGCGGCCCAGCGCGGCGAGCCCTGCCGCGACGTGCTGCACGTACGGGCAGTGATTGCAGATGAACGTGACGACCAGCGCGGGCGCCTCCTTGTGGTCATCGGACCGGAAGATCCGGCCGGTGGCCGGTTCGGGAAGATCGAACGTCGGTGCGGGGGTGCCCAGGGCGAGCATCGTCGACTCAATTGCCATGCTCGCCAGGATAACGGCCGAGCCGCCGGGTAGGGGTCGGATCTCCACCCGGCGTTCTGTGAGCTGGACCGAGGGGTCAGCCCGCGGTCTTGACGGCCAGGATGTCGATTTTGCGGATGTCCGGCGGCGATGCCAGCAGGTCGCCGGCGATCTGGCCGAGCGCGGCGGCGACCTGGCCGGACAGGTGCGCCTGCCGGCCGTGCTCGTCGACGAAGGTGTCGAAGATGGCGAAGGTCGTGGCGCTCTGACGGATGGCGTACCAGGTGATCGTGGCCGGCTCCTGCTCGACGATGGCCAGCCCGTCGTTGAGGAACTTGGCCACCTCGTCCTCCTTGCCGGGTTTCGCCTCAAGTGTCACGAGCAGGCCTACCTGCACAGTCATGGTGTTCCCTTCGTCGGTCCGTTTCGTACGGGTGCTGACACTATGCCGCTCCACCGAGCCTGACTACCTCGCCGCCGCCCTCGCCGCGCTCGGCCATCGGCCCGACGCGCCCGTCGTACTCGCCTGGGGCCTGCGGCGAATCGCGAGTTGCGCGATCCGGCACGGCGAGTTGCGCGATCCGGCACGGCGAGTTGCGTGATCCGGCACGGCGAGTTCGCTTGTCAAGCACGGTGCGCGAGGAGACGGTCAACGGGCCACGTGTTGCGGATCCGCCCCGCCGACACTCCGCAGTCTGCCGCCCGGGAGCAGCCGTAGTCGAGCCAGTCCAGCTGACCGGGGGCATGGGCGTCGGTGTCGATCGTGAATTCGCACCCGCCCTCAACGGCCAGCCGGAGCAGCCGTTTCGGCGGGTCCAGCCGTTCGGGTCGTGAATTCACTTCCACCGCGACGCCGTGCTCGGCACAGGCGGCGAACACCGCGGCGGCGTCGAACTGCGACTCCGGTCGCTTGCGTGATCCGGTGATCATCCGGCCGGTGCAGTGCCCGAGCACGTCGACGAGCGGATTGGTGACGGCGGCAAGCATCCGCTGCGTCATCTCGGCGGCCGGCATCCGGAGTTTGCTGTGCACGCTCGCGACGACGATGTCCAGCTGGGCGAGAAGCTCCTCGTCCTGGTCGAGCGCGCCATCGTCGAGGATGTCGACCTCGATGCCGCTCAGCACCCGGAATCCGGTGTCGGAGATCTCTTCGTTGAGCTCGGCGACCTGCTCGACCTGCACCTTCAGCCGATCGGCGGACAGACCGTTGGCCACGGTGAGCCGGGGCGAGTGGTCGGTGATCACCAGGTACTCGTGGCCGAGCTCGCGCGCGGTCTCGACCATCTCACGCATCGGCGAGCCGCCGTCAGAGGCGTCCGTGTGGCTGTGGCAGTCGCCACGCAACGCCGCACGCAGGTCGGTGGCCGCCTCCGCAAGCGGGGCGTCCTCGGTGGCCTGTAAGCGCTGCAGGTATGTCGGCACGTCGCCTGCGAGAGATTCGACGACGCAACGCGCGGTGACGTCGCCGACCCCGCGCATCCGCACCAGCTCGCCGGACAGTGCCAGCGAAGTGAGTTCGTCGACGTCGCGTCCGCGCAGGACGGCCGCGGCGGTGCGGAATGCGCGCACTCGGTAGGTGGACTCGTGCCTGCGTTCGAGCAGGAATGCGATGCGCCGGAGGTCGGCCACGGGATCGCGCTCGTCGCTCACCAGAACGATGCTGCCAGCCCACGCTACGCCGATGCAGCCCGCCCCGATGCACACACCGCGACCGGCGAGCTCGACCACTGACGGTTGTGTGCCCAATCCCGTTGTCGGCACCCCGCCACCAGGGTGCGCCGACCGGCCGCTTACCATCATGGAATCGACTTGTCAGCGTCAGGAGTGCATTCCGCCTGGCGGCCCTGCGGGCGGCGGATCCTGCTCCCCAGCACCTCCGCCAGGCCCGCCCGACGAACGTGGCGATGATCCTCCGCGACCGGCGCAACTGCGCCTCGCGGGTTCCGGGGTTGTCCCAGTGAGCGAGGGAGGCGGCCCATGGCTGATCTCAGCACCCGGCAAGACCCAACGGAAGACATGACCGCACCGGACCCGAAACCCGTGTCCGAAGGCGGCGACGCGTCCCCGTCCGACACAACGCCCCTATCCGACACAACACCCCCCGACACAACACCCCCCAGCGCCGCGCCCCAGCCGGCGGCGGAGAGCGGACCGGAGCCAGCCGAGATGGTCACCGATCCGCCGAAATCGGCTCGTCGCCGGCCATCGCAGTGGGCTGTGCTGGTGACGGGACTGTCCGCTCTCCTGGTCGCACTATTGGTGGGGGCGGTGGCGCTGCTCGTGCACAACCAAGCGGCCGGCCAGCGGGCGGAACAGCACCAGGTGGTCCTGGACGCGGCGCGGAAGATGGCCACCGACCTAACCACGATCAGCAGCGAGAACGCGGAGCAGCAGATCGAGAGCATGATCCAGGCGTCCACCGGCACCTTCCGGGACCAGATCTCCGGCGGCTCGCCGCTGTTGCAGACCAGGCTGAAGGACGGCAGTTTTGGGTCCACGGGGATCGTCACCGCCGCCGGGATCGAAAAGCTCGAGGCGGACGCTGCATCCACGCTGGTCATGGTTACCACCGTGATTTCCAGCAGCCAGGCCCCCCAAGGCGAGCTGCATACCTTCCGGTTGGCCATCCAGCTGCAGCATGATAGCGACCGCTGGCTCGTCTCGACAGTGGAACTCGCATCATGAGCGGCACCGACTCCGATTCGGAGAGCACCGTGGCAACCATTCAGGACCTTCCCAACACCGAACGCGGTGACGTTTCGGCGGCCACCGAGACTTCGGCCGAGAGCCGGCTCCCAGCCGAAGCCGAAAACTCGGCGCCCGACACCCAGGACAGCGACACCCAGGACAGCGACAGCCAACGCACCGGATGGCCGTCGCCGAAGACCCGCCGCCGACTCCCGATCGCGCTCGCTGTGCTTGTGATCGCCTCGGCCGTCTCCGTCGGGCTGCTCGGTTCGCGGGCGATTACGGTCGCGAATACCGAGCAAAACGCCACGGAGGCCCTGGACGCGGCAGTGATCAGTACCAGCCAGGTGCTCAGCTACAGCTCGAAGACGTTGGATGCGGATCTTGCACGCGCTCGCGCACAGCTCTCAGGACCCTTTGCCGTCCAGTTCGAGGAAATGGCCAGCAACCTGATCGTGCCGACCGCTCAGCAGCAGGACGTCTCGTCGAAGGTCGAAGTCATCCGGTCCGCATTGATCGATGCTCGACCGGACCGGGCCGAGGTGATGCTCTACCTCAGCCAGACCGCCAGCGCATCTTCCCAACCGCAGCCGCAACAGGGGATCATCCAGATCAAAGTCACCATGACCAAGGCCGCCGACGGGCAGTGGCGGATCTCGGAGATGCAACCGCTCTAGAGAGTGTTCACGCGCTCTGACGCAGGACCTGGACCACCTGCACCGCTGCGTACACATGATCATCTGGGTGATGATGTTCTTCTGCTGGCAGCGTCGGATGTCGCCGACGCTGCCAGCAACATCCGACGTCGCCGACGGGCTGAATCACGGGAAACTCGCGCTTGCGACAGACGACTATGCGTACGTCCGTTCACGGGAGGGGATGAGGCCCGCGAAAAGCAGCGCGACGACACCGGTGATGATGTGCAGGAAGTTGTCCGCGTCGAATCCGGCACGGATACCCAGAATTTCGAGATACCCGAGGTAGCCGATCACGGCGGCCAGGACGTAGAACCCCGCGATCGCGAAGTTCACGCCTTCGGCAGCCACATTGGTGAGCACAAAAGCCGCCAAGAGCCACAACGCGCCTATCCCGATGTGCACGACATTGTGCAACGGGGTGATGTGGAAGATCCCTAACAACGCCTCGTCGGTGGCCTCGGTGACGTTGTTGAACCCGGTGAAGAAGAAACCGATCACCCCGCCCACCACGTAGGCCAGGCCCGCAACGAGCGCGAACTTCTTCGGGACTGAATTGACAGCGACGGTGGGTCGGATACCCCACGTCACGTCTTTTCCGGCGGACCGTTCCTCATTGGGATTCATTGTTTCCTTTCTGGTGCATAAGATCGTTGGGGAGACGACGGCCCCGCAGGCTGAAGGACGGTGTTGAGCACCTTCCCTACCGGTTGAACGGGTCCACCCGCGGCGCGACCACCCACGCCGGGCGCGTCGGGTCCGACGCCGGCGCCGCCGTCGGCCTCAGGTCCGGCTCCGGCTCCGGCTTCCGTTTCGGCGGACGCTTCTTGGTGAGCACGGCCTGCAGCGCGTTGTTCACGCCGGTGAGATCTTTGTTGATCTCCCTGACGATGGGTCCGGCCAGCTCGGCCTTGTAGGTGATCGATTCGACGCCGGCGGTGATCGCGCTGAGCCGACCGTCCACCCGTCGCAGGACCAATGCCACGTAGATCAGGTAGGCGGCCAGCACCAGCACGGTCAGCAACGCACCGATGATGGTGACCACAGCTGCGGAAATCACGGTGATTCACTCCTCACAGGAGGCGGTCGACCGCGGTGACATAGCGCGTCAGCCCGGCCCCCACCTGCTTCACCAGGTCTCGAGTGCGCAGCAGTCCCGGCACGCCGTCCAGCGCGCCGGAGATGCCGCCAGCTTGATCATAGATCTTGTCGACGTGCTTGCCAATGTCGACGACGGGCCTCACCAGACGCTGCAGGAGCACCACCACGACGGGGATGACCACCAGAATGAAGATCGCGTTGCCTATCCACCACAGTGCCATCGTCGCTTCCTTTCCTCGGCCCGGGATCGTGAACTCGTCAAGCCTGCGACGCGAGGGACTCGGCCTTCTGGGCGATGGGCGGCAGGGCGTCCCCGATCGCGGCCAGCTTCCGGTTCAGGATGGCGGCGCCGGCGCCGACCAGAGCCACGTCCCCCTGAACCGAGCTCAGCCCCCCGGACACCTGCCCGAGCGTGTCGGCCGCGGACCGCAGACGGCGCGTGAGCAGGATGAGGTACAGCGCCAGCACGACCACCAGAAGCACGATCTCGACAACGGTCAGGATGACCAGCAGTTGGATGCTCATCGCGCCGCTACCCCCAGGAGTCGAGCATGGCGGCCGGCCTCTTCGGCGACCTCGTCCAGCGTGTCCGCAACGGCCAGCGCGAGCTTGATATTGCCGGTGTTACCGGCAACTCCGACCGCCACACCCAGCAGCTGCTGCGCACCGGCCTCAATGGAGCGGACCAGGCTGAGCAGCAGGCCGAGCAGGGCAATCACGACAATGATCACGACTAACCCGACGACGAGCGTGACCTGCCAGAGTGTGATCTCTTCGAGGGCGAGAGCCAGAGACATCGCTATCCTCCCAGTGCCTGTCGAGCGGTGACGGCACCCCGGCCGATGCTCTGCAGGAGTTCGTTGGTCCGGGCAAGTTCTGCGAGCGGCTGCGTGACCGTCCGCGTCTCCCCGAGCAGGCGCACCGCCTCGCTGGCTCGCGCGTTGATCCGGGACGCCAGCATCAGGAGGACACCCACGACGACGACGACGACGACGACGACCGCGAATCCGATGACCACGCCGGTCCATAAACCACTGACATCTGGCTCTCCGAACTCGTTCAACGTTGCCTCCGGCCGTCGCATGGAAGTGCTCACCGTGGAAACTTAGCCTGTGATTGGTTGAGATTACACTTGTTCGTGACCTGAGGGAAGTAGCTCGATGGTGGGAGCGATATGCACGACGCGCCCCGAACTCGCGGTAGAACCTCACCGCGTCACCCCTCGTTACACAGAGTATGAAAAAATCGGCATCAGGCGCCAGGGGTGTACTGAGCGCATTGACTGGTAAACGCGCGGTGGCCGTCGGCGTCGGCGTGGCGACCGTGGCGACCGCCGGGGTCCTGGCCGTCGGTGTCGGCCAACGTGCCGCGACGCCGGCAGGCCCCCCACCCGGCGCCTCGACCACCGCGGCCTCGACCACTCCAGCGGAGCCACCGGCTCAAGCTCCCGGTCTCGTTGAGTTCCGGAGCCCGGAGGTCGGGTTCGCACTCGGCTACCCGTCGACCTGGACGCGGTTGGATCCCGCTGACCCCCAGGTCCCGCTGCTCGCGGCGCAAGGACCACATTCCTTCTTGGTACGCGTGCTGGATCTACCGGCCGAGATAGGTTCGCCGGAACTGCCGACCACCAGACAACTCACCGACGAGATCGTGATGTCGGACCCGTCGGTGAAGCTGCTCGCAGAACCACATCAGATCACTATGGCGGGATTGCCAGGCCATTTCTACTTTTATAACTTCACCGATCCCGCCACCGGACTTACCGGGGCGCACTCCCATTTCTTCCTGTTCAAGGGAAAGACAATGATCGCACTCGTCTTCCAGACGCTACCCGCTGACCGGTTCAAGGATGGCGCAGCCACGTTCGACCAGATCACCGGGACGTTCCGGATGGAGTAACGCGGTCGCGTTCCGGGTGGAACGACGAGGTCGGGTGTCGGGGATACCCCGAC
>JBOHEO010000072.1:0-23122 GCA_050701055.1 Pseudonocardia sp. | reverse complement strand
GTACCCGACCGCGCGCTTCGGCCGGGCCGCGGCGGTGATCGCGGCCGATGGCCTACCGGTCTGCGTGGCCGGCACCGGCACGGAGGTCGCCCTGGTGGCCGAGGTAGTCGCCGCCGCCGCGCACCCGGGGGTGTCGGCACTGCCGCCGATGGCCCTGCCCCGGTTCGCCGCCGTCGTCGGGCGGGCTGCCGTGGCGATCACCAACAACTCCGGGGGCATGCATCTCGCCGACGCGCTCGGTACGCCGGTCGTCGTCGCGTATGCGGGTACCGAGCGGATCGGGGATATGCGCCCTCGGGCTGTTCCGGCCGCGTTGCTCGGCGTGCCGGTGCCGTGCTCGCCGTGTCGGTTGTTCCGCTGTCCCTACGAGCACCAGTGCCTGGACGTCGCCCCCGAGCGGCTCGCCGCCGCGGCACACGACCTGGCCGCCGGGCCGCGTACAGGGACGGCTCAGGGCCCATTGACGACACCGGCCCCATTGCCGCCGACCCCGCCGGCCGCCCCGTCGCTTTCCCCGCCGCCGCTCGCCCCACCGCCGCTTTCCCGACCGCCACCAGGCCGATCGATGACGAAGGAGGAGCTGTGGCGCCAGACCGCCTCGACATGCCCGCCCGCCCGGCTATCGACGACGGCCTGAGTCCGGCAGTCGTCCCGCCCGCCCCGGCCCGGCTGGCCGGCGACATCCGCGTCCGCCGCCCGCGTGTCGTCGTGGTCGGCGACGCTCTGTTGGACGGCTGGTTGTCCGGCGCGGCCAACCGGGTCGGTCGCGACGCGCCCGTGCCCGTCGTGGAGATCGCCAGTGCCGGCACGGCACCCGGTGGGGCCGCGAACGTCGCCGCGAACCTCGCGGCCCTCGGGGCGACCGTGGAGCTCGTCGCGGTGTTCGGCGACGACGCCGACGGGCTGGCCCTGCGCGGGGCACTGCACGAGCACGGGGTGCGCGTGCAGGGTTGCGTCATCGAACTGGGTCGGTGCACCCCGGCCAAGCGGCGACTCGTCGCCGCCGGTCAGCCGGTGGCTCGCTACGACACCGCGCCGCAGGGAGCGCTCCGCCGCTGCACCGATCTCGCCCTGGCCGACGCCGTCACGCAGGCCTGCGCGTCGGCCGACGCCGTGCTGGTGGCCGACTACGGGCTCGGGGTACTCGGCGCGCGGCTGCGCCGACGGTTGGTCCGGCTGCGGTCCCACATCCCGCTGCTCGTCATCGACGCCCACGACCTGGCACCGTGGGCGCCGCTCACCCCGGACGCGGTGACCCCGAGCGTGGCCGAGGCGGCGGCGTTGGTGGGTAGGCCAATGCCGGTCGTCGATCGGGTCTCCTGGGGGGTCGGGCACCACGGCGAGCTCGTCTGTATATCCGGTGGCGCCGACGTCCTGCTGACCCTCGACGCCGACGGTGCGCTGCTCCTGCCCGCCCAGGGTCCCCCGGTGCGGCGGGGTGCCGCCCGTCCGATCCCCGAGAGCTCGGCCTGCGGCGCCGGTGACACGTTCGTCGCCGCATGGACCGCCGCCACCTGCACCGGCGCGCCCCCGGAGCAGGCGCTGGCGTTCGCCCAGGCCGCCGCGGATGTGGTGGTCGATCGGCCGGGAACGGTAGTCTGCTCGACGGCCGCGGTGACGGCCCGGTTGGCCGCCGCCGACCGCGGCCGCGTCCTGGACCGTCGCGACCTGCTGGCCGCGCTGGGGGAGCACCGCCGGGCGGGGCATCGGATCGTCTTCACCAACGGCTGCTTCGACGTGGTGCACCGCGGGCACGTCGCCTACCTGCGGCAGGCCCGCGAGCTGGGTGACGTGCTCGTCGTCGCGCTGAACGGGGATGCGAGCGTGACCCGGCTCAAGGGCCCCGAGCGTCCGGTGAACCCGCTGGAGGACCGGGCCGGGGTGGTCGGCGCGATCGACGTGGTGGACCTGGTGACCGCGTTCGACGAGGACACCCCGGTTGACTTGCTGGAGCTGGTGCGACCGGACATCTACGCGAAGGGCGGCGACTACACCCCGCAGATGCTGCCCGAGACGCCGGTGGTCGAGCGGCTCGGCGGCCAGGTCCGGGTCCTGAGCTACCTGTCGGACCACTCGACCACCGCGATCGTCGCCCGTATTCGACGCAGCGCGACACCGTTGTAGCGAGGTCGGACCGGGCGGTGCCGGCGCGGTTCGTCACGCGCGGCGGGTAGTAGCCGACCGTCAGGCCAGGCTGGTCGAGCAGGCCGGATTCGAGCGTCTGTGGATCTCCGACCACTTCCATCGTGGAACGATGCCCAGGGCCAGGGCCAGGGTCCGTTCGTGTGGTCGATGATCGGCGCGCTGTCCGAGGCCGTGTCGCTGCCGATCACCACTGCCGTCGCCTGTCCGACGGTCCGCATCCATCCGGCGATCATCGCCCAGGCCACCGCGACGGCCGCGGTGCAGCACGAGGGCGCTTCGTCCTCGGTGTCGGCAGTGGCGAGGCATTGAACGAGCACATCCTGGGCGACCCGTGGCCGTCGGCCGGAGTGTGCCTGGAGATGCTCGAGGAGGTGATCGAGCTCATCCGGCTGCTGCACCTCGGCGAGGAGGTGAGCTTCCACGGTCACCACTACGAGGTGCAGGACGCCCGGATCTACACGCTTCCCGACGAGCCGGTGCCGATCTACGTATCCGGGTTCGGGCCACCGGCCACCGAGCTCGCCGGCCGCATCGGTGATGGGTTCTGCACCGCGTCGCCGGATCCGGATCTTGTCCGTAGCTACCGTGGATTCAGTGGGGGAGGTCGGCCCGTACAGGGCGGGATGAAGGTGTGCTGGGCTGACAGCGAGCAGGCCGGGTTGGATACCGCGCACCGGTTGTGGGCCAACGAGCTGCTGCCCGGCCGGCTCGCCCAGTCCTTGCCTCGACCGCAGGACTTCGAGGCCGCTGCCAGCCTGGTGACGCGGGAGGCCGTCGGGCAGGAAATCACCTGCGGACCGGATCCCGAGTGCCATCTCAGCGTGGTCCAGCAGTACGTGGACGCCGGGTCCAGCAGATCGGCGGGAACCACGAGAAGTTCTTCCGTATGTGGGGCGACGACGTCCTGCCCGTCCTCCGGTGGCGGCCCGGGCTGCGGTGCGTGCCGGGGAGTCGGTCGGTCGAACGCGCTGGACCCGCAGGCCGAGCACTCGCCGAACCGGGTGTCGACGTCGTGGCGTTGAGGAAGGCGATCAGGTTCGACGCGCCGCCGCGCACCGTCGATGCCATCGACGGTCTCGTCGAAGCGGCGCGACAGCCGAGTGAGGATCCGCTCTCGTCCTATCGGAGGCACAACGCGCGGCGACGGGGTTCACGCCGGCACCCAACATCGTCGATCCGGCGTAGCCACGGACCGGAGCGCGCTACGCTGCCGGCATGGCCAGTCCGGAGGTTGCCACGCTCAAACGTCGCTTCGACGAGCAGGACGACACCGTCCGCGCGATCAGCGACACGGTGCTCGACATCAAGGAAACCGTCGACCAGCACACAGAGTCCCTGGCGACGATGCAGGAGTCTCTGGTCGGGGTGCAGCAGAGTCAGGGGGTGATGCAGGAGTCTCTGGTCGGGGTGCAGCAGAGTCGGGGGGTGATGCAGGAGTCTTTGGTCGGGGTGCAGCAGAGTCAGGGGGTGATGCAGGAGTCTTTGGTCGGGGTGCAGCAGAGTCAGGGGGTGATGCAGCAGTCTCTGGTCGGGGTGCAGCAGAGTCAGGGGGTGATGCAGCAGTCTCTGGTCGGGGTGCAGCAGGACCAGGGGTCGATGCAGCAGACCCTGGTGCAGCACGGCGAACTACTGGTCGAGATCCTCCATCGGCTCGGCGGCGGCGCCTCCGGCGGACCAGCGAACTGACCGAATCCGCCGACCGATCCATCGTCCCGCGTACGGCGCGTCAACCTATTCGAGAACGGGCCGGTCGGCCAGCTCCTATGGCCGCGTCACCAGGTCGATCAGAGGGTCTGCGAGCTCACCGAGAGGATCACATGGTCGCGCGGGGAGGACGGGGAACGCGAGAGCTCACCCCCGCCGCCCGCTGCTCCCCGCCGCCGTGCCACAGGTCGAGTTCCTGTTCGTTGAGCTCGGTGAGATGCTTGTTAGCGAGCGCCTGCTCGTGGGCCGACTCCTGCCGCCTCGCGCAGTGCGGACCAGTCCCGCTACCGTCGGTGGGTCGGGACCGTCAGCTGCTGGGGAAGCTGGTTCTATCAATGATCTCTCCGGGTGCGGTCTCAGGGCTTCGCTGCGGGGGTCGGGGTTGAGCAGCGCGTCGAGCAGCGTCGGTCCCCGTTCGTCGGGGACAGCGAGATGGCCACCCGGATGCGCGGTGTCGGCTGGGCCGCCGCCGCGTTGGGTCCGGTGCAGGGGTCGCCACCGAGCCTGCGCGTGGCGGTCGGGATCATGTTGTGCGTCGACCTCCTAAGCGCCTAAGACACTATTCAACCGCTCTGACCTGATAGAACAGCTTCGCAAGATTTCGGTGATTTTCTGCCCGAGGCAGCCTGCGTAGCGGGTACGGCGGATGAATTTCGCCGCGTGACATCTTCCGCCTGTGAGCAACTCGGGTCAGCCCTAACCCCAGGGGATTTCCCTATTCGTTGAGTGCTTTTAGGGCTAGGCCCCACGGGTAGGTATCGAGCACTTGTCCGCCTGTTCGTGGTGGGTGTGGCTCGAACTCCCCTGGGCCGAAAAGCACGCGGACGCTGGCCTGCCGTAGTTCTTCCACGTTTCGCGCGAAGACCCTGTTAGCGGCCAATGCCTGGTTGACGAAAGGCAAGACCACGATGCGCACTCGGAGGCCGGTTAGCTCTGCCAGTTGGTTGAGCGCGTATGTATCAGATATGCCCGCTGCCCATTTATTGATCGTATTGTAGGTCGCTGGGACCACGATGACGCCGTTGGCTCTTGGCAGTGGCTCATCATCCAGTTTTCGGTACGTGGTGCGCACCTGATGACCGGTTGCGCGTTCGAGGGCTGGAATGTCTAGAAAGTGTTCGACTGCTGCCGGGGTGGCGGTGCAGTAGACCGACCAGCCTTCGGCTTGAGCCAACTTCACCATGTCAGTTATGCGGCTGGCCGGACCTGCCCCACAAATGAACAGGTACAGAACACGCTTGCTCATACGGTTACGCCCGCCCGTGATGCCATCCGAAGAACAGAGCACCCTAGATCACCGCTGGTGTTCTTCAGTACTGTCCGTATCAGGCCATGCGCCAAGGAGCGGCAATGTACCTCTTCTGGCGCAACTCGCTCAGCTTCAACCAGGGCACGCGCTGCTTCTGCGTAATGGCCAGCCTCGGTATGGGCGGTAGTGATATCGAGCATATAGTTAACTTTGCGCTCTGGCGGAAGAATCGAAATAGAGCCCGGGTCGATATTGTGTGCATACTCCGAAGCGCGCCCTGGTTCGTGCAGTCGAACAAGCGCGGCCACCCTGTGCAGCGCCACATTGGTATGTCCGAAGAATGTTTGATGCATCTCGTAATGAGGTCCAAGATTTTCGGCTGCCGCCTGGGCTTGCTCGTGCATGATGAGTGCCGTGTCAGCGTCTTCCTGTTTAGCTGCCGCGATTGAGGCGGCGAGATACAACATGCCGTACAGTGACAACAGGTCATCAGCTTGCGTGGCGAGTTCTGGGCGCATGCGGTCAGCCATACCGGTAAGGGCGTTTATGGCGCTTGTTAGCTGGCCTGTGCTAGTCAATGAACGAGCCACACTGCGCGTTGCTCTCGCCAGGGCCAGCGTGTCGTCTACGGCGAAAGCGGTTTGCATGGCACGGTCCGCCGCTAACCATGCCACGTCGTTAATCTCGAACTTGAGTAGCATTGAAGAGGCAAGGCGATATGCCATGACAAGCGTTCGGGAAGCTGCCACCTGATCGGAAGGCTGAACAGCGATAGCCAGCATTTGCGCCTCGCGTAGCAACTTTGGAAGATGTCGAACCACCACCGTAAAATGTGACGAAAGCCAGGCTTGATCAACGTATTTCAGTTGCTTGGCCACTCGATCAAGCTTTGGTTCCTGTTCACCGTCTTCCACCGAAAGCGATGGGTACCAACCAAGGGCCTCGCGAATGGTTTGCACCTCAACAGCATCGACACACCGAGCCGCTCGACGGGCCATCGAGCCGTCCGTCAAGGCAGCGGGATCGACGCCCAGCACCTCTGCCACACGGTCAAGCATGGGTAGGCGTAGAAGCTTGCGTTCCCCCTTCTCGATCTTGTCCAGCCACGAAGTAGAACGGTCCACCATGTCGGCAAACTGCTTACGGTCGAGGTTGCGTCGCTGTCGCCAGTACTGAACGCGGCGACCGATCGCGCGTGCCTGATCGTCCATATCGTCCATGCGGCATGCTCTCTCATGACCTGGTTACTCGTTGATCTCGGGTAGCAACGTGGAAGCTTGATCCCTGCAATACGTCTGACCAGCTCAACAGTAGTGATCTCCCTGCAGCCGGGGTAGCTCCGGGTACTCACACATCTTGTACAACCTGTAACCCCCAGCCACTCATAGTGTCGTCGTCATGACCAGCGATAACGCCACCGCGCAAGCGCCGCACAGGATGCTACCTGCCTTCGAAGCGTTGTCGTCGCTGGTGGTGACGGTGCTGGACAAGCACTCCAACGACGCTGACTGTGCGCGGTGTGCGGGTCGGCGTGGCCGTGCGAGCTGGTCGTGAGCTGGTCACGACGTGGCGGCGCTATGAGCTGCCGTACGAGCGGGGCAGGTTCGGCGGCGCAGCCCGGAGGCGTCGCCGAACCGACCCTCACTCATTGTGCGGAGTCGCGGGTAGCGCCGCTGGCGGTCGGCTACCTGCGAGTGTGGCTGAGCGACCCACCAGGGTACGCACATACCCTCACCACCCAGCTACGGGCCGTTGCGCATCGATCCGGCCCGGTGTTGGCCGATGCGTACACCGAACACATCGGCGTGCCCGCCTCCGGCGAGGGGGTGGCGTTTCGCGCGCTGGTTGAGGCACTGCGCCGCCCCCACATCCATACCGACGTGCTGATCATGTCCCAGCGCTGCGGGGGTGCGTCGTGAGCCTCCCTGACCCCAGGATCTTGCACGAGGCGTACGGCCGGGAGTTGGCCGAGCTGCTGGAGCGGGTGTTGGCCGGTGACCTGGTGGCGGATCGGACCGCCGCTGAGGGGCTCGTGCGGTCGCTGGGGGTGTTGGTGCGGTTGCAGGAGCGCCACCGGGTCGATACGCACGGCCGGTGCTCAACCTGTCAGTCGGTCCCTCGCGCGGGGTGGCGGCTCTGGCCAAAGCGCGTCCCGTGCACGGTGCATAGCGCGCTGAGCTTCTACCTGCGCCAGCCTGATTGGGCGATGCTGTCGGTTATAACGGACAGCCCCCACGTTCGGGGGGGCGTCATGAACACCACCGACGCCGGGCAGCCACCGTGCGCGTCCCCGGCCTCGTGCGGATGAGGTGACGCTAGTGGCGCGGAGAACAGCCAAGTCGTGCGTGTGGTGTCTTGATTTATATCGCGGTGCAGGACTGGGGACTTCTTGACCTGCTGCCGGATGCTGAGCTGTCGCTTGCTACCTCGAAGGGACCGGGGCGTTGCCGCGGCCAGGTACTCCAGGTACCGCTGATGCCGGAACACCACCGAGCCGGCAGGACCCGGATCGAACAAGGCCGTACCCAGGACCTCGCGGTAGTCGTCGGGCTCGACTCCACGACCCGGTTCGGCGGGCTCCAGGTCCGCGGGAAGCTCGTGTACCGCAAGCGCGGGATCGGAGCCCGGCGCGAACGTTAAGCTCTGCCGTCCAGCGAAGGTCGTGAACGCGCCCAGACGCTTCGCGAGCCGCATCTTGCGCTCCGCCGGCATCTGCGGACGACGTCGATCGCTGGTCTCACACAGGAACTGCGCGACCTCGAACTCCATCGCTGCCACGCCGCTGTCGGGCAGCCCGCCGTGGGCTTGCCAATACCGGGCGGTCGCGACCAGTTGGCCACGCACGCCGACAACCTGCCGAGCCGCGCTTCGTCGAGGGCGCGGATGAAGCCGTCTCCGTCGAAGTCGTGCAGCGCGACCGCTTTCGCGGCGGCTGCCCGTTCCAGGGGAAGGAGCTTCCACTCCTTGAAGCCAGGCATGTTCTGCCGCAACGAGCCCGCGAGCGACGCCTCCCACGCGGCGGAGCTGCACGCTAACCGCCACGACACACGCAGGGCGGACGGAGTCGTCAACCTCTCTTCCAGCCACTGCAGTACGTAAGGGGTCGCCCACAGCGGCCTGGTCGAGCCCGTCCACGTACACGGGTCCGGCCTGCTCGCAAGCGGCGGCCAGCTTGCGTTCCAGGCCGTCCCGGGTCAGCGGTGCGACATTGATCATTTGGGCGTTCTGCTCGTGGTGTGCGAGTGCCTTGAACGTCCCCCAGCAATTCGACAACCGGACGCGGTCGGACATCGTCAGGACCCAACGGCCAGTCGTCTACCGGCGACCGCAGAAAACCCGCCTCGTCCAGGAGCGGCGTCTGCCCGGTCGGCAGCGCGAACCGGTGCAACCCTGCCGCGGAGGGCTCACGGATGGCACCCGCGTCCGGCTGCGCGGCAGTGACGGCCGGCACCGGTGGGTGCTCGACCGCGGCGCGCCCGATCGGTGCGACGGCTACGTCGGCGGCTGCCTGGACATCGACACCCGCCATCGTGATCGGGAACGCCAGCGACTCCTCGCGGTGATCAGCAGCGCGATGGACCGGGAGACGACCGTGCAGGCTCGCCGGGAGGTCCTGGTCCGCACGCTGGTGGACGAGGGGGTGGTGGACCTCGCCCGGCTGGTCGAGATCCATGAGGACGGCCGGGACGGCGTGCGCGCGGTGGCCGGCCACACGATCGAGGCCGAAGACCTGATGCGGGCGCTCCACGGTGGATGGGCCGACGCCCGGTCCGCGCTGGCCAGCGGCGAACCGCGGCTGGTCGAGGTCGACGAGCGCTACCACATCGAGAGCTCGGCCGATCCCGAGCAGCGGGCCATGCGGCGCAGGTTGAACATGCTCACCGTGGTGCTGGTGCCGTTGGCGACGCGCGGACGCGTGGTCGGCCTGCTCGCTGCGGCGCGCACCGTCGGCTCGCGGCCCCAGGACACCGAGGACCTGGAGTTGCTCACCGAGATCGGGCAACGGGCGGCCACCGCTCTGGACAATGCATTGCTGCTGGAACGTGAGCAGGACAGCGCTCGTCGGCTGGACCTGATCCAGAAAGCCACCGCTGCGCTGTCGGCGGCCGCCACCCCGGTGCAGGTGGCGCAGGCGGCGATGCGGCACGGCTCGGCCCTGCTGGGTTGCCCGGACGCCAGGTGGCCGACACCCTCCAGCGCAGCCTGCTCCCGACCGCCCTGCCCGTGCTGGACCGGGTCGGGCTGGCCACCCGCTACCTCCCGGCGGCGTGGGGCAGCGAGGCCGGCGGTGACTGGTACGACGTGCTGGCCCTGGACGACAAGCGGGTGGCGATCGTCGTCGGCGACGTCGTGGGGCAGGGGCCCGCGGCGGCCGCGGTGATGGGCCAGCTGCGCAGCGCGCTGGCCGCCTACCTGCTGGAGAGTCACTCACCGGCACACGCCTTGGCGTGGTTGACCCGATTCGCCCGGCGGGTCGACGGCGCACTGGCCAGCACCGCCGTCTGCCTGGTGCTCAACAGCCACACCGGGGAGCTGCGCTGGGCCTGCGCCGGGCACCCCCCGCCGCTGCTGCTCGACCGCGACGGGGTGCGCTACCTGGAGGACGCCCGCGGAATCGTGCTCGGCATCACCAAGGGCCCGCCTTTCGTCGAAGGACACGCCACGCTGGCACCGGGGGCCCGGCGTGCTGCTCTACACCGACGGCCTGGTCGAACGTCGGGGTGAGAACCTCGACGACGGGCTGGCCCGGCTGGCCGCCGTCGCCGCCCAGCACACCGGGGCCCCGCCCGCGGAGCTGGTCACCATGGTTCTGGACCGATGCCTCGACGGTGCCGGGTCGTTCGACGACATCGCGGTGGTCGTCGCCCGGCTCCGCCCCGGCCCGCTCGACCAGCGACTCCCGGCCCGGCCCGAGCAGCTCTCCGCCCTGCGGTGGGCCATCAACACCTGGGCCACCGCGGCCGCCCTGCCCGCCGTGCCGCGATCCAGGCGAGTTCACCTGCCGCATCCAGTACATCGGCGACGAGGGGGTGCACGCCGAGGTCCGGGACTACGGCCGCTGGCTCCCCGTACCCGACGCCCCGGGATATCGCGGCCGCGGCATAGCCATGATTCGACGGCTCGCCCGGAATGTCACCGTCGACTCCGCCGGTCCGGGCACCCGGCTCCGGTTCATCCTCCCGGTGCCACCGGTGTCGACCCCACCGCGACCGGACCGGTCACCTACCTCAGCAGCGCCGGCGTCGACCTGCTCGTCGCGGTCGCCGACGCCGCCCCCGGACGGCTGCGGCTGATGGTTGACCAGGCCGGCCCGGTCGCGCGGATACTCGGTCTCACCGGGCTGGATCGCCACCTACCCGTGGTCCCAGTGGTATAGGCGAACACCCATGGTCGTCACGGGCAGGGGCTACCATTCGCCCATGGCCGCAGATCCCATGGTCGACCTCCGGAGGCGCTTCACCGTCGAGGAGTACGAGCGCATGGGCGAGGTGGGGGTGCTCGACCCCGACGAGCGGGTGGAGCTGCTCGACGGGGAGATCGTCGCCATGTCACCGATCGGGCCGAGGCACGCGAGCATCGTCGACATCATCAACGAGGTGCTCGTCCTCACGCTGGCCCGCCGCGCCTGGGTTCGGATCCAGAATCCGGTTCGCCTGCCGCCTCACTCCGAGCCCCAGCCCGACATCATCATCGCCCGCCGTCGCCGCGACTTCTACCGCAGCGCGCACCCCACGGCCGAGGACACGTTGCTCGTCCTTGAGGTGGCCGATTCCTCGCTGCGCATGGACCGGGCGGTCAAGCTGCCGATCTACGCCCGGGAGGGCATCGTCGAGGTGTGGATCGTCGACCTCGGCGCCGACGTCGTGCATGTGCACGCCCGCCCGGTGGACGGGGTCTATCGCGACGTCCGCACCGTCTCCGGTGCTCAATCGATCGTACCGGTGGCCATCCCCGACCTGACGCTCACGCCGGCCGACCTGCTCGGGGAGTGAGAATTGTTCGCGGTGCTGGATCCGGATTCGGCCACCCGCGTGCGGGTAGTTGGAAGCATGGCTGCGCACCCTGGCCCCCGATCGCTTCGACTCTCCGACCGCGGTGAGCTCGGCGATTGGAAAGGAGGGCTGAGCGGCGGCCGCCGGGTCCGTTGTCGCGAGCTCGGGTCCGGTGTGACGCCCGTGTCGGAGCCTCCCGGATCGGGTACCGGCTGACGTGGACGACGCAGTTCCCCGAGGTCTGCTCCGGAGCGATCCGGCCTCGGCCGGCCTGGCCCGCCGCCGTCGTGGCCGCGGGTTCAGCTACCTGGACCAGCGGGGTGAGCCCGTCACCGATCCGGCGGAGGTCGCGCGGGTGAAGGCCCTGGTGATCCCGCCGGCGTGGCAGGAGGTATGGATCTGCCCGGACCCGTCGGGGCACATCCAGGCAGTCGGCACCGACGCCGCGGGTCGCCGACAGTACCGCTACCACGACGAGTGGCGGCGCCAGCGGGATGCGGCGAAGCACGATCGGGTGCTCACGCTGGGCCGGCGGATGGCGGCGGTCCGCGAAGAGGTCGCCCGCCGCCTCGACCAGCGCGGGCTGGGTCGCGACCGGGTGCTCGCCGCCGCGGTCCGGATGCTCGACATCGGTGTGTTCCGGGCCGGTGGGGAGCAGTACGCCCCCGGTGACGACGACGAGGAGGACGGGACGTTCGGCCTCGCGACCCTGCGCCGCGAGCACGTGCGGTTGCAACGCGGCGCGGTCCGGTTCTGCTACGCGGCGAAGGGTGGGGTCGCGCGGGAGCTGGAACTGCGGGACCCGGCGCTGCACAAGGTCGTGAACGGGCTGCTGCGCCGCCGCGGGGGCGGGGATGATCTGCTGGCCTTCCGCGTGCGGAAGGATTGGCACGACGTGCGGTCCGAGGATCTCAACACGATCGTCAAGGAGCTGGCGGGGGAGCAGTACACCGCCAAGGACCTGCGCACCTGGAACGCGACGGTGCTCGCCGCGGTGCGCCTGGCCGTGGCGGTGGCCGGCGGCGGCGTCCCGGCGTCGGTCCGGGCGCGCCGGCGCGTCGTCAACCAGGCGATCGGCGACGTGTCGGACCACCTCGGCAACACCCCGACGGTCGCGCGGGCCTCCTACGTGGACCCGCGCGTCATCGAGCGGTTCGAGGAGGGCGCCACCGTGCTGGCCGCGCTGCGCCGGGTGGGCGGCGCGGAGCCGGCCGATGACGCCGCCCGCTCGGCCGTCGAGCGCGCCGTGGTGCGCCTGCTGCGCGGATCGTGACTCATGCAGGTACCACCAACGCACCGACCCGGCCTCGCACGGCACGCGCGCTGAGGTAGCCACAGGCCGCGTGGTTGTTGGGCGAGACGTTTGTCCACGCGCACGTCGATGAGCCGGCCCCCGCCGTTGAAGTCGTTGGCGATCCGTCCGTCGAGGGCGACGATGTCGAAGACGTCGGCCACGTTCACCCACTCCCGGACGGGAGCGGGCACGCGCAAGGGTCGGGTCACGATGTCCTGGATCTCGGTGTATCCGAGCGGTGAGCCGAGGGTGAACAGGGCCCGAACCTCCCTCCGCCGCAGCTCATGTCCCACTTCCGGCGATCATGGAGCTGCCGACGCGACCCGCGTCACCGTCGCGTTCACCTGCTGCCGTCGCGTTCACCTGCACCGAGGTGGCCGGGTCCCCGGCCTTCCCGACGGCCCTGGTTCGGCCGAAACCTGCGGGCGCTACGGTTGCCCGCGTGCTGCCCAACGATGCAGAGGAGCCCGCCCTGGTGACCGGGCTGGAAGATGCGCTCACCAGGGCCGAGGACGGCTTGGACGCTGCCACGAAGGCCGTCGCCGTGCTCGGACGTGAGCTGAAACGGGCCAGGGCCGCGGCCGTCACGGGTCAGGTGAAGGATCTTCGGCGCGGTCTTGCCGCGGCTGCTGCGATGGTCGCTGAGCTGGGCGTCCAGGTCGATGCGGCCGCCGCGGTCTACGAGGTCGACGAACCCGAGCTGCTGGCCAGCGGTGCCTACGCCAAGGAGCTGCTCGCGGCAGCGTCGGAGGCCGGCGTGGCGATGTTCGAGGACGCCGACCGGCTGCTGTGCTACCCGTCGATCGTGCGTGTCCTCCCCGGCGACCTTGCGCTGGAGATCGACCGCAAGCGGGCCCGCGGCATCCGCCCGTCGGTGGTCGTCGACCAGCTGCGTCGCGCCCAGCAGGCCGGCCCGCGGTTCAAGGTGGCGCCGTTCCTGGCCAGCCTGCTCGGCGGGTACGACCTCGTCGTGGCGCAGCAGCACAAGGCGCCGGGCGCGGTCGTCCGGCTGCTCGACGTGTACGGCGTGCTGACGATGCTGCCCGGGCAGGCCCGCGAGTACACCCGGTCGGAGTTCGCCCGCGACCTCTACCTGCTCGACCAGAGCGGCGACACCGAGGTCGGCTCGACGGGGCGGCGCCTGCGCTGGGCCGCGAGCAGTGGCACCCGCCAGGCCGGCATGTTGACGACCGTGGCGAAGACCGGGCAGCAGCAGCGCTACTGGGGCATCGCGTTCGAGGGGGCGACCGGATGAGCGAGCTGCAGGGCGTCGGACTGCCGCTAGGCGGCACCGGGCTGGATCCGGAGGCCTACGCCGACTTCGTGGCCAAGGAGTACCTCGGCGAGTACATCCCCGCGGGTGGTGCCGCGGTGCGTTTCGTCGTGGTCGGCGACGACCAGGACGCCGCCCGATGGCACCGCAGCCTGGCCGCGGCCGCCGACGGCGAGGGTTACCTGTACGTCGCCGCGGACTCCACCGACTGCCGGGTGCATCTCATCGAGCAGATCTTCGCCGCGGTGGCCCGGCAGGTCGACTGGCGCGAACTCGCGCGCCGCCAGGTCCGGGCCGCCTGGACGTCCCTCGGCCTGCCGCCCGAGACACCCGACTCGTTGTCGGTCACCGCGGTCGCCGCGCACCACGACGTCGACATCCCGGAGGCGGCCCGGAGCATGCGCCGGCAGCTGGAGTCGACGCTGCTGCGGGACCCGACGCTGGCCCGGGAGTTCCGGTTGGCCGTGCTGCGGCTGTGCCAGAGCGAGCTGGGCACGGGCGATGTCCTCGACTCCGAACGTGCCGCCGTCACCGCGTGGCTGCGGGTCGAACCGGTGGCGCTGCGGCTGGTGCGGTCGGCATCGCTGCACGACCGGGTGGCCCGGCACAACGCGCGGTCGATGCTGCTGTCGCTGGCCGCCTGGCACGCCCACGTCACCGGGGTGGGCATCGTCCTCGACATCGACCTGAGCAGGCTCGCCGTGGCTCGCCGCCCCCCGGTCGAGGAGCGGGTCGGCCATTACTACAGCAAGGCGGCCGTGCTCGACGCCTACGAGGTGCTGCGCCAGATCGTCGATGCCACGGACCACCTGCGTAGCGCGTTCGTCGCGGTGACCTTGCCTCAGGAGCTGGTCACCGACGAGACCCGCGGGCTGCCCGCCTACAGCGCGCTGCACCTGAGGGTCGTCGACGAGATCCGGGACCGGCGCCGGCCCAACCCGTTCGCCGCGCTGGTCCGGCTGGAGGCCGTGCGATGACCACGGCGACCACCGGTGATCGGCTGGCGGCGCGCCGCGCGGTGGAGGCGCTGCGCTCGGGCGTGCCGAGCCGCGACGCCGTCGCCGCGTTGGGCAGCGGGCAGTCCGATATCGAGGACCGCTTCCTCAGGCTGCTCGACGGCGTGGGCGGCGTGCGTTCCGACGGGATGCGCGGGATGCTGCTCGGTGGCGGGTTCGGCGCGGGCAAGAGCCACGTTCTCGAGCATCTCACGCACCTGGCGTTGCAGAACAACTTCGTGGTGAGCCGCGTCGTGGTGAGCAAGGAGACCCCGCTGCACGACCCGGCCAAGGTGCTGCGCGCCGCCGTCGAGTCCGCGGTGTCGCCCGACGGTGCCGTCGGGGCGGTCGCGGAGGCGGCAGCGGGCCTCGATCCGGGCAGCCCCGCTTTCGTCGAGCTGGCGCAATGGGCCGGCGGCGCCGGCGCGCCCGTCGACGAGTGCTTCCCGGTGACGTTGGGGCTGTTCCCCCGGGTACAGGCCAGTGAGGACGACTTCGCCGAGGCGATCGTCCGGTTCTGGTCCGGCGACCGGATCTCGGTCGCCGACGTGCGCCGGCACGCGAAGTGGGCCGGCATGGGTCGGCCCGCCCTCGCCGCGGTTCCGGCCCGCGAGCTGGCCCGGCAGCGTTTCCGGTTCCTCGCGCGGCTGTTCGTCGCGGCGGGCAGCGAGGGCTGGCTGGTGTTGTTCGACGAGGCCGAGCTGATCGGCCGCTACACGCTGCTGCAACGCGGGCGCTCCTATGCCGAGCTCGCGCGGTGGCTGCTGCCCGACCAGGACGATCCGGCCGCACCGCTGGTCACGGTCCTGGCGATGACCGACGACTTCGAGGCCGCGGTGCTCTCGGCGAAGAACGACCGCGAGGTCGTCCCGACGAAGTTGCGCGCTCGCCAGACCTCGGAATGGGAGGACATCGCGACCCGGGCCGAGACGGCCATGCGGCTGATCGAGCGCGACATGATGCTGCTGCGCCCGCCTGACGAGGCCGAGCTCGACTACGCCTACCAGCGGCTCAAGGCGCTGCACTCCCAGGCGTTCTCGTGGAGTGCGCCGGACGTGCCCGGCCTGGAACGCCTGGGTGCCACCCGGATGCGCCAGTACGTCCGGGCCTGGATCAACGAGTGGGACCTGGTGCGGCTTGACCCGGCGTTCCGGCCGCGCACCGAGGTCGCGCCCGTCACGTTCAGTTATGCGGAGCAGCCCGACCTGGAGGTCGACGAGCCGCCGGACTCCTGAGCGTCATCCGGCTCGGACCAGCGCCGGGGCCGGCGTGAGGTTCAGCTGGCCGACCGCGTTGCCCACGTCCAGCGGCCAGATCCACAGCCGGTACTCGGGCGGCACGCCGAGGTAGTCCTCCGGGCCGTGCAGCGCCCGGTCGCGCATGTCCACGCAGTAGCGCTCGCGCCACGCGAACCGCTCGGCGGGACGCAGCGGCGTGTCGTCGACGATCTTCTTGGTGGTCGTGTGGAGCTTCTCCATCGCCCGGTACTCGTAGGCCAAGAGGGTGGTGGCGTCGGCCCAGATGCCCTTCTCCGCCGTCCGGGCATCGGCCGCCGCCTGGATCAGCAGCGGTAGGTCGAGCTCGCCCGGGATCGACGGGTAGATCACGAACGTGGCTGCCCAACCCCCGGTGACCAGGTCGAGATTGAACGTCGACCGCTCGGCGCGGGGCAGCTCCTGGCGCTCCTTCTCGGTGTAGTCGGGCGCGACGTAGGCGAGCAGCCGGTTGTTGTCGTCGAAGGGCTCGTCCGCGATCCGGATGAACAGGTTGCGGGGTGTCGCGTCGGGGTCGGGCCGTGCCAGCCGCTTGGCGATGTTCGCCGTGGCGAAGGCCGAGGCGTCGCTGCCCTGCTGGAACTGGAGCGTGCCCGCCTTTCCGGTCTCCAGTCTCGGCAGCATGTACTCGGCCAGGCCCGGTGAGATCGGTGCCCTACCCTGCCGGATCCACTCCGCGAGCTGCACGAACCGCTCGTCGGCCCGCGCTGCCCCGGCTGGGGTACGCGCGGTCACCTCGGGGGTGTCGACCGACAGCATCCGGATCGGCATCCGGATGTTCGGGGTGTCGCCGTCGGTCACGTCGACCAGCGCTCGGCCGCCCAGCGACGGCATCGTCGCCCCCGCCGGGGACCAGAGGACCTGCACGGTGTCGATCACGGTCGCCTCCTGGATACGTGTGGGTAGCCAGGATCCGGTGATCGGATCGATCGGACGATCCCTGTTTCCGTGAACAGAAGGCGAACGGCTGTCCGAGATGCGGCAAAACCCATCACAGCCCGAGCACCGACTCCACGATGACGCTGCCGCGGACATGACCGGCCGGTGGGGGGAGCTCGGCGAGGCTGACCTGCTGGGGTTCGGGCACGGGCCGACGACTGTCGAGTTCGAGCGGGTACGGCTGGCCCTGGAAGCAGACGAGCCGGATCGTGCGGTGAGCATCGCCGAAGGCGGGCTCGTTCGTCCGCGAGGTGCTCGCCGAGTTGGTCCCGCGGTCCAAGCAGGACGCGGTGGGCCGGGAGCTCCGCGGCATGGCCTACCGCGCTGGCGTACCCGTCTAGTCCGCATCAGCGGGTGCTTCCGCGGCGATGTGCGTCGGCCGCGGTGTCAGAGACCCACGGGCGAGGACCGCGGGATCGTGCAGCCGGCACGGCCAGCGCTGCTCACTGGCCTGGGTCCCGATCAGACCGGCATCCACCACGACGAGGACTAGGGTCAGAAATTGACGAGCACCGCGACGCCCTGGAGCTGGTGTGACCGGTAAGTCTGCAGCGCTCTCGGACTCGGGGGTCCGAATCCAGCTGAGCTGTCGATCGTCTCGATGCCCAGGGTGTCGAAGGAGACCTGGTCGCCCATGCTCAGCCTGATCTTTGGCACCAGGAGCGTAAAGGTACGAAGGGGGCCATCGACTGGGACTAAGTTCTCCAGCGTGACCGTGACGATCTCACCCAGAGGGGTCTCCTTCCGAATGATGTCATCACCGCGGAAATTGAGGTCGAGCTCAGCGTCCTTGTAGGAGAACTGAGGCACCCCTGTGAAGCTGGTGGTGGAGTAGCTGATCACGATGGGTCCCGTGATGTTGAACTGGTTCGCTTCTCCGAGCTGCTGCACGGAAGTGGTTCCCGCTCCCGGGTTTTGCGACATGGCTGTTCCCTCCATCTTGAACGGCAGCCGAGGCTCCTACCTGGCTACATGATGATCCTGAGGGACGCCTGTCAGATACCGCAGCGCAGCGGTCCCACTCGTCTGGGTGAACGACCCCGACTCGCGGCAGCAACGGGGCATGAGAATGACAACCCCGTCTGGCCCTCTGTGGTGGTCTGATCTGGTCCCGCCTTCGCTTGTGGGGGTCTGGCTACTGTCACTTGTGGTGGTCGGTGGCGGGGTGTGCTCCTCGGGGTGTGTTGATCATATTTGGAGTGTGTGGTGTTCGGCGACTCGGCAGGTTGGGCTGTAGAAGCGGCGGGGTTGGCTGCGCTTGTTGAGTGGCAGGTGAAGGTGGTTGTTGGCAGAGCGGCGGTCGCAGCGGTGGACGAGGTAGCTGGGGTGGTCCCGACCCCGGAACGGCACGCCCGGTTCTGCGTCGACACCGCTCGGGCCTGGGAGCAGTTCGGCCGTCGGGACCACGCATACCAGGCGCTCTCGGTCGCCGAGCGGCATGCGCCCGAGGAGCTCCGCCGACCGTCGGTCCGTACGCTCGTCGCCAACCTGCTGTACTCGCCAGGGATCCCGCCGTCCGGGCTGCGCGCTCTCGCGGCAAGGTCTGGCGTACTCGTTTAGCGATCAAGCCGGTGTGGGGTGCTCGTGTAGGTAGTGTTCGAACAGACCGGCTGGCAGCGGTTTCCGGCCGGCCAGCAGCTCGTGCCAGCTCCCGGACAGGCTCGCGGCTATCCGGTGGTCACTGATCTGCAGCATGGCCAGATGCCGCAACCCATGGGTGAGTACGTCGGTGTCGGGGATGGCGACGAGATCACGAGCAAGTTCGCCCTGCGGGGCCTCCGCCGACGCGCTGGGCGCGGAGGAGGCCGGCAACGGGGTGCGGGTCACGTCGGTGTACCCCGGCCGCGTCGACACCGACATGCAGCGCGGGGTGGTAGCGCATGAGGGCGTGTGACGCTGGCGCTTCAGTGTCGGTCACCGGATGTAGCGTGTGGCGCGAGGATCTGAGATGTCCCCCGCGAGCAGGTGGGTTCCGGGGCGCGGGCGGAGAGGTGGAGCGTCGACCATGGACGACGAGACTGGTGCGTCGATCGGTCGTCGGTTGTGTGAGGTGCGTGTCTGGCGGGGTCTGTCGCAGCGGGCGGCGGCTGAGCTGGCCGGGTTGTCCGGCTCCTACCTGTCGATGATCGAGAATGGGCAGCGTCCGGTGGACAGACGGTCCACCCTCGAAGCGCTCGCCGTGGCGTTGCGGGTCGCGCCGTCTGAGCTGACCGGGCAGCCCTACCGGCCGAAAGATCCGATCACGGCTGAGGCACGTGCGATGGTGGCTGCGCTGGAGGTGGTGCTCGCGGAGCCAGCGCTGGGGGATGCCTGGGTGCCACGCGGACGCCCCTGGCCGGAGTTGGTCGTTGAGCTGGACAGGCTCAACACCGTCTACCGTCCGGCCGCTGACTACGCCGCTCAAGGGCGGGTGTTGCCAGCTCTGCTCGCCGATCTGCACGCCGCGGTGAAGCATGAACCTGGGCATCGTCGGGAGGTTCTGCACGGGCTGATGCACTGCTACCACGCGGCGGAGGAACTCACCAAGATCCTGGGGTTGGTCGGGTTGCCGGTGTTGGCGGCGGTCCATGCGCAGACCGTGGCCGAGGAGTTGGACGAGCCGGCGTGGCTGGGGTTGGCCGGGTGGCTGCGTGCCCTGACGGTTGGCGGCGCGAGCCGGGAGCGGTCGTTGGCCCTGGCCGAGCACACCGCTGCGGAGCTGGAGCCCGCGCTCGCCGACTCCGACGCCGTGCAGATGTATGGCGCGGTGCATCTCAACGCCGCGCTGGGCTGCGCGGCCCTGGGTCGGGCCGATGACGCCGCCGGGCACCTGGCCGAGGCGCAGGCCGCTGCCCGTGCGGTGCCGGTGGGGGTTCCGGCGTTCGGGATGGTCTACTTCGGTGTCGAGAACATCGGTATCTGGCGGGTGTCGCTGGCCGTTGAGCTGGGTGAGCCTGGTCGGGTCAGCGAGATCGCCCGCCTGGTCGACCCGTTGGCGGTGCCGTCCACGGCGCGTCGAGCGATGTTCTACGCCGACCTGGGGCGCGGGTTGGCCGCGGAGCGCGCTACCCGTGATCGGGCGGTGGCCGCGTTGCTGACTGCCGAGGAGATCGCGCCGCAGCTCGTGCGTAACAACGTCTTCGTCCGCGAGACCGTGGCGGACCTGTTCCGGAGAACACGTCGGGACGCGGGCGGCCGGGAACTGCGTGGTCTGGCCTACCGGATGGGCCTTGCCGGCTGAACCGCCGGTCTGCTCACCGAGTGTGAACTACCGGGGCGTCGTCGCCACCATCCTCTGTCCGCATGAGCGCACCGCCGCGGACTCCGCTCCGCTTCGGCATGTACCCGTTGACCGCTGGTGCGCACCATGGCTGATCCGCTTGTGGAGTCCATCGCCCGCCAGCGCGAGTTGGTCGACCGTGTCCTCGCCGAGCACGTCGACGACGGCAGCGGCCGCTGCACGGCCTGTCCGCGCAGCGGGAGGGTCGAGTGGCGACGCTGGCCGTGTCGGCTGCACAGCCTGGCGGTGCTCGCCTGGGAGACCCTGGATGCGGTCCCCGGCGAGCAGAGCGCTGGAAGCGCCCGCTGATGCGAATACGTTCCCGCTGCAGCAGGTGCGGCCGCGGGATCGACCTGCCTCGTAACGGGGAACCGCGACAGCGACTGTGCCGCCGCCACCGCGTCCGCCAGCGTCTCGTCGCCCTCATCCGCGCCGCCTGCACCCGGGTGGGTGAGGTGCTGGTCAGCCCGGTTCGTCGGCTGCTGGTCAGCCCGGTTCGTCGGCTGCTGGTCAGCCCGGTTCGTCGGCTGCTGGTCAGCCCGGTTCGTCGGCTGCTGGTCAGCCCGGTTCGTCGGCTGCTGGTCAGCCCGGTTCGTCGGCTGCGGGTCAGTCCCGGCGGTCGTCACCGGTTGCACCGTGTAGGACCACGCCGTGCCCGGGGAGGGGTGTCGCGGGTCGGTGATGTTGGGAGGCTTCGGCGTCGGTCACCCGATGTAGCGTGTCGGGCGAGGACACGACATGTCCCCGCGAGCAGGTGGGCTCCGGGGGCGCGGACCGAGAGGTGGGATCTCGGACATGGACGATGATGTCAGTACGTCGATGGGTTGTCGGTTGCGTGAGGTACGTGCTTGGCGACGTCTGTCGCAGCGGGCGACGGCCGAGCTGGCCGGGTTGTCCGGCTCGTACCTGTCGATGATCGAGAACGGGCAGCGGGTGGTGGACAAGCGGTCCACCCTGGAATCGCTCGCGGCGGCGCTGCGGGTCGCGCCGTCGGAGTTGACCGGCGCTCCGTGGATGGTCGACCCGGTCGGGGCTGCGGCGCACGCCACCGTCGTCGCGGTGGAGGCCGCGTTGGAGTGCCACGAGCTGGGCGAGGATCCGGGTGGGTTGATTCGTGAGTGGCCGGAGATCGCCGCTGAGGTGGATCGTCTGATGGACCTCACCTACGTCAGATCCGATTACGTCGGTCAGGGTGAGCTGGTCCCGCGGTTGCTAGGTGAGTTGCATGGCGCGTATGTCCGCCATCCCGGGCATCGCGCGGACGTGCTGGTCGGGTTGATCCACTGCTATACCTCGGCGTGTTATGTGACCAAGCGACTTGGTGGTCGGGGTCTGCCGCTGCTCGCTGCGCGTCTCGCTCAGCGGTGCGCCGAGGAGTTGGAGGTCCCGCAGTGGCGTGGTTGCGTCGCCTTTCTCCGTGGTGCCGCTGCTGGGCAGCTGTCTCGGCCCCAGCACTACCGGCGCGCTGTGGCGATGGCCGACGAGCTGAGTTCCGGGCTCGACGAACCTGAGGTCGTGCAGGCGTACGGAATGCTGCATCTCTCGGCGGCGTTCGCCGCGGCGGCGCAGAGCGACCAGGACACCGCAGCCACGCATCTTGACGAGGCTGCTGCGGTCGCCGGGCGCTTGGACTCCGAGGTGGGCACGTTCGCTCGGTTGTGGTTCGGGACGGTCAATGTCGGGATCTGGCGTACGTCGGTGGCCACCGAGGCCGGTGAAGGCGGGAAGATCACCGAGATCGGCGGTGGTGTGCAGGCGGAGGCCATTCCGAGTCCGAGTCGGCAGGCGGAGTTCTACGCCGACTTCGGCCGCTCGATGTTGCGGGAAAAAGCCACCCGCGAGCACGGCCTGGTCGCGCTGCTGCGTGCCGAGAAGCTCGCTCCGCAGCGCGTCCACAACGACGTGTTCGTCCGCGAAGCCGTCGCCGACCAGCTTCGCTCGGCGCGTCGGGACGCTGGTGGGCGGGAGCTGCGTGGTCTGGCCTACCGGATGGGCATTGCCGGGTGAACCACTCTGACCGACCTGCATGCGGGCCGCAAAAGGTAGCATCGCCACCATGAGCGGGGAGATCGATCATTCCCGGATGCGGGCATCTTCAGCCGACCGGTCCGTGGTGGCCGAGCGGCTGCAGCTGGCCGTCGACGAGGGCAGGCTCGATCTCGCCGAGTACGACGAGCGGCTCCGGGCGGTCTACGCGGCGACGACCTACGGCGAGCTGGACCGGGTGACCGCCGACCTGCCGGCGGTGCCCGCCGCCCGGCTGCCGTCCGCGCAGGAGGAGCGGGCTGCCGCAGACCGGCGGGAGTGGTGGAACGAGTGGCGGACCTGGCTCGGCGGCGCCGTCGTCATGCTGGCCATCTGGGGGGTGACGTCGCTCGCCTCCGGGGAGCTGCAGCGTTTCTGGCCCGCGATCCCGTTGGGCATCTGGGCGGCGGTACTCCTCGCCCACGCCCTGTTCGAGGACGACGACGCACCACGAGGCGCCCGGACGCCTGAGCGGTAGCGACCCTGCCGCGAGCGGAGTCGGCTCCTCGGCCGAGCCCGCCACAACGTTCGCTCAGAGCCTGGATGGACGGACCTGCGTTCCGCAGTTGATTATGGATTCTGGGACACGTTCGGGCTGAGTGCGCAGGTGAGCGGGCCGCACCGGCATGGAATCGGCGGGAATGTCTAGTATACGAATCGGACATTACGAGTTGCATGAGCTGGGCACACGCCGTTACCGTCTGGGACATGTTCTTGCGGGAGGTGAAGCGGCAGAACCGCAACGGCACCCAGGTGTCGTATCTGCAGCTGGTGCACAACGACTGGGATGCCGCCGCCCGAACCTCCCGAACCAAGATCCTCTACAGCTTCGGGCGGACCGATCAGCTGGCCACCCGACGGGGCAGCGCGCCGTTCGAGCGGGTGCTGTTCGGGCTCGTCGCCAACCGGGCCCTGGCCCCGTCGTCGAAGCTGGCCGCTGCGGACCGGATCTGCAACGACGTGCATATCGCC
>JBOHEO010000071.1:0-23532 GCA_050701055.1 Pseudonocardia sp. | reverse complement strand
GTGCCGGGCGCGCCGCGGCCGCTCCGCTGCCGGGACGTGGCCGGCCAGGAGGTGCTCATCGGCCTGTTCGACTCGGCCGAGGCTGCTGGTGCGGCATACCGCGATCGCACGGTCGCGGCGACCGGTGTGGCCACCGGAGCGGGCGACTGCGCGGACGGGCCCGGGCGGGAGCACGTCTACCCCGGCGTGGGCACCCCGGTGGGACGCGTGCTGTGCGGTCGGGACGCATCGACGGCCGGGCTGACCTGGATCGACACCCCGGCGCGTACCGTCGCGGTCGCGGTCCGACCGGACGGCAACGCGCTCGAGCTCTACCGTTCGTGGGCGACGTGGGTCCAGGTGCCGGCGTTTCCTGCTCCGCAGGAGCAGGAGTTGCTCGCTCTCCTGCCCGACACCGACTGTCGACGCGCCCCGGCGGGCACCCTCGAAGGGCTGGACGGCGTGGTGGTCGCGCTCGACTGCGTCCCGACCGACGCCGGTGCCGGCACCGTCACCTACTTCCGGTTCGCCGACGCGGAGAGCCTGCGGCGCAGCTACGCGGCCGGCGTCAGCGAGGCCGGCGCCCAGGCGGGCGTGGACTGCCTCAACGCGGCCACGCCCGAGTTCCTCGGGGACACGGCGTGGGGGGCCGTTCGCAGCGGCCCGCTCGGGCGCGTGCTCTGCCGACCGGACGACGGGGGCCGGCCGTCGTTGACGTGGACGGCCGACCCGCTGCTGGTCCTGGCCCGGGCGATGGGCACCGATCCAGCCGGCCTCCGCACGTTCTGGGACAGCGGCTTCCGTCCGAAGCTGCTCGAGATGGTCAAGGTCCTCAACGAGCGGGCGCAACCGCCGTTCCCGAGCGCGGAGGAGTCGGCGCTGCTGGCGCGGATTCCCGCGGCGTCCAGCGTCGCCTGCCTGCGACCGTCGTCCGACGCCGTGCGAGACCATGTCGGCGACGCCGCGGTGGTCGCCGTGGTCTGCGGGACCATCAGGGGACCGGACGCTTACTACTACCAGTACGCCGATCCGGCGGCGCTCACCGCGGCGATCGGCGGCCGGGCCCGTGGACCGGACTGCACGACGAACCCGCCCGACTTCCGCGGAGCGGCCCAGTACACCCGGCCGGATGGATCGACCGGCACGCTGATGTGCGGGAGGAACGACGCCGGCAACGCCGTGCTCGACTGGACCGACGACGCGAAGCGCATCCGCGCGCTGGCCTTCGCCGTCGAGCCGGCCACGCTGATCGCCTGGTGGCAGACCGACGCCGGCCCGAGATAGAGCCCCAGTGCGACGGTGCGCACCGTCCTCTGGGAGTATCCTGACTGCGTGGTGTGTTGACACCACCAGAGACCGCATCGGCCAGGTAGTGATAGTGCCAGTAGTGCCGTAGGCCCCGCGGGCTCGTCCTGCGGGAGTGCCATTCGTGCTCCCGAACGCCTGCGATGGAAGACGATCTTGATTCTGAACGAGCACGAGTTCGACCTGCCCCTGTTCACCGATCTCCCGCTCCGCCCCGAGCTGCTGCGCGTCGTCGCCGAGCTCGGCTACGAGCGACCCAGCCCGATCCAGGCCGAGGCCATCGGCCCGCTGGTGGAGGGCCGCGACCTGCTCGGTCAGGCCGCCACCGGCACCGGCAAGACGGCGGCCTTCGCGCTGCCCATGCTCGAGCGCCTCGCCGAGCAGCGCCCCACCCCGCGCCGGCCCAGCCGGGCCCCGTTCGGCCTGGTCCTCACCCCCACCCGCGAGCTCGCGCTGCAGGTCTCCGAGGCGATCACCACCTACGGTCGGGGCCTCGGCGTCCGCGTGCTCACCGTGTACGGTGGCGCGCCCGTCGGCCCGCAGTGGAAGGCCCTGCACCAGGGCGTCGACATCGTCGTGGCCACCCCCGGCCGCGCGATCGACCTGATGAACCGCGGCGCGCTGCGCCTGGACGAGCTTGAGACCGTGGTGCTCGACGAGGCCGACGAGATGCTCGACATGGGCTTCGTCGAGGACATCGAGCTCCTCCTCGACGCCACCCCCGACACTCGCCAGGCGGTGCTGTTCTCCGCCACGATCCCGCGCCGGATCGAGACCCTGGCCCAGAAGTACCTGCGCGAGCCGGTCACCGTCCGGATGGGTCGCGAGGTCGTGCCCGAGGGCGAGGCGCCCAAGGTGCGCCAGACGGCCTATCTCGTGCCGCGCACCCACACCACCGCCGCGCTGGGTCGGGTGCTGGAGGCCGAGCGCCCCGCCGCGGCGATCGTCTTCTGCCGCACCCGACTCGACGTCGACGCCGTCACCGAGACACTCACCGCGCGCGGCCTGCGCGCCGAGGCGCTGCACGGCGGCATGGACCAGGAGCACCGCACCCGGGTGGTGGAGCGGCTGCGCAGCGGGCGCACCGAGCTGCTCGTGGCCACGGATGTGGCCGCTCGGGGCCTGGACATCGACCTGCTCAGCCACGTCGTCAACCACGACGTGCCCCAGTCGCCCGAGGCCTACGTGCACCGCATCGGCCGGGTCGGCCGGGCCGGGCGAGAAGGCGTCGCGATCACCCTGGTGCCGCCGTCGAAGGTGCACGCGCTGCGCGCCGTCGAGCGGCTCACCGGGCAGCCCGTCGAGATCGCGCCGGTGCCCACCGCGGCCGACCTGCGGGCCGCCCGGCTGGACCGCACCCGCTTCGCGCTGCGGGAGCGGCTCGTCGCCGACCTCGCCGACGATGACGCCGACGGCGTCCGCGCGATGATCACCGGGCTCGCCGGCGAGTTCGATCCCGTGGCCATGGCCGCGGCCGCGGTCCGGATGGCGCAGGAGCTCACCGGCAGCCCGGACGACGGTGAGGACATCCCCGTGGTCAGCGCACCGCGATCCGGCGGTGGTCGGGAGTTCCGGGACCGCGAGTCGCGTGGTCGCGGTGGCGCCGCCGGCTCCCGACAGCCGAAGGCCGGCACCACCAGGCTGTTCGTGAACGCCGGGCGCGCCAGCGGGGTGCGCCCGCAGGACATCGTCGGGGCGCTGGCCAACGAGGGCCAGCTCACCGGCCGGGACATCGGGGCGATCCAGATCCACGAGCGGCACGCGCTCGTCGAGATCCCCGAGCACGCCGCGGACGAGGTGCTCCGCGCGTTGCGCGGCTCCACCACGCTCAAGGGACGGCGCGCCAACGTCCGCCGCGACCGGGACTTCGCCGGGTCCGGTTCGGGCCGGGGCCGTCGCGACTGAGGTCGCTGTTCGGGGGCGGTTGCTTGAGGGGCTGTGGGGGGACGATGGACGCCGCTGTGCGTGCCCGGGACCGGCTGGCCGACGCTGCGGTGCGGCGCGCGATGTGGCGGTTGATCCCGTTCCTGGGCCTGTGCTACCTGCTCAGCTATCTCGACCGAGTCAACGTCGGTTTCGCCGCGCTGAGGATGAACCCCGATCTCGGCCTGTCGGCTGCCGCCTACGGGTTGGGAGCGGGTCTGTTCTTCGTCGGGTACTTCTTCTTCGAGGTGCCCAGCAACGTCATCCTGCACCGGGTCGGTGCCCGGCGCTGGATCGCGCGGATCATGGTGAGCTGGGGGATCGTCGCCACCGCCACGGCGTTCGTGCAGGGTGAGATCAGCTTCTACGTGGTGCGGTTCCTGCTGGGGATCGCTGAGGCGGGTTTCTTTCCGGGCATCATCCTGTACCTGACCTACTGGTTTCCGCGCGCCCAACGGGCCCGTGTCGTCGCGCTGTTCTTCCTCGCGGTGCCGCTGTCGTCGGTGCTCGGCGCGCCGCTGTCGACCCTGCTCATCCAGAACGGTGACGGGGCACTCGGCTTCGACGCGGGCTGGCGGTTCATGTTCTTCGCGGAGGGGATTCCCGCGGTGCTCGTCGGGCTGCTCGTGCTCGTGATGTTGCCCGACAGGCCACGCGCAGCCCGCTGGCTCTCCGCAGCGGAGAGCGACGCCCTCGAGGCGCGGATCGCAGCCGAGGACGCCGAGGCCGTGCCGCACGACACGAGCCTGCGCACCGCGCTGCGTGACCCGCGGGTGGCCGCGCTGTCGGTGGTCTACTTCGGGGTCGTCTTCGGGCTCTACGTGCTCGCGTTCTTCCTCCCGCAGGTGGTGTCGGACATGCAGGAGCAGTTCGGCATCGAGTTCTCGCTCGTCCAGATCGGGTTGATCACCGCGATCCCGTACGCGGTGGCGTCGGTGGTGATGGTGGCCAACGCGCGGCACTCCGATCGCACCGGGGAGCGCGTGCTGCACGTCGCGGTGCCCGCGTTCGCCGGCGCGGCCGGGGTCGCGATCGCGCTGTACCTGGACTCGCCCTATCTCGTCGTCGTCGCAGTGACGGTGTGTGCGTGCGGGGTGTTCGCCGCGGTGCCCGTCATCTGGCAGCTGCCGAGTGCGTTCCTGACCGGCGTCGGCGCCGCTGCCGGCATCGCGCTGATCAACTCGTTCGGCAACCTCAGCGGCTTCCTCGGGCCCTACCTCACCGGCGCGTTGCACGGCCTCACCGGCAGTTTTCGACCCGGCATGTGGGTCGTCGCGGGGTTCATGACGCTGTCCGGGGTGGTGGTGTTGCTGATCGGCCGCAGGGTCCGCGCCCCGTAGCCGCGATGTCACCGGCGGGCCTGACGGCTCTGGCCGCCTCGCTGGGCAGGCGGTCAGAGCTGGTGCAACCGTGGTCAGGCCGGCGCCACACACATCGAGCGGAGCTTGAAGTCGGATGCCCACTGCTGGTCGTACACCTCGGCGATGCGCTCCCGGACGTGTGCCCAGTAGACCAACTGCCCCCGGGCATCGGGCTCGAAGACGGCCGACCAGCGGTGGCCCTCCTTGATCCGGACCAGGGTGACATGGCGGATCTTCCATCCGCGGGCCCATTGCCGGCCGTACTCCTCGACAATGTGCTCGCCGGCCCAGCCCGTGACCCAGCGCTGCTGCGTCGCGCTCTTGCGCAGCACGGTGGAGTGCCGGACCGTGCCGCCGGCGTCCACGTGCGAGGACAGGCACGTCATCCGGTAGCCCTTGGGCGACCATGCGTCCCACTCCTGGGACAGCTGGTCCTGGGTGATGCCGAGCAGCGCGCGTGAGTCCCCGGTTCCGGGCTCGTAGATGACGTTGTACCGAGGGCCGTGGTTGAGGTGCGGGTAACCCTGCACCGAGACCGGCACCATCCCCCTGGTGGCACGCTGTGCCACATCGGCCAGTACGTGCTGGTCCAGCCAACCCCACAGGATCTCTTGAGGCTGCTTTCCTGGGTCCCAGATGCCGTCGAAGAACACCACGCCGTTGCGGGTGTACGCCTGCTGGTGGACCAGCGCGAAACCCTGTTTGCGCATCCGGTCGTGTTCAGCCTGATGGGCGGGCAGGTCCTGGAGCCAGGTGAGTCGCTGCCCAGCCGTGCTGGGGCTCCACACCGCGCACACCCGCAGATCGGGGGTGACGGTGTCGGCCAGTTGGGCCGCCACCAACGGCCGGCGACCGCCGTCGATGAGGTGCCGGCGCATGACTGTCGTCTGACCGGCGGTGAAGCGCATCGCGTCCGGGATCTCGCGCAGGTAGTAGCCCATCGGATTGTCCCGCAGCGGGGTGAGATGCAGCGTGCCCTGGACGTCGGACGCGGTGATCGGGATGCTCAGGACCGGTCCCAGCTCGTTGGGGCCGTGGCCGGCGGCCTCGTTGGCCAGCGCGAGAATTCCGGCGCCGGGGTCGGCCGGGGTGTCCAGCACACCGGATCCGGCATCGGCGTCGTAGGTCCGGTGCGCCTGGGCAGGCGAAGAATTGCTCGGGAGCGCCCCGTTGAGCCAGCTGGCGATGGCGCCCCTCCACAGGGAGAGACGTTCGGCCGCCGGCCGGCTCAGGACGTTGGCCGGAAGCAGGCCGGCATCAGCGGTCTGCGCCAGGTCGTGGAACGGCTCCCGGTGGGTGTGGCCGAGACCGAGGTAGTGGCCGACCTCGTGTACCGCACGGGAAGCATCGTCGCGGGCCCAGGTGAGGCTGCTGAGGAAACCCTCGTGCATCGCGACGAAGTTGTTCGCACCGCCGGAGAAGCTGCCTCCCCGGTCGTCGACATAGTTCCAGCGGATGAACCTGCCGCCGGCGTCGCGCACCTTGTCGAAACGGTTACCACGGCTGAACAGCCACAGCATCTGGTTCGGCCGCTGGGCGGCCACTGCATTGCGGTGGTTCATCGAAGCGGCACCCGCGTCGTTGATCAGCCGCTGGCCTTCCGCCTCACTGATCTGCCCCGAGTTCATCCGCTGCACGACGTCGGCCGGCAGCAGGACGTCCTGCCGCAGTCGGGTGTCCGTCCGGATCTCCACGTCGTGCCGGGGAAAGAAGACGTACCGGTAACCGGTCCCGGCCAGGTCCCGGTTGGCCGCGGTCACCAGCGCAGTCACGGCAGCCCGAACATGCTCGAGCGTCCAGGACGGAGTGGCACCTTGGTCCACCGCGTAGATGGCCCGAACCCGCAGCTCCAGCTGCGGTTGCGGCTCGGCCACGGTGCGATCGACGACCGCCCCGTCCGGGGAGCCGGACACGCCGGCCAGTGCGTCGACATCTGAGGTGCCGAGCGTCACCTCGCCGTCCAGTTCGAACGCGGCACCGACCTCGGTGCCGAGCCCACCGGTCGCCTGCTGGTGTGAGGTCACGTCCTTCGGCGGACTTTCTGCCTCCGGGTTGGCCAGGCAACGCCCCCAGGGTCGCGACGTCGCCCCCAGCGACGTTCCATTGTCGTTCGCTGATTTCATTGTCGAACTCCTTTGTGGTGGACGATCGTCGTGCCGACCGGGACGGCGCCCGGGTTCAGGCTCGCGAGGGAGGTGTTGGTCAGAGCTCGATGCGATCCCGGACAACGGTCCGCCCGACGGGTCCCGGTGCCGCGACGGCGACGGCTTCAGCGCTCGTCATGGCGTGCTGTGCTTCCGTGGTCACTCTGGTGCTCCGTCCGAGACAAAGGTGCGAGGGCCGGTCATCGCGGACTCAGCGTCTGTCGGCGCCGCGCGGGCTGCATCGGGGAAATCCCGCACCCTTCCCGCACAGCGGTGAGTGCGGCTTCCACCGTCGGCGGCCGTCGAGCTGATGAGCCGGAGCTGGCCTGTCGACGATGATCGGTACTCCGTGAGCTCTCTCGGCATGCCGCACGGCTTGCGGCGCCCGTTCGTAGCCGCCGTTGAACCCGGACCGGCCGGCCGACGAAGATGTGGTTACCACCGCGAGAGGAGCGGCCATGCCCGCGGAGACCGGATTCATCAGCCATGGCACACGCTGCGCCGCCTGGCACCTGCCGGCGGAGAGCGATGCGCTCACCGGCCTGAGGGGTCGGCCCTGCGTGGTCATGGGTCACGGCTTCGGTGCCACCCGCGATGCCGGACTGCTGCCGTTCGCCGAGCGGTTCGCCACCGCCGGGGCGGAGGTGCTCGTCTTCGATTACCGGGGCTACGGCACGAGTGACGGCATGCCGCGGCAGAACGTCGCCCATCTCCGGCATCGCCAGGATTACCACGCGGCCATCGAGCACGCACGCGGCCTGCCCGGCGTCGACCGTGACCGGATCGTGCTGTGGGGTAGCTCGTACTCCGGCGGGCACGTCGTTGCGGTGGCGGCGGCCGACGGCCAGGTCGCGGCCGTCATCTCGCAGGGCGCGGCCATGGACGGGCTCACGGCGCTGCTGGAGATCGGCAGGTATGCCGGCGTGGGGCAACTGCTCACCCTCACCGCACACGGTCTGCTCGATGTCATCGGCGCACTGTTGGGCCAGCCGCCGCACCTCATCCCGGTGGTCGGGCCACCCGGCTCCCTGGCCGCGATCACGGCCGAGGGCGCCGAGTCCGGCTACCGAATGATCATGGGCCCGACGTTCCGTAACGAGATGTGCGCCCGTGGGGCATTGATCATCCCGCTGAACCGGCCGGTCACGGCGGCGGCGAGACTGCGGTGCCCGATCTTCCTGGTGGTCGCCGAGGACGACAACATCTGCCCGCCCGCGGCGGTGCGCGCGGTCGCCGCAAAGGCCGGGGCGGGCGCGGAGGTGCTCTCGCTGCGGTCCGGGCACTTCGACATCTACGGCGGTGAGATGTTCGAGAGATCGACGGCCGCGCAGGTGGACTTCCTCACCCGCACCCTGGCCGTCGCCCCGATGGCGGTGTAGCGCCGGCCGGTTGTCGGCTGGAGCGGCGCACCGTCCTCCTCTCGCTGCTCGTGCGGCAGGCTGGCGGCATGAGCAGTCACACCGCACCGCACGACATTGCGGCCACCGTCGCCGATCGGCTGGGCCGTGACCAGGTCTTCGGCCCGCCCGTCGAACAGAGTGGCAGCACATTCCTGCCGGTGGCCCAGGTCAGGGCGGGCGGCGGCGGTGGGCGCGACGGTGGCGAGGGGGCGGGCGGCGGGGTCGGGATCACCGCCCGTCCGGTCGGCGCCTTCAGCATCTCGGCCAAAGGCAAGGTGTCCTGGCATCCGGCCGTGGACGTCAACCGGATCGTGCTCGGCGGGCAGCTCGTGGTCGGGTCGGTCGCCGCGCTGGCGTTGCTGTTGCTCCACCGCCGCGCCCGGCGTCGATGAGACCTGCGTGTGGCCGGTTCGCTCCGAGACTTCAGCCGCTGCCGGCCGTACCGTTCGGGCATGGGAACACCCGATGCGGCCACCGCGCTGCCCGACGACTGGGACCGCTGGCGCCGTGGCGTCGACCTCACCGCCTATGACCAGCGGTGGGAACGGATGGCCGCCGAGGGGCACAACCCGCACGGCGAGGCCGACCTGATCGAGTCCTACCGGCCACGATCCGTGCTCGACGGGGGGTGCGGCACCGGCCGGGTCGGCATCGAGCTCGCCCGCCGTGGCGTCGGCGTGGTCGGGGTGGACTCCGACCCGGACATGATCGCCGCAGCCCGGGCAAAGGCGCCAGAGCTGGAGTGGGTCGCGATCGACCTCGCCGAGCTGGTCCGTGCCGACCGGTTCGACGTTGCCGCGCTCGCCGGCAACGTGGTGCCGTACGTGGCGCCCGCGCGCCGTCCGGCCGCTGTCGCCGCCTGCGCCCGGCATCTCGTCCCGGGCGGCCGGTTGATCGCGGGGTTCCAGTTGCAACCCGGCTGGCCGACCCTCGCCGACTACGACCGCTGGTGTGTCGCGGCCGGGCTGGCGCCGGAGGAGCGGTGGGCGACCTGGGGTCGCGAGCCGTACGGGGGTGGGGGTTACGCGGTGTCGGTGCACCGGCGACCCTGAACCGGCCGCCCCCTGAACCGGCTCAGCGCCGGGCGAGCACCGCGGCGTCCAGCGCCGAGCGCATCACCTCGACCGGGCCGGGGAGTCCGGTCATCAGCTCGATCTGAGCGACGGCCTGGTGCAGCAACATCTCCAGCCCGCTGACCACTACCGCGCCCGCCCCGGCTGCCGCGGCGGCGAACGGGGTGGGCCATGGTGCGTAGACGACGTCGAGCACGATGGTGCGCCCCGGCACCCGCAGCGGGTCGGCCGCGCCGGCCGGCAGGGTCGAGATCACGACGTCGGCATCGGCGAGGGCGGCGCAGGCGCGGGGGAGGTCGGTCAGTGCGTTGGTGATCGATGGTTCGACGCCCAGCCGTTGGGCGGTCCGGCGGAGCTCCCCGGGCCGCGTCGCCGATCGGACCAGCACCGTGACGTCCTCGATCGCCAGCTCCTGCAGCGCGGCGAGCGCGGCCTGCGCGGTGCCCCCGGCGCCCAGCACGACGGCCCGCCCGGCGCTGCTCGCCGCGTCGCTGCTCGCCCCGGCATCATTCCCGCCGCCGCTCACCCCGGCGCCGCGCAGCGCACCGACGATCCCGGCGACGTCGGTGTTGTCGGCGAACCAGCCCCCGGGGCCCGGGACCAGCGTGTTCGCCGCGCCGGTCGCCGCGGCGAGCGCGGAGACCTCGTCGGCCACCCCCAACGCGACCCGCTTGAGCGGCATCGTCAGCGACAGCCCGACCCACTCCGGCCCGAGACCCGCGACGAACCCGGGCAGCCCCGACTCGTCGCACTCGTGGGCGCCGTAGTGCCAACCGTCGAGGCCCAGCGCGGCGTATGCGGCATGGTGCAGGACGGGGGAGAGCGAGTGGGCGATGGGTGAGCCGAGCACGGCGGCCCGCCGGCCGGGCGAGGTCACCGGCCCAGGTTAGATCACCCGCCCACCTGTCCGGGAAACTGCCCGGGTGGGCGAGACGGTGCTGGTGCTGGGTGGTCGCAGCGAGATCGGGCTGGCGGTGGCGCGCCGGCTGGTGAGTGGGGCCACGGTGATCCTCGCCGCTCGGTCCCCGACTTCCGAAGATCACGGCGCCGGCCTCGACCTCGTGGAGCGCGGGCTGCGCGCGGCCGGTGCGGCGGTGGTGGACCGGGTCGAGTTCGACGCCGACGACCTGGCTCGTCACGGTGAGGTGCTCCACGGGATCACGCGCCGGCACGGGCGACTCGACGTGGTGGTGGTCGCGTTCGGGATCCTCGGCGTTCAGTCCCGGGCCGAGCGCGACGCGGCGCACGCCGTGCAGATCGGGCACACCGACTACCTCGCACACGTCAGCGTCCTCACCCACCTCGCCACCATCCTGCGAGCTCAGGGCGCCGGGACGATGATCGTGTTCTCCTCGGTCGCGGGCGTGCGGGTGCGGCGGGCCAACTACGTGTACGGGTCGGCGAAGGCCGGTCTCGACGGGTTCGCTTCCGGGCTCGCCGATGCCTTGCACGGCAGCGGGGTGCGGCTGGTGCTGGTGCGGCCCGGGTTCGTGATCGGCCGGATGACCGCCGGTATGGTGCCGGCCCCGTTCGCCACCACCCCGGACCTGGTGGCCGATGCCACCGTCCGCGCCCTGCGGTCGGGGCGCGACGAGGTGTGGGTGCCGGCGGTGCTGAGGCCGGTGTTCGGGGCGATGCGTCTGTTACCCCGGGCGATCTGGCGGCGCCTGCCGCAGTGACCGCTGCGAGCGTCTCGGTGATCAGGGGGAGCGACCCCGAAGCCGCAGCCGTTGCTCGGCCTGTCCTACGGCCTCGACTCCGTCGCGCTCGATGTGATGTGCCAGGTCGACGGCGTGCGCCGCGAGCCCGTCGAGGTCCAGATCGTGCGGTGGTGGCCCGATCCAGGTGCCGATCCGTTCCGCGGCCCGCGACAGCAGCGCCACCGCGCCGCGGGCGTTGCCCCGCTGCAGGTGGGTGAGCCCCACGGCGAGCTGCGCGAGGCCGCGCCACAGCTCGCGCTGCTCGTCCGGCGCCGCCTTCCATGCCGCCTCGAGTACCTCGTGGGCCGGGAAGGGAAGCCCCTCGTCGAGAAGTCGCTGGGCCCGCGCGATGGACCCCGCCGGCGTCAGGTCGAGGTCGTCGGGAAGCTGCTCCGCGCCCGCCGCGGCGCGCGGCAGCGGGCGACCGGTGGCGTCGCGGGGGCGGGCGTTGCGGGCCCGGCCCTGCGGGTCACGGTCGCGGCCTGGCACCGGGCCAGCGTCTCAGCGTCCACCCCACCAGGTCGACCGGAATGGGCCACCGGCTGCCATCTGCGCAGAATGCGCCTGCTCCGGGCGGTGAGCTGGGGCGAGGATTGCGGATCAGTGAGTACCTTGCGTCGTCTCCGTGGCACGATGGCGCGTCGGCGGACGACCTGGCCGACCGGTGCCCCCGCGGGTCCGGCGGCGGCGCGGTCTTCGCGGCGATCATCTATCAGGCTCCTCAACATCTTCTGCGTCGTGGACCTGCACGCGTTGACGATCCCCGAGGCGATCGACCCGGTCAAGCTGTACGCCAAGTCCAGGGAGGTGGCGGCCCTGTATGTGGCGTGTGGGATCGACCCAGAGAGGTCGATCATGTTCGTGCAGTCGAAGGTGTCCGCGCACGCCGAACTTCAGTGGATCTTGAACTGTGTCACGCCGGTCGGGTGGCTGGAACGGATGACCCAGTACAAGGTGAAGGCCGCTGGGCAGGAGAGTGTCGGGACGGGCCTGCGGGACTATCCGGTACTGCAGGCGGCCGACATCCTGCTGTATCAGACCCATCAGGTCCCGGTCGGCGAGGACCAGCGGCAGCACATCGAGCTGACCCGCGACATCGCGAGCCGGTTCAACCATTTGTTCGGGGAGGCGTTCACCCTGCCGGAGGTGCTGATCCGCAAGAGCGGTGCCCGGATCATGGCCTTCGACGACCCGACCAGCAAGATGTCCAAGTCGATCGGGGCGATCAGGGCTGGGCATTCAGTCGGGCTCCTGGACTCGCCGGACGAGGTCCGCAAGACGATCATGCGGGCAGCGACCGACTCGGGGTCCGATACCCGGTTCGAGACTGGCTCCGCGCCGACCGCGACCACCTCCGCGACCAGGCTCAACAGAACGACCTGCACCTCACCCAGATCCTCAGCCTCGGCCACAGCTACATCGCCTGGCTCACACCCTCAACCAAGGGACCAACCCCGGGTGGCTGACCGGGATGCTGCTGCTTGCCAGGTGTAGCACCCGGTTCTCTCGGGGTAGGTGGTGCCCGGCGTTGGAGCGGGTATGCAGTAGCAGCGCACCGTGGTGGTGGTCGAGATCGGTTGTGGTGCACGCAGCGCGTGGTCGCCGAGCAGCGCGCCGACGTCACGGTGCGAGCCGGCGGTGGCTGTCACGGCCCGATGTCACGCCCGCGCTGTGGTCAGTGCGCCGCGGATCTGCTCGCGCAGCGCGGCGACCGGTGCCTCGGCGGCGTGCTGTCGGAGCGCGGTGTCCAGGGTGCGCAGCCCGTTGAGGGCGAGCCGCGACGACAGGGCGGTGATCTCGGTGACCGCCTGCCCGCCGAGGTGCACCGCGGCGTCCAGGTCCCCGGTGATGGCACGCGCCTTGGCGAGCTTGGCCACGTTGCGCGCGTGGGAGCTGGAATAGTCTGGCCCGATGTCCCGCACTGCTTCCGTCAGCAGCGGTACCGCCCGGGCCGCGTGCCGGGGACTCCCGCTGGTCACGGCCAGGTCGAGATAGGCGCTTGCCCGCCAAGCGGTCAGCAGGGCGGGGCTGACGTGGGCGTTCCACGGCCCGGCAGGGGTCGGTCCGGCGGTGGTGAGTTGCTCGACGGACCGGCCCAGCGCCCGATCACAGGCAGCGGCGTCCCCGCGCGCGGCAGCGCACAGCGCCTGGTAGATGGCCAGGGTGCTGGCGGTGCTGGCCGGGATCGGGTGGGCACCGCCGGCCACCGCACCGTAGCCGAGCTGGACCAGCTGCCCGGCCTCCTCCGGTTGACCCAGGTACAGCGCCTGGTTGGACATGTTCAGCAGCCCCATCACCGTCAGGTCCACGGCGGCGGGATGCTCGGCCTGGCGCGCCACCTCCAGGGTGATGACCCCCAGCCGGCGGGCGTCGGCGTGCCGCTCGGAGTCGTAGCTCATGGACGCCGCGAGCAGTCCCAGGTCCGCGGTCGCCACCAGCAGCTCGGCCTTCACCTCCGCGGTGCACGCCACGTTCCGCAAGGCGAGCACGGAACGCAGCTGGGCCACCGCGACGTCGCGGGACAGCCCACCACCCCAGCTGAAGTTCAACTTCCGCAATGCAGCAGTCGCCTGCTCGATGGCCGCCACGTCCGCCGCGCCGATCCGGCGGGGCAGCTCGACACCGGTGCCCGGTACCAGGACGGCGAGGCGGTCCAGGTCCAGCGGTGCCATACCGAGGCCCACGGTGATCCCGGTGACGGCCGCGAACAAGGTCCGCCGGAGCATCCAGTCCACCTCCTCCTGACCCTTGCTGTGCCTGCGATCCTTGCTGTGCCGGACCGTCCCCACAGTAGCCGCGCCGGTGGTGAATCCGAGCATGTCGGCGGGGATGCCTGTTCGGGAGGAGGTCCGGGCGACGATCGCGATGTCGCGCAGCCGGTGGGTCCGGCGTTCGATCCGGGAGATCCGTTCTTGGGGCAGCTCGATCAGCTCTCCCAGCCGTTCCTGGCTGTAGCCGGTGGTTCGTCGGATCGCCAGCAAGACGGTGGCGAAGTCGTAGCCGGCCAGGGCCCGGCGCATCCGCTCGTCGTTGGTGAAGAACTCGGGCGGGAGCAGCGGCACCGCCGCGGGCTGGCGGGTGCACGGATCGCACAGCTCACCGAGGTTGTCCAGGCGCAGCTGGGCACCACACCGCAGGCAGCACGTCCGGTCGCTCATGGGGCTCACCACACCGTCCTTTGAGGTTCAACGATCATCGAGATCTACCGTAGCGGTCCAGGTCACCGGCTCCAGCCCGGCCCGGGCTCGGAGAACGGCGATGGCAACTTTCACCCATGCGGTCCGGCCCTGCCGCCCACCTCCCGCGTCCGGTGTGGTAAATGGCAGCGTCCGTACGCGGTTCACGGGTGCCGGGTCCGACCAACCGTATGTTGGCGCGGAGGAGGGTGACATGCCAGGTCGGCAGCCGGTGACGAATCTTGACGAGTCCGGGCGGAGCGGGCCGGAGTTCGATGACCCGTCTCGGGTCCGGCGGAATCGTCTCCTCGACGCGGTCCAGCCACTCGTGGATCAGCGCGGCGAGCAGCCCGGGCTGCTCGATCGGCACGCCGTGCCCGGCCCGGTCGAGCACCGCGAAGGTGGTGCGGCCGCAGCGCTTCCCGCACGACGCGGACACGTCGTCGGTGGACGCGATGCCCGAGCCCGCGGTGGACCGACCCCATGCCCGGGCAGGTCCAGATAGACCCGCCGCCACTGCCGGTGCCGAGCCCGGAACACGGGTTCCAGGACGCCGGTCATCGACCGGTGGTCGGGTCCATACCCGTGCAGCAGCACGATCGTCGGGACCCCGTCGTCGTCGGCGCCGTCGCCGTCGCCGAGCGGTGGGCCGGACCGCCGGTGGTGCACGGTCACGTCCGGCAGCTCGAGATACCCGCAAACCGGATCGTCGGGAGGGCCGACGCCGGTGGTCACCGCACCGGGCGGAAGGTGATCGGCAGCTCCACCAGGCTGCGGAACATCGAGCTGCGCTGGTAGCGGACGTCGGCGAGGTCGATGTCCAGGCGCAGGTCCTGGACGGCGACCTTACCGGGTCGACCGGGACTGGACGCAGCTGCGGTTCCTTCGCGAGCACTGGCGGGGCCGTTGTTGCTCAAGGGGATCCTGCCCGCCGCCGACGCCGTGTGCGCGGCGCGGGCCGGCGTCGGCGGTGTGATCGTGTCCAACCACGGTGGTCGCCAGGTGGACGGGGCGATCGGCGCCCTGCACGCGCTGCCGGCGGTGGCCAGCGCGGTCGGCGGCGGGCTCGCCGTGTTGTTCGATTCGGGGGTCCGTACCGGTGCGGACACCGCAGCACGTGTGAGCTTGATCGGGATGTTCTCTGTCGGCATGGTGCGCAGGCGCGAACGGTAGCGTGCCGGCATGAATCTCGACGAGGCGCGCGACGTCATCCGCCAGCAATCCCGAGCGGTGCTGGCGACGCTGCGGGCCGACGGCACCCCGCAGATGTCTCCGGTGCTGGCGGCGGTGGACGCCGACGGACACATCCTGGTGAGCACTCGGGAGACCGCGCTCAAGGTGCGTAACCTGCGCCGTGACCGACGGCTGTGGCTGTGCGTGCTGCCGGACGGCTTCTTCGGGCATTGGATCCAGGTGGAGGGCCGCGCCGCGATCGTACCGCTGCCCGAGGCGATGGACGGGCTGGAGGACTATTACCGGCGGGTCTCGGGTGAGCACGACGACTGGGAGGACTACCGCGCGGTGATGCGGCGTGAGCGACGGGTGCTGCTGCGCGTGGCGCTGGACCGAGCCGGCCCTGACCGCGCGGGCTGACCCGATTCGGTCGCACGAGCGCGCTTCCGTGCCCAGCAGGCAAGCCGGTGCGGCAGCAGCCTCCCAAACGGGGCCAGACGGGTGAATGCTCGGCCCCGGGAGATTTGGATCATGATTTCCGTACCGCGGGAGCGCCGGCAGCACCGCCAAACCAAGCCAGACGGGTGAACTTCTCGCCCCCCGATCGTGGGGAATTCCCTGATCGTTCACACCTTGGTATCAAGCGGACCGGCAACTCGCTCTATCTTGGTGACCGAGTCGTAGCCCCGTCCAATGTCGCTCAGGGCTCATCTCGGCTGAGCACCGGGTGGCGGCATGCGCGGACAACAGGGAGACGACTCCGCTGGCAACATGCGGGGATAGGAGGATGAGACGATGTACCTTAACCTCATGGGCCCGCTGGAGGTCACGGAGGGTGGCTCGACGCTCACGCCGACCGCGGCCAAGCCCAGGCAAGTGCTGGCCTTGCTGGCCGCCAGTGCCGGATCCATGGTGAGCACGGAACAACTCATCGATGAGCTCTGGCCGGAGGGGCCGCCCAGGAGCGCGAAGACCACCATGCAAACCTATGTTTACCACCTTCGTCAGGTCCTGAGCCGGAGCAAGGAAGCGGCGCGGGGTAGAAAGATTCTGGCCACGTGTCCCGCCGGATACATCCTCACGGTACCCCGGGAGAACGTGGACGTATTCCGCTTTCTCCAGATCATGGCCGATGGCCGAGAAGCGCTGCGTCGTGGTGACGCATTCCAGGCGTCGGATCTCTTTCGGAGTGCGCTGTCGTTGTGGCGCGGATCAATGCTCGCGGACGTCTCGGCGGGTCCCCGACTGCAGGGTCATGTGGCCTTTTTCGAGGAGCAGCGTATCGAGGCCCTGTCCCTACGGATAGAGATCGACCTGGAGACCGGGCGACACCATGAGGTCATCGCCGAACTCCGTTCGCTCACCAAGACACATCACCTGCATGAATGGGTGCACATCCGGCTCATGCAGGCGCTGCACCGTTCGGGGCGCCGGGGCGAGGCGCTGGACACCTACCAGAAACTCCGCCGCCTGCTGGGTGACGAGCTCGGGCTGGAGCCGTCGGTCGAGGCGATACAGCTCCAGCAGGAGATCCTCGTGAGCTGACCCAGCGGGTTGGTCAGGGGCTCCCAGCGGGCTGGTCAGTGGCTGGGATCGGGTGCCCGACGGCGCGTCCGGTGGGTCCCGGTTCCACTGGCCGGTGGGGGTCCTTGCGCGCCCTCGGTCGTCGGATGCCTTTACGCGATATGGCTGTTGCATAACGTTGAGCAGATAGTGTTGAATTCGCGATCGAAGTAGACGACGGGGGCCCGCACGTCGGTGAGCGATACGTGCTCCACCGCGCCCACCATGATCATGTGATCGCCGGCCTCGTACCGGCGGTAAACCGAACATTCGACGACGGCCGATGCGGTCTCCAGCACTGTTGCCCCACTCGCGGTTCGCGCAAACTCGCCGCACGCGAACTTCTCAGTATTCTTGCTGGCAAATCGTCGGGCGACCTCCACGTGGTCGGCCTGCAGAATACTGATGGCGAAACGATTGCTGCGGACGAAGACCGGATAGGAGTTCGCCGACCTGGCCAGGCAGACGAGCACCAGCGGTGGTTCGGCGGAGACGGAGCAGAACGAGCTGGCCGTGAAGCCGTGGGGCGTGCCGCTGTCGTCGTGCGTCGTCACGATGGTGACACCGCTCGGGAAGCGGGCCATCGCGTCCCGAAATGCCGTGGAGTCAGTGGTAGGCGGGCTCGTCGTGCCGGCCTTGAGCTGTGCTGAGATCACCATGCTGCCCTCCAGCGGTGGCCGAGTGGTATGCCGTGCGCAGCCGGACCGGGTGCTCAGGCCAGGCATGTGGGGAGGCGCCCATCGTTGTAGGCGATCATTTCGCCGAAGATGGTGAGGATGTCGAGTGGCCGGCCCCGCTCACCGTCGTCCAGTTCGGCATAGGCACGGTGCAGGTTGCCGACGATCCGTTCCGGGTCGAGCAGTTCGCCGAACTCGTGGAGGTCGGTGGACCGGGCGAGCTCAAGTGGGTGCAGGCCGTGTGCCACCCCCTCGGCCGCCAGCCGCTCGATCCACCGCAGGTACGCGAGGGTCTGCTCGAAGACTTCCGGGCCGGCGACCGGGCCGTGCCCGCAGACGACCGTGCGGGCGCCGAGCTGGGACAGCATCGTCACCGCGTCCAGTGACCCACGCAGCGAGCCCATCAGGATGAACGGTGTGGCCCCGGACAGCAACACGTCCCCGGCGAAGAGCACCTCGTCGTCGGGCAGCCAGACCACGACGTCGTTCGTGGTGTGCGCGGGACCTACGTGGATCAACTCCACCCGGCGTTGCCCGCTGTGCAGGGTGAGCCGGTCGGTGAAGCTGACCGAAGGCAGCCGCACCCGAATCGCACCCCACTCCAGCTCCGGCCACAGCGAGGTCAACGTCAGCCCCGCCTCGGCCATCTCGGCGCGGGCGAGCTCATGGGCGATGACGACCGCGGCCGGCCCGAAGGCGTGGTTGCCGAAGTGGTGATCGCCGTGGTGGTGGGTGTTCACCACGATGCGGGTCGGTCCTGGCCGCAGCGCATCGACCGCCTCGACGAGCCGTTTCGCCCGGCTCTCGGTGGCGAGGGTGTCGATGACGAGCGCACCGTCGGGGCTGACGACAACGCCGGCGTTGCTCACACACCAGCCACCGGGCAGCTGAACGTAGGCATGGACGTCGTCGGCCACCTCCACCATGCGCGGGGGATCCGCGGTCCGGACGTGGTGCGGCGCGGTGCGGGCGGTCACCGGGCACTCCTCCACTCCGCCGGGACGACCGACCGAGACTCCGCGTAACTGCCGGCCTGGGCCAGCGTGGCGCGCCCGTTGCCGCCGAGCGCCTCCCGGAGGTAGTGCCGGACATCGGCGAGGGTGCTGTCCGCCCCGAGCACCTCGCGCGCCGCGGACGGGTTGATCGCCACCGTGTGCCGGGCGGTCACCACCGCGCCGGCCGAATCGCCGGGCACGTCGGCAAAATGCCATGAGCCACTGTGGCCGAGGAGCATGGCCGGTGGCACGAGCTGCTTGTAGACGATCTGCTCGGAGGGAAAGCAGAGCCGCACGGACGTCGTGGTGTGCGCGCTGCCGTCTGCTGTCACCGTGTCCATCTCCATGTGCTGCACCCCCGGCCGCTCCTCGCGCAGCAGGACTCGGCGTACGTGCGGCAACCGGTCGGGCCACTCGTCCGAGCGGTTGATGAAGGTGTACGCGTCGGCGGCGCTGCCGGAGAGCCGTACGGTGTCGTCGAAGGTGTCGATGATCTCCGACACCGGCGCGTCCAGCTCGGCGATCCTCCCCAGCGCGGCCAGCTCCTCCTCGCTGTTGCGGTCGACCGCGGCCGCAATCCAGTCGATCACCCGCTGCCCGTCGGCGGAGAAGTGATGGTCGAGCACCACCTGGGTCCGGCCACCGGGCAATGCCCGGAAAGACCAGGCGCCGCCCATCGACATGATCGGCGCGTGACTGCGCTCCTGCTCGAAGGTGATGCGCAGGCCCGACGCGTCCAGCGTGCGTCGCGAGGTCCAGGTCTTCACCTGACCGCCCACCAGCGCCCAGAGCTCGAAGCGTTCGCGCGTCGGACCGCGCTGGAGGTGGCGCACGTGCAGGCTCGGTCCGAAGATCACTGGCCAGCGGGACACGTCGGCCACCAGCTCGTAGAGCACCACCGCCGGCGCGTGCACGATGCGGGCGTGCTCCATGGTGTGGGTGCGTGGCGGTGTCATGCGGCGTCCACCAGGCTCGTGTTGACCAGGTCGAGCAGCTCCTGTGGTGTCGTGACCTCAGCGATCTGCTCCTCCGGGATGCGCACCCCGAACTCCGTCTCGATGCGTGTCGCGGTCTCCATCAGTGCCAGCGAGTCGTAACCCAGGTCGTCGAACTCCATCGTGGAGATATCGCCGCTCAGCTCAGCGGTCTCGACGTCACCGGCGCAGGCGATGAGGATCCGGCGCAGGTCGGTAATGGTGATCTTGTTCATGATTAACTCCTTGGTAGGGTGTGTTCGTTGGGTGTCAACCGTGCACCGCCCGGACGACCACAGCGGAGTTGAAACCCCACCGGCCGCGGGCGAGCACGAGTGCGGCGCGGACCAGGCCGGGCCGGTCCTCGCCTCGAACCAGATCGATCAGGTAGTCCTCCGGTACCTCGGTGGTCCCCGCGGTCGCCGGGATCACGCCATCCCTGATCGACAGCAACGCGGCGACCAGGTCGAGTGGGCCCCCTCCGGACAGCAGCCGGCCGATGAGCGCCTTCGGCGCCGTGACCGGAACGGCGTGCGGGCCGAAGAGCCCGCTGATCGCCGCAGCCTCAGCACGGTCCAGGTCGGGAACGCCGGCGGAGTCGGCGAACACGACGTCGATGTCCGCCGCGGTGAGCCCGGCGTCGGCGAGCGCGAGCTCCGCTGATCGCCGCAGCCCCGGCGGGCGCGCCGATCCCGGCGGTGGGTCGAACGTGCACGCGTAACCGGCGATCTCCCCGTACACCCGGGGGGCGCCCCGCCGCTGCGCCGCTTCGGCGTCCTCGAGCACCAGGATGGCGCCGCCCTCACCGGGTACGTGACCACCGGCATTGGCGTCGAAGGGCAGGTACGCGTACCGCGGATCCGGCACCCGGCTGACCCGGCCACTGGCGAGGTGGGACACCCAGCCCCACGGGTCGAAGGCCGAGTCGACGCCACCGGTCACCACGAGCGGTGTGCCGCGCCGCACGGTGCGCCGGGCGTGCCCCACCGCGTCCAGCCCGCCGGCCTGCTCGGCGACCAGCGCGCTACTGGGCCCGCGCATGCCGTGCCGGATCGAGATCTGACCGGTGTTCACCGCGTAGAACCAGGCGAAGGACTCGTACACGCTGACCGACCGCGAGCCCTGCGACCAGAGCTTCTTGAACTCGCGGTGGGTGAAATCGAACCCGCCAGCGGCGTTGGAGGTGACGACCCCCATGTCGTAGTCGGTCAGGGCTGCGGTGTCGACCTTCGCGTCGTCCAGCGCCCACTCCGCGGCGACCAGAGCCAGCCTGGTGGACACGTCGGTCTGCGGCAGCAGCCTGCTGGGCAGGTACTCGGCGGCGTCGAAGTCGAGGATCTGGCCGGCGAGCTGTGCCGGGTATTCGGCGGCGTCGAACCGGGTGAGCCTGCTGATGCCGCTGCGACCGTGCAGGGTGGCCTCCCAGTAGCGCTCGGTGCCGAGTCCATTAGGGGCGACCACGCCCAGACCGGTGACCACCACGGAGTTCGTCATCCCGTCGCCCCCGCCGGACGGCGCAGCACCATCGCGCTCTGGAAACCACCGAAACCACTGCCGACGGTCAGCACCGTGTCCACCTGGTGCTCGCGGGCAACCAGTGGCACGTAGTCCAGGTCGCACTCGGGATCGGTCCGGTGCAGGTTCGCCGTCGGCGGCACCGCGCACTGCTCGATCGCCAGCACCGAGGCGGCGATCTCGATCGATCCGATGGCGCCGAGGGAATGTCCGACCATCGACTTGATCGAGCTCACCGGGGTCTTGTACGCGTGCTCACCGAGGCTGCGTTTGAACGCCGCGGTCTCGTGCCGGTCATTCTGTATCGTTCCCGAGCCGTGGGCGTTGATGTAGTCCACCGCGGTCGGGTCGATCCGGGACTCGTCGATCGCTACTCGGATCGCCTCGGCCATCTCCCGGCCGTCGGCTTTGAGCCCGGTCATGTGGTAGGCGTTGCATCGTGTGGCGTAGCCGGAGATCTCCGCGTAGATATGCGCACCCCGCCGGCGCGCGTGCTCGTAGGTCTCGAGCACGAACATCGCGGCGCCCTCGGCGAGCACGAAACCGTTGCGGGAGTTATCGAACGGCCGGGACGCATGCGCCGGGTCCTCGTTGCGCGGGGTGGTGGCCTTGATCGCATCGAAACAGGCCACCACGATCGGAGTGATCGGCGTGTCGGACGCCCCGGCCAGCATGACGTCGGCGCTGCCCTCGCGGATCAGCGCCGCCGCGTGACCGACCGAGTCCAGGCCCGACGTGCAGCCGTTGGACACCAGGGTGACCGGCCCCTCGGCGCCCACGGTCCAGGCGACCTCGGCCGGCATCACGCTCGGGACGAGGTAGTCGAACATGTGCGGGGACAGGTAGTCCTCGTCGACCAGCCATTTCCGACCGGCGTCGGAGAGCACGAGGTACTCCCGCTCCAGGCTCGTCGCAGCGGCGACCGCGCTACCGAGGCTGACGCCCACCCGGTGCGGGTCCAGCGCGCCGGCATCGAGTCCGCTGTTCGCCAGGGCATCGCGCGCGCAGACCCTGGCGAACTGGGTGGCTCGGTCCATCCGGCGAATCTCGCGCGGGGTCAGGCCCTCGGCCACCGGGTCGAAGTCGGCCTCCGCAGCAACCTGCGAGCGGTAGGGTGAAGGGTCGAAGAAAGAGATCCGCCGCGTCGCCGTCCGGCCTGACATCAGCAGGTCCCAGAACTCCTTGGTGCCCTTTCCGCCGGGGGTGAGCACACCGATACCGGTAATGACGACACGTCGCGTCATCGGACGCTCCAGGTGCCCAGGAAAGCCGTGGAACAGAACATCGCAGCACGTCACCTCTTGTCGAGTAGAGCCACCGTCACGAATCTCCCCGTACGGTCACGAATTTCCGCGGTGACCGACAACAGGTTGGCGCCCTGGACTCAAGCATCGGTCGAAGGCCGGTCGTGGCGTGCTATGGACCGGTTCACGAACGAAAAGCCAGCTCGGCTCGAACGGAGTTCTAGTCTGCTCCGATAAGTGTGCGGTGTGCTTGGCAGCCGCACCGCACCGCACCGCACCGCACCGGGGCCGGTGGCCGCCCCGCGCCCTATCCACATCCCGAGCCGTACTCACATCCGAAGGCGCCGCTGATGATGCTCGACGCGTCGATCCGCCCTCTTACCGTCGATGACGACACCCTGCGCGCCCACCTGCACAGCGCCGAGATTCCCGCGTTGCTGATGACTGTGGCGCACCTCACCGGTGACCGGTCCCTCCTGCCCGACAACAGCCGCATCAATGGGTGGTTGCTCCAACCACAGGGCGGGCTGTCCCCGGATCAGCAGACCGAGGCACGGGCGGCGGCACTGCGCGCCCTTATCCGCTTCCGGGACAGCGGGGCCGCGCCCCCGCCCCCGCCGAGTCCCGAACTGCTTCGAGACATCGCCACCTGGGCGATGGGTGCCGATGCCGAGGACCTGCTGCCGCTGCTGGCCGAAGAGATCATGATTCCCGGCCAGGACCCGAAGGCCCCCCGCTGGAACGCCGATGACCTTGCGCCGCCCGCCGATGTCAGCGTGGCCATCATCGGCGCCGGGATGAGTGGCTTGCTGGCCGGGTACCGCCTGACGCAGCTGGGTGTGCCATTCGTGATCTATGAGAAGAACGATGACGTCGGGGGCACCTGGTACGAGAACCGCTACCCCGGCTGTCGCGTCGATGTGCCCAGCCATCTCTACAACTACTCCTTTGCCGCCAAGCTTGACTGGCCGCACTACTTCTGCACTCAGGAGATCCTGCTGGACTACTTCCGGGAATTCGCCAAAGAATTCGGGCTCTACGAGCACATCCGCTGCGACAACGAAGTCCGCCGGGCCGAATGGGACGACGAGCGGTGTCGGTGGCGGCTGGTGCTGCGCACCCCGGAGGGGGAGGGGACGGCCGAGAGTACCGTGCTCATCAGTGCCGTCGGCCAGCTCAACCGCCCGCACATACCGGATATACCGGGACGGGACAGCTACGCCGGGCCGTCATTCCACTCCGCTCAGTGGGACCACTCGGTGGACCTGACCGGCAAGCGGATCGCGGTCATCGGCACCGGCGCGAGCGCATACCAGTTCATCCCGGAGCT
>JBOHEO010000070.1:0-23718 GCA_050701055.1 Pseudonocardia sp. | reverse complement strand
GGTGTGCGCCGTGAGCGGCGACGGCCGGCGCGCGGTCGTCCGGCTCGGCCGCCGTGGCGCCCGCAGCCTCGAGCTGATCGACCTGCGCTCCGGGCGGCGCACCGAACTGCTGCCCGGCGGTGACGCGACCGTCGCCGATGCCCGCTTCGGCGTCACGGGCACGCATCTCTACGTGCACACCGACGCCGGCCGGGAACGCGCCGCGCTGCTCGCCGTCACCGTCACCGGCGATGGGCAGCCGCCGCTGGTCCATCTGATCGCCGAACGCCCCGACGACGACCTCGACCTCGTGGCGCTCGACCCGGCCGGCGCGCGCGCCGCGCTGGTCTGGAACGTGGCCGGCCGCAGCGAGGTCGAGTTGCTGGACCTGCGGGCCGGCCTGCTCGATCCGTTGCCGGCACCGCCCGGCGCGGTCGTCACCGGCGCGGCGTTCACCCGTGACGGGTGCGCGTTGCTGGTCGCGAGCGAAGGCTCCACGGTGTCACCGCGGCTGAGCCGGATCGACCTCGAACGCATCGGGATGGGCTCTGCTCACCCCGGCACGGGGGTGACCGCGCTGCTGCCCGCCCAGCCCGACCCCGCCGTCGATACCCTGGTCGCCCCGGCGCTGCACGGGTTTCCGGCCGAGGACGGACTCGCGCTCAGCGGCTGGCTCTTCAGGGGGGCGAACCACCGAGCAGTCGGCCCGATGCCGACGCTGATCTGGCTGCACGGTGGGCCGGAGGCGCAGGAGCGACCGGTGTTCCAGCCGCTGTTCCAGGCCCTGGCGGCCGAGGGCATCTCGGTGTTCGCGCCGAACGTCCGCGGCTCGGGAGGATACGGACGCACCTTCTCCCAGGCCGACGACCACGAACGCCGGTTCGCCGCGATCACCGATGTGCGCGCCACGGTCGACTACCTGATCGGCGCCGGACTCGCCGTGCCCAGCCGGATCGGGCTGTCCGGGCGCTCCTACGGCGGCTACCTCACGCTCGCGGCACTCGCGTCGTTCCCCGAGCTGTTCCAGGTCGGGGTCGACGTCTGCGGCATCTCCGACTTCGTCACCTTCTTCGCCAACACCGAGCCGTGGATCGCCGCCGCGGCCACCACCAAGTACGGCGACCCGGAGACCGACACCGCGCTGCTCGTCGCCCTCTCACCGATCCACCGGGTCGACCGGATCACCGCGCCCCTGCTCGTCGTGCACGGAGCACATGACACGAACGTGCCGCTCAGCGAGGCCCAGCAGGTGGTGGCCGCGCTGCGCGAACGTGGCGCGTCACCGTCGTTCCTGGTGTTCGACGACGAGGGTCACGAGGTGCGCGGCCGGGAGAACCGGGCGGTGTACGTCCGTGAGGTGGTCGGCTGGGTCACCGCGCACGTGGGTGAGATGGGCGAGCAGATCGCCTAGCTAGCGGGTTCGGGTGGTGCTGGGGCCGGCCGTGTCGATGCGCAGGAGCAGTTCGGCCGGCACGGTGTCCCTGCCGAGTGCTCGGCAGAGCCGGGGCAGGGCGTGGCCGGCGATGCGGTCGCGCAGGGCGGTCACCGGGATGTTCTCCTCGGTGGTCACGTCCAGGTGGAGGGTGGGTCGCGCTCGGGTGCCGGTGAGGACGGCCGAGGCCTTGGACACGCCGGGGTAGGCCTCGATGTCGGCGGCGACCGCGTCGGCGACGGTGTCGGCGGCAAGAAGCGTGGTCCCGCGGGCGGGATCGTGATGCAGCCGCCAGGTGCCGGTCGTGGGCCTGCGGAGGGCCTGGGCGAGGAGCCAGCGCAGGCACAGCAGACCGATCAGGGTCGCGGCGACGATCGTGGCGTAGGGCACCCATCCCTGAACCCCCACGCCAGGCGGGATCAGGGGCGCAGCAGGGTCGAGCCCGGGCAGGACGCCGCGGAGCACGCCGAGCCCGAGAAGCAGGCCGAAGGCGCCCGCGGCGAGCAGGATCAGTCCGATGACGGCGAGCAGGGTCCGGTTGAGTGCCGCGGGCCGGTTCGTGGCGGCCATCAGGTACTCCTGGTGGTGGTGCGGACCCGGACCTGGGCACGCTGTGCCGGCGCGATGTCGTCGAGGCGCTCGGTGACGGCCGTGCGCACCTGCTCGGGCAGGTCCGCGGCGTCGCGCAGCGGGGTGCGGACGGCAGCGGTGACGGTCCGCCGTCGGACCCGTACCGATGCCTTGTCGACGCCGTCGACGTGGCGAGCGGCCACGGTCAGGGCGCGGGCGAGACTGCGCCGGGTGGCGCCTGCGTCAGGCTGGCCGTCGCGGGGGGCGAGGGCGATAACTGTGGGGGCACCCGGGGAGAGCGCGGCCACCATCAGGCCCAGGCCCAGGACCGCCACCGCGGCGGCGGCGGCGAGCACGATGACCTGGTTCCAGGTGAACGCGGCGCCGGTCTCGGCGACGGCGGCGAACGGCAGCAACGGTGCCTGGTCGAGCAGTAGCTGGCCGCAGGACACCGCGACCAGGAACGCGGCGGCGAGCAGCGCCACGGCGACCAGAGTGGCCGGCAGGCTGCGTCGCGGACGGCGGATCATTCGAGCTTCCGGCGGGTAGCCGCCCGGACGGTGGTCAGGGCGCTGACTGTGATGTCAACCTGTCGGGTCTGCAGCCCGGTCAGCGCGTCGATCCGCTCGATCAGATGGCTGCGCAGCCGCTCGGTGACAGTGGCCACCGGCGCCGGGTAGGCCACCGAGCACAGGACCTGCACCGTGATGGTGGCGCCGTCCACGCGGGCAGCCACCTGAGGCCGGTCCGCGGACTCGTCGGAGCCCAGGGCCATGGTGAGTACCCGGCGGGCCGCCCCACCGACATGGTCGACCCCCATGGCCGCCGCAGCGGCGATCTTCTCCACCACCCGCGGATCGATGCGCAGCTCGCCGCGCTCACCGGGCGCGGCCAGTCCTCGGCGCCGGTCAGCCGCGGCGCCGGTGGCCGGGCCCGTATCGACCGGGGCCAGGGTGCCGGAGCCGCTCACAACCGGCGCCCGCGCTCACGGCCCCCGGTCATCCCGGACAGGTCCAGCTGACCGTCGAGGTAGCGCCCGACCAGCAACCCGAGCGCGCCGAACAGCGCCACGATGAGGAAGGCACCGAAACCGCCGAAGGCACCCGCGAAACCGAGCGCGAGGCCGGCGATGAGTCCGAGCAGGGTGGCGTTCACGGAAGGGGCTCCTTGTGCGGATGTAGCGCTGAGGCGTCCGGGCGGTCGATGACCGGCGTACGGTACGGCGGTGTTCACGCGACCCGCGGCGGCCCGAGCGGCTGGACATCAATGGTGTTGTCGTCGTCGGAGGGGATGTGGACGTCGTTGACGACGATGTTGACCTCAACGACCTCCAGGCCGGTCATCCGCTCGATCGCGCCGATGACGTTGCGGCGGATCGCGACCGCCAACTCGCTGATCCCGACGCCGTACTCCACGACGAGGTCCAGGTCGATCGCGGCCTGCTTCTCGCCGACCTCCACCCCCACACCCTGGCTGTGGTTGCTGCTGGCGCCGGGGATCCGCTCCCGGATCGCGCCGAACGCGCGGGCGGCGCCGCCGCCGAGGGCATACACGCCGCTGATCTCGCGCGCAGCGAGCCCGGCGATCTTGGATACGACGGTGTCGGCGATCTGGGTCCGGCCCTGGTCGGTGCTCAGCGACGAGGAGCCGCTCGGCCTTGTGGTGGTGGTGGTGGCCGGTGTGGCCGAGCCGGCGTCGGCACCCGAAGGGTTGGTCATGATGGTGTCTCCTTTGGCTGTCCAGAACCCGGCGATCGGGGTCGATATCACGAAGGACACCGCTGCTCCCTCCGATGTCACGGAGCCGCGTCAGTGACTTAGATCACCCAAGATAACGGAGCGTGGCCGTGAGCATCGAGACGTCCATCGTGTCTGGACCAGTGACGACGACTGGCGGCGGAGGTGTGGGGGTGGGGCAACCGGCTCCGGCGGAGCAGACGACCGCGGAACCGACTCAACAGGTGTCGGGTCCGGCTGGATTCGACGACGCCACGTTGGTCGCCCGGGCCCGCGAGGGGGACCTGCGCGCATTCGAGGCGCTGGTCCGGCGATACCAGCGGCAGCTGTACCGGTTGGCGCTGCGCATGACAGCGAGCACCGGGGATGCCGAAGACATCCTGCAGGAGGTGTTCGTGACCGCATGGCGGCGACTACCCGAGATCCGTGAGGACGCCGCCATGGTCGGTTGGCTGTACCGGACCACGACCAACCGCTGCTTGAACCTGCTCCGCACACGGCGTCCCACCATCGAGCTCGACGACACCACCCCGACCCAGGTTCCATCCGAAGATCCACAGTGTGCAGCCCAAGCCGCCCAGCAGCGCGAGGCCCTGACCGCCGCGCTGGCCCGGCTGCCGTCGAACCAACGGGCGGTGTGGCTTCTACGGGAGGTGCACGGTCGGTCGTATGCGGAGATCGCCCAGCTCCTCGCGACCACCCCCCACGCGGTACGGGGACGCCTGTCCCGAGCACGAGTCCAACTGGCGGAGTTGATGCAGCCATGGCGGTGAACAGCCGAGTCAACGGGCATCCGCTGCCCTGCGGGCGACTGGTCGAGAACGTCTTCGCCGACCTCGAAGCGGGCCACTTCGACGAGCACGGCCGGTGCTGTGAGCACTGCGCCACAGCCCGGCTCAGCCTGGAGAACCTGTCCGCGGCCACCCAGGCCCTGGTCGAGGACACCGCCGAGCCCCCACCCGCGTTGCTCGACCGGGTCATGCAGGCCGCACGCTCCGAACTGCGCCACCGCGACGTCCTGCCGCTGCCCGCCGAGCTGGGTCCCGCGGACATCTCCGAGCAGGCCGTGGCCGCAGTCCTGCGCTACGCCGCCGACACCGTCCCCGGCGTGCGGGCCCGCAGCTGCCGCATCACGGTCGATCCGGACCGCATCCCCGCCGTGCAGGTCCGAATGTCGCTGTCCCTGCGCTACGGCACCGGGCCGGCCGAGCAACTGCTCAGCGACATCCGCCGGCGAATCGGCGCCGCGCTCACCGGCCAGGTCGGCCTGTTCGCCGATACCATCGATCTGGAGGTGGTCGATCTGTGGCCCGAGGAGACCAGGTGAGCGCGGACCTCGTCGGCGAACCCGACACGATCCTGGACCTCCACGTCGCCGCCGTCGCCGCCGCCGTCGCCCGGGCCGTACCCGGGGTTGCCCGCCTCCAGCCCCGCCTCTGGGGCCTGGTCCAGCAGCTCAGCCGGGAGCTCTGGGAACGCGTCACCGGCGAGCCCTACCCCGACCTCGCCGGCGTCGAAGCCGAGATCCACGACCGCGCGGCCACGATCGACATCAGGCTCGTCACCGACGGCCGCAGGCCGGCGGTCGATGTCGTCGCCGACGTCCAGCAGGCCGTGGCCACCACCGTCGCGTCGCACCTCGACATCGTGGTCACCGGCGTCGCGGTGCATGTCTGCGAGATCAACCTGCCCGTCTGACGGTCAGAACGTGCTGTCGGTCGTGGAGATGGTCGGACGGGGAAAGGGGAGCAACCACATCTACCTTCTAGGTCGCCCGAGAGGGCTCGAAGCTCGCCAACACGTTTCTGAGGTCAGAACGTGCTGAACGACGCCATGGTCGTGGCACCGTCAGCGCCGGTCGACATCACGAACCGGTAGTTGTCAGCCGTGGTCGGGCCGTCCCGCTCGTCGAACACGACCCTGGCCTCCACCGTGTTGTCACCCACGGCCCGCACATCTTCCAAGGTGACCGATTCCATCCGCGCGTAGAAGGCGTCATAGCTGCTCTTCCCCCCACTACCCGAAGCCTGCTGTGCGGCTGGGCTGAGCATCGCGAACGCCGCATCGGTGTTCTCGGGCAGGAGAGCGTAGTAGCTCTGCACGAACGCGACCGGGCCGGAGACCGCGGGTGGCGGCTGGGGTCTCGGTTCCGGCGCGGGGCTTGTCTGCGGCGACGGGCTCACGGGCGCCGATGTCGTCGGTTGGGCCACCGGCGGCACGTCCGGGGACGCTGCCGGGTCGCTCAGGAGGACCCAGCCCAGGATCCCCGCGACGAGTAGCAGGGCGAACACGGCAACCAGCATCGGCGTCCGATGACGACCGGTGATCACCCGACGCACCATCGGTGTGGCGGCGACCCGACGCACCATCGGTGTGGCGGCGGCCGTGGCGGGACCGGAGCTGCGAACCGGGCGGCCCCCGATAAGGGACCACGGACGGAAAGGGGGCGCGGCGGCAACCGTGGCGGGACCGGAGCCGCGATCCGGGACGCGGCCACGATCCGGGACAGAGCCACGATCCGGGACGGAACCGGGGACGCGGTCCTGGACGAGTACCTGGTCGAGTACCGCCGTCGCCGGACTGCCGGGAACCGGTCCCGGGCGGGGCGGAGGCTGGCCTGCCGAGATCGCGGCAAGGGTGTCCCGCGCCTGGAGCGCGTTGGGCCGGTCCGCGGGGTCGGTGCTGAGCAGCCGCATGAGGAGCGCGGTCAACGGGCCGCCCCGCTCGGGTGGGCGCACATCGCCGGTGGCCACCTTGTGCAGCAGCGCGTAGGCGTTGTCGTCAAGGCCGAACGGGGGGTGGCCCTCCACGGCCGCGTACAGGGTGGCACCGAGGGCGAAGACATCAGCCGCGGCTGTGGGTTCGCCACCGCGCGCCACCTCGGGAGACAGGAATGCGGGCGTGCCCGCGATCATCCCCGTGCGGGTGAGCTGGACGTCGTCGACGGCTCGGGAGACCCCGAAGTCGGTGAGCTTGACCCGCCCGTCGTCGGCCAGCAGGACGTTGCCGGGTTTGATGTCGCGGTGCACGACCCCCGCGGCGTGGGCGGCGGCCAGCCCGTCGGCCACCTGCCGGCCCACCTCGGCGGCCTCCCGGGGATCCATCGGCCCCCGCTCGGTCAGCACCGCGGCCAGCGACCGCGACGGCAGGTACTCCATGACGAGCCAGGGACGGTCGTCGTGCACGACGACGTCGAACATGCTGATCACGTGCGGGTGCTGGAGCCGGGCCCCGATCCGACCCTCACGCAGGATGCGTTGGCGGGACTCCTCCAGGGCGTCCGCACCGGCGGCTGTGGGCTCCACGGCGACGACGAGCAGCTCCTTGAGCGCGACCGTGCGGTTGAGCAACTCGTCGGTGCCTCGCCAGACCGCACCCATCGCGCCCGCACCGATCCGCTCCTCGAGCCGGTAGCGATCACCGATACGGGTGGGGGACTCCTCAACGGGCGCGTTCATCACCGGTAAGGGTATCTGGCTGAGGTGAAGGCGCTGATTGTGCGGCACCGGGCCCGACGTCCGACGGAGCGTCGAGGTCGTGGCCGGCGGCACCGGACAGATCCTCGGGAGCGGAGCGCAGGTCAGAGCCATCGCGGCCGGCTGGTTCGCCGGGTGCCGCGCGACGGGCGTCGACGTCGTCGACGACCAGTACCCAGTCCTGCTCGGACCCCGCGCCGGGCGGGCTGAACCGGACGGTCCCGCTGCTCGGCACCGCCGCAAGCCCGAGGGCCTCCCCGGTGCGGGGGTCGTACCACCAGGGCTGCGCGAGGTATCCGGACAGCGCGTCCAGGTCGAGATCGATCTCCTGGCCGGTAGCGGTGTACGCCATCGCCGTCGAGCCGTCCGGCGCCAGCGCCGCCTGGATCGGCCCGGACCCGACCAGCCTGCCCGCGTCGGGCTCGAGCCGCGGCCGCGACTCGACCAACGCCCGCAGGTGCCGCATCTGGATCGCGCCCGGGGCCTGGAGTGCCAGGGACCACCCACCGCGCCCATCCGACGCGCTGCCGAACTGCGCCACGGCCCGGTGGCCGTAGGTGTACCCCGCCGCCCCGCCGAACACCGCACCGTAGGCGTCGCGACGGACGTCGAGCGGCGTCGCGTAGCCCTCGCCGTCCCGGCACAGGACCTCACCCTCGAGAACCGGCTCACCGTCCACGAAAGGCCGGCCCGAGCCGTACGCGGTGCCGATGACGTCACGGCTCGGGTCCTCGTGGCGGCAGCGCGCGCCACGCCGGCTGTCGAGCAGCTGAACATCGAGCCGCTCGCCGGCGGCCAGGGCGGGCCACGCGTCCCCGACCTCGGCAGTGGACCCATCCAGCATCCAGACCACGGGAGACTCGCCGTAGCGCTCATCGAGGAACCGGCCGAGGGCGTCCGCCTGATCCGCCGTCAACGGCTCATCGACGTCGCCCCACACGGGTCGGAGTCCGACGACCAGGCCCCGCCGGGCGGCCTCCGCGATCACGAAGTCGACGTGATCCCAGTAGTCGTACTCCGTGTCGCCGACGCCGGCGCCCTCGGTAACGTCCGGACGACCGAGGGTCAGGGGCCGGTCGCCGTACTGGTTCGCCCTGGCTCCACCGGCTCGCCCGACCAGCACCGCGGTCTGGATGACCGTGAAGCCCTGCTCGTCGCGGGCGTCGAGGTAGGCCTGCGCCTCCGACCGGCTGAGGTCCGTGAACAGGCTCCATGCGGTGTCCGCGAGCCAGAAGAACGGCTCGCCGCCGGAGCCGGTGAAGCTCCGCCCGTCGGCGCCCACCCGGAGCGGCCCGTCGATCACGGCCTGATCGGATGGGTTCGGGACCGGTTGCCCGCCCCAGGCCAGGACGGCACCCAGCACTATCGCGGCGACGAGGCTGTGGGGCGCGAACCGCCGCAGGCGAGGCGATGCGGCCGGGATCGCGCAGACACGCCGTGACACGGCACCCTCCAGACGCACCGGAACTTCCGCAGCGTAGGTACCGGGACCCCACCCATGGGGCCGAACGGGAGAACCCGCTGGATCGACTCACCTCACGCAACTCCTCCAAGCCGGTAACGGCCGAGCTCGCGGCCGTTGCCGCTCTGCTTGTAGCCCCCGAACGGGGCGAGCGGGTTGACCGCTGCACTGATGGGCGGGTCTATCGTGCGCGCCATGTCCCGCGATGCCGTCGACCGATGGACGGAGGTCGAACCGCTTCCTCCCGTGAACGGCGATCTCGAGCAGTTGCTCGCGTCGGTCGACGCGCTGCGTGCGGCTTGGGAGGAGGCACTGGTGAGCGTCGCTCCCGCCGAGTTCACCGAGGCGAGACGGCGCAGCCTGCGCCGGCACGCCATCGAGACGGGCATCATCGAGCGGCTCTACGACGTCGACTGGGGTATCACGGAGGCACTCGTCGCCGAGGGCCTGACCGCAGATGTCGCTGCCCGCGAGGGCGGTCTGGACAGCGACGCTCTCGCGATCATCCAGTCCCAGCACGAGGCGTTGGAGTTCCTCGCCGAAGCGGTGCGCGACGGGCAGGACCTCACCCTGCATTTCATCCGGCAGTTGCACCACCTGGTCTGCCGGGAACAGATCACGTACTCAGCGCGAGACCAGCTCGGCCGCGCCCTGCAGGTGCCGCTTCGCCATGGTGGGTGGAAGCAGCACGCGAACCACGTGACCCGCCAGGACGGATCGCTGCTCGAGTACACCCCACCCGAACACGTCCAGTCGCAGATGGAGCGTCTGCTGGAGCTGTACGCCGCGACCACCGACGCGCATCCCGTCGTCCGAGCAGCGTGGCTGCACCACCGCTTCATCCGCATCCACCCGTTCGAGGACGGCAACGGCCGGGTAGGCCGTGCGCTGACCCTGCTCGTCCTGCTCCGCACCCGGTACGCACCGCTCGTCGTCGACCGCACGATGCGGGCGGACTACATCGACGCGCTCGACGAGGCGAACACGGGGAATTTACGCGCTCTGGTCCGGCTGTTCTCCCGGCTGGAGATCGTGGCATTGCGCTCAGAGCTGGAGCGCCCGGTGGAGCCGGCGATCGAGGGTGCGGGGGTCATCGACGTTGCCCGGGCGTACGCGGAACGGCTCCGAACCCTGCGGGACGCTGATCGGGCGGATCGAACCATCCGAGCCGACGAGCTGGCCACCGTCCTGCACGGGAGGATCACCGCCCGCCTCACGGAGCTCGGTGAGGGGATCCGCTACCAGTTCGCGTCCGTGGACGACCAGGCCCGAGCCAAGGTGATAGCCGCGGCGCCGCCCGATGACACGTCACGCTACTGGCACGCACAGCTGGTGCGGACGGCCCGCGAAGTGGACTTCTACACCAACCTCACGTCGGGGAGCTGGTGGGCGCGCCTGCAGCTGACGGTACTCGGCGCCACACTGCGGTATGTTGCGGCGGTGCAGAAGGTCGGCCACGGGGACACCGGGGTCCTGGCGGTGACGGCGTTTGCCGAGTCCCCACCGCCGCGGGACGCTGACGGCGAGGACCGCTCGCTTCCGACCCCGATCCTTCGCTCCACCCCGAACGACAGTGTGACGCTTGTGTTCAGCGATGAACCGGGCGCCAGGTGGGAGGAGATCCGCGAGCTGCTCGACAGGACTCTCGCCGCAGCAGTCGCCCGCTTCGCCCAGCAGCTCGGCTGAGCCGGCGACGAACGGCGGCTCACGGCTGCGGTCGGGCCCATCCGCGCAACGAGCGGCACTGTCGTCCGGACCTACTGGACGAGAGCGCCGTTCGTTGCAGGTGTGGGCCCGGCGCGGGTGTGGGCCCGGCGTTCAGTCGAACTGGGGGTCCTCGGTGCGGGTGCGCTTCAGCTCGTAGAAGTGGGGGTACGCCGCCAGGAGACGCGCGCCGTCGAAGACCTTGCCGGCGTCCGCACCACGCGGGATCCGGGAGAGTACCGGGCCGAAGAAGGCCACGCCGTCGACGTGGATGGTCGGGGTTCCCACGTCGAGCCCCACCGGGTCCATCCCGCGGTGGTGGCTCACCTTCAGTTCCTCGTCGAACTCGGTGCTGGTGCCGGCCTCGGCGAGCTTGCCGGGCAGGTCCACCTCGGCCAGGGACTCCTTGATGACGACGTCGAGGTCCTTGTTGTCATCGTTGTGGATGCGGGTACCCATCGCGGTGTAAAGGGGCTCGAGGACCTGCGGACCGTGCGCCTTCGCGGCGGCGATCGCGACCCGGACCGGGCCCCACCCGTGGACCATCAGATCCCGGTAATTCTCCGGCAGGTCGCGGCCCTCGTTGAGCACCGAGAGGCTCATCACGTGGAAGTTCAGCTCGATGTCGCGCACCTCGCGGACCTCCAGGATCCAGCGGGAGGTGATCCACGCCCATGGGCACAGCGGGTCGAACCAGAAGTCGACGCGGGCCGGGGTGGGCTGAATGCTCGTCATGGGCGTCTCCGATCAATGGGGACAGCGGCCTCAGAGCGGTCAACCGCCGGGACGGTTGCGCTGTTCCCACGGTCACCCTCCGATTCCCACGACACCTCTCGCGCACACGTGGTTGGATCGGCAGTCACGTGCACCGCCGCTACACATCCACGGCTGCCAGCATCCGAAGGAGTCCGAGACCGCATGGCCCCGCCCAACCTGACCCGTACCGACGCCGAGCGACGGGCCGCGCTGCTCCAGGTCGCCGATTACCGCGTCGAGCTCGACCTCACCGATGGCGCCGGCGAGCCCGGCGACGCCACCTTCGCCTCGACGACCACGGTCCGGTTCAGCTGCCGCGAACCCGGGGCGGCGAGCTGGATCGACCTGATCGCGACCGGGGTCAGCGCCGCCACCCTCAACGGCACCGAGCTCGATGTGTCCGGTTACCGCGAGGACGACGGCATCACCCTGCCCGACCTCGCCGCCGAGAACGAGCTGCGCGTCGTCGCGACGGGTGCGTACATGAACACCGGTGAGGGCCTGCACCGGTTCGTCGACCCGGTCGACGGCGAGGTGTACCTCTACTCCCAGTTCGAGACCGCCGATGCCAAGCGCCTCTTCGCCTGCTTCGACCAGCCCGACCTCAAGGCGCGCTACCAGCTGACGGTCACCGCGCCGGCCGGCTGGAAGGTCATCTCGAACGCGGTCGCCGAGATCACCCCCGAGGGCGCAGCCGCCGTCCACCGGTTCGCCGTGAGCGAGATCATGAGCACCTATCTGGTGGCGCTGATCGCCGGGCCGTATGCGCAGTGGCGCGACGAGCACGACGCCATCCCGCTGGGCATCTACTGCCGCGCCTCGCTGGCCGAGCACATGGACGCCGAACGGCTGTTCACCGAGACCAAGCAGGGCTTCGACTTCTATCACGAGCACTTCGGCATCCGGTACCCGTTCGGCAAGTACGACCAGCTGTTCGTGCCCGAGTTCAACGCCGGGGCGATGGAGAACGCCGGCGCGGTGACGTTCCTGGAGGACTACGTCTTCCGCTCCCGGGTCACCCGCTTCCTCTACGAGCGCCGCGCCGAGACCGTGCTGCACGAGATGGCGCACATGTGGTTCGGCGATCTGGTCACCATGCGGTGGTGGGACGACCTGTGGCTCAACGAGTCCTTCGCCACCTGGGCGTCGGTGCTCTGCCAGGCCACGGCCACGGAGTACACGCAGGCCTGGACCACCTTCGCCAACGTCGAGAAGTCCTGGGCGTACCGGCAGGACCAGCTGCCGTCGACGCACCCGGTGGCCGCCGACATCCCCGACCTCCAGGCCGTCGAGGTCAACTTCGACGGGATCACCTATGCCAAGGGCGCGTCGATCCTCAAGCAGCTCGTGGCCTACGTGGGGTTGGAGCCGTTCCTCGCCGGCCTGCGCGCCTACTTCCAGGCGCACGCCTGGGGCAACGCCACCTTCGACGACCTGCTGGGCGCGCTGGAAGCGGCGAGCGGGCGCGACCTGTCCGGCTGGGGCAACCAGTGGCTGCGCACCACCGGGCTGAACCTGCTGCGACCGGCGTTCGAGGTCGACGGGGCTGGCCCAGCCGCCGTATTCCGCCGTTTCGAGGTCGTCCAGGGCGGCGCGCGGCCGGGCGCCGGTGAGCTGCGCACGCACCGGATCGCCGTCGGGGTCTACGACGATGTGGACGGAAGGCTGGTCCGCACCCACCGCGTCGAGGTGGACGTCACCGGCGAGCGCACCGAGGTGCCCGAGCTGGTCGGCGTGCCGCGCGGGCAGCTCGTGCTGGTCAATGACGACGATCTCACCTACTGCGCGTTGCGGCTCGATCCGGGATCACTCGCCACCCTGATCGAAAGGATCGGCGACATCGCCGAGCCACTGCCGCGCACGCTGTGCTGGTCAGCGGCGTGGGAGATGACCCGCGAGGCCGAGCTCAAAGCCCGCGACTTCGTCGCGCTGATCGCGGGCGGATTCGGTACCGAGACCGAGATCGGCGTCGTGCAGCGGCTGTTGTTGCAGGCGCAGACCGCCGTGGCGTCCTACGCCGACGAGCAGTGGGCAGCCGAGCGCGGCTGGCCGCTGCTCACCAACGCGCTGCGCGTGCGACTCGACAGCGCCCCACCTGGCTCCGACGTCCAGCTCACCTGCGTGAACGCGCTGGCCGCGAGCGTGCTCCCGCAGGAGATGGTCGACCGGATGCACGGCTGGCTGCTGGATGCGAACGAGGCCGGTGTACCCCCCGGCCTCACCGTCGACACCGACCTGCGCTGGCGGCTGCTCCAGGCGGTCGTGGCGCACGGCGCGGCCGGCGCGGCCGAGATCGACTCCGAGCTCGATCGGGACGCGACGGCCACCGGGCAGCGCCAGGCCGAGCGGGCCCGTGCGCTGGTCCCCACCGCGGAGGCCAAGGAGCGGGCGTGGCAGCGCGCCGTGCACGACGACGAGCTGCCCACCGCGGTGCAGGAGGCGGTCATCAGTGGCTTCAACCATCCCGTCCAGCGTGGGTTGCTCGGCGACTACGTGGAGCGGTACTTCGCTCAGGTCGCCGACGTGTGGGCGCGGCGGACCAGCGAGCGGGCCCAGTCCGTCGTGATCGGGCTGTTCCCGTCCTGGGCGGTGGACAAGGCCACGGTCGACGCGTCCGACGCCTGGCTGGCCGACGACTCCCACCCGCCGGCACTGCGCCGGCTGGTGTCCGAAGGTCGCGCCGGGATCGTGCGGGCGTTGGGCGCCCGGGAGTTCGACCGGTCGTGAACGGGCGGTCGGCCGGTGATCGTCAGCGGAAGCGGTGGCGCCCACCGGCCTGATCGGCCAACATCCGCAGGCCGCCGAGCAGCCCGCCGAACAGGTCGCCCTCCTTGAACGAGGTGACCATGCTCATCACGGCCAGCTTGGATCCGCTGTCGGGCAGCCGGCGGCGCGCGGCGGGGCCGGTGAGCACCTCGACCACCCGCTGCTCGGGGCTGACCGCGACCAACACGACCTCGGTGGAGCCCTCCAGCTCACCGTGCAGCTCCGCGGCACGCACGGTCGGAGCCGCCCCGAGATCTCCGAGATAGACGCTGAAGCGCAACCCGGTGTCCCGGCTGGCGAGCGTCAGCGCCTCGTCGAGGCGGCTGAGCTGCACCGGCGTGAACGGCTCCTCGGCGACCGACGGCTCGGTGTAGTACTCGGCGACCGAGATGCGCCCGGAGGTGGTGACGACAGCGCCCTCAGGCAGGTCGGCGTCGCCGGGAACGACGAGGGCACCGCTTCCGTTGCGGGCGTGCTCACCAGCTGCCACGGGCACCTCCCGGACTTCCGGTGATCGCCTGCGGATCCGGCTCGGGTGCGTGCGACCCGTCGGGATCGGCCGTCCACCACAACGGGGGGTAGGTCCACGGTCGGCCGGCCCGGTAGCGCGTCCGCCGCCTCCGCCACGGAGCCGCTACCAGCACCGCGACCAGCAGGTACAGCCCCACCGAAGGCACCACGAAGTAGAGCACGGTCTCCAGCACACTCACGGTCAGGAATCTATCCGACCCCAGCCCGCCCCGCCCTGCCAGGTCGACCACCCGGACCTGCGGGTCGGGACGTTCCGGCGAGCGAATCGGGGTCCGGTGGTGAGCGTCGGCAGTGACTGTCGGGCAGTGACTGTCGGGCGGGGAGTGTCGGGCGGGGAGTGCGGTGAGTACTGTCGGCGCCCGTGCGAGCAGTGGTCACCGGCGGTGCCGGATTCATCGGGTCCACCATCGTCGACGGCCTCGTGTCCGGCGGTGCTGAGGTCCTCGTCCTCGACGACCTCAGCGCCGGCCGCGAGGCCAACCTCGGCGACGCCCTGGCGGCGGGCGCCCGGTTCGCCCGGATCGACGTCCGCGACGCCGCGACGGTGACCGACGCCGTCACCGCCTTCGGTCCGGAGGTCGTGTTCCACCTCGCGGCCCAGATCGACGTGCGGACCTCGATGGTCGAGCCCGCCCGCGACGCCGCGACCAACGTGCTGGGTTCGATCAACGTGTTCGACGCCGCCCGCGCCGCCGGCGCACGCCGGGTCGTCAACACCTCCACCGGCGGGGCGATCTACGGCGAGACCGCGGTGATCCCCACCCCGGAGACCGAACCGGCCCGTCCACTGTCGGCGTACGGGTTGAGCAAGCGCACGGCCGAGGAGTACGGCAGGTGGTTCCGCCAGGTCCACGGCCTGGACGTGGTGACGCTGCGATACGGCAATGTCTACGGTCCCCGCCAGGACCCGACCGGCGACGGCGGCGTGATCGCGATCTTCTGCGACCGGGTACTTGCCGGCAGGCGACCCAGCGTGTTCGGCGACGGCCGACAGACCCGCGACTACGTGTTCGTCGGCGACATCGTGGCGGCGAACCTGGCGGTCGCGGCGGCACCGGCGCCCCGGTACGACCGGTACAACGTCGGAACCGGCACCGAGGTCAGTGTCCTGGAGCTCGTCTCGACGCTCGCCGCGGTCGCCGACGTCGACCCGGTCACCTTCGCACCGGAGTTCCGGCCACGGCGCGCGGGCGAGCTGCAGCGCAGCTGCCTGGACGTCACCCGCGCCCGAGCCGATCTCGGCCTCGCCGACCCGACCCCGCTGGCCGAAGGCCTGCATCAAACCTTGACCTGGGCCCAAAAGATCACCCCTGCCATCTGAGCCAGCCATGCGCCGAACGAGAGTGGCAGACCGCGCGGCGGCGGACGCGCGCCGCGCGCCGGCAACCGCTCAGCGCTCACACACGCACCTTGGGCAACCGGACGGGGTGCACCGTGATCGCGTGACGACCTCAGTGCTACCGTCTGCAGTTCACGCCTGACCCCAGGGCGTGAACTCGATCTCGATCGAGCGGTGACCAGCGCTCCCCGGTGATGGTCATGACCCCGAGCCGCGGCGATCGAGTCACGACCAGACGTTCCATCCACCCGAGAACAGCACAAGTAGCCACACTCATGTTGTCGCTCCCACGCGGGCACCCCGACGGTTCCGCCGGCACCGACCGAACTTCATTCAGGTCCGCCCGATCCCGCATGTCCGCGAGCAACCGCTGACGGTTTCCCTGGAGGTACGTGCAGTGCGCCGCGCTCTCGCATCCGCAGCACTCACCGCCATCGTCCTGACAACGACCGGACTCGTCGTCGGTAACGCCCAGGACCGGACCGTTCCCGATCCATCGGCCACCGGGTCAGACGTCATCCTCACGCCAGAACCCCGACCGACCAGCTCCCGCCCTCCACAGCTCCCGAGTACCGAGCCGCGAGCAACCAGGACGCCGAGCCCCGAACCGGAAGCGACCAGGACGCAAGCAACCAGGACGCCGAGCCCCGAGCCCCGCGTACCGGCCGCCACCCAACGCGGCGGCCGACCGAACGGGGTCCCGGTCGGGAGCACCGTCGTGTTCCTGGCCGACTACGAGAGCGGCGACTTCAGCCAGTGGGACACCTGCCAGTCGGTGGTCCTGAACAGCTCATGCGCGGATGTGGCGGGGTCCCACCACAGCATGCAGATCGTCGAGGACCCGGTCGGGCGCCAAGGTCGGTACGCGGCGCGCTTCCTGGTGCAGCCCGGCGACGTCCCCGAGTTCGGCGGTGGTGAGCGGTCCGAGGTCTCCGCCGACGACGAGAAGAACGCCGGCACCCGCGAGGGCGACGAGCGCTGGTACGAGTGGTCGATGAAGCTCCCCACCGACTTCCGCGACCCGCAGGGGGACTGGTTCATCGTCATGCAATGGCACTCCGGTGACGGGTCTCCCCCGCTGGCCATCGACATCAGCCAGGGAACGGTCGACATCGGCGGCGACGGCTCTGGTGAACCCCGCCAGACGATAGGGCCGGTCCGCCGCGGTGAGTGGGTGAGCTACGTGTTGCACGCGAAGTTCTCCAACGACCGGGAAACCGGATTCGTCGAAGCCTGGGAGAACGGCAGCCGGACCGTGCCGAAAACCAATCGAGCCACCATGAGCAGCGACGAGAACTACCTCAAGCAGGGCATCTATCGCGACGAGAGTGCCGGCGACGGAACCGCCGAGGTGCGGTTCACCGGGTTGCGGGTCACGGCCCCCTAGCCGTCATCACGTCCACATGGGGGCCTGCGAGAGAGGCCCACGGTCGCCGACGCCGCACCGGGACCGCTCGTCGGACGCCACTGACCGTTCATGGCTATCGCTCACCAGCGCCAGTAACGGTGTTTCCGGACCGGTCGTTGTCGCCGGTGCAGGGGTCAGCACTGGAACAAGATCGGTGAGCCTCGGACCGTAGTGGGCCGGCGGTTCATTTCTCGTCCTTTGGGGTTGTGAGTGAATCGGAAGTCTGCTACGCAAGATCCGGACCGGGGGTACGCGGGCGATGTCGGGAGCGCCACCCGGCAGCTGAGGTCGATGGACGGCAGCGTTCGGCTTCGGCACCGCCAGCACCCACTGGCACTCGATCCGGACCGCCCGTACGCCCAGCGGCCCGCCGCGCGATGGGAGTGGCGGTACCGGGTCGCCGTCATCACCACTGATCTCGCGGTGGTTCTGGTCGGTGCGCTGGCCGGCGGCTGGCTCGGCCTCGGTGACACACCCGCGGTCGTCGCCCTCCAGTCCTGGTACCTCGCCATCGCGGCCGGACTGATCATGATCGCGAGCTTTGCGATCTGTGGCGCGTGGGACATCCGTGCCCTCGGTCACGGCTCGGAGGAGTACGGGCGGATCCTCCGGAGCACCCTGGTCTGCGCGGTCGTCCTCGGTCTCGGCAGCCTTGCTCTCGAGTTGGCGGCGGCGCGTCCGTGGGTCTTCGCCGTCATCCCGATCAGCGGCCTGCTCACCATGATGGTGCGCTACGGCCTTCGCCAGATCGTGCACCGCCACCGGGCCAACGGCCGGTGTATGCGATCCGTTCTCGCCGTGGGCAGCGCCCGCTCGGTGACCGAGCTGATCCGGCGCACCCGCCGGGCTCCGCACTCCGGCTGGATCGTCACCGGCGTCTGCACACCCGAGGGCCGGGGTCCGGACGACGGCAACCACATCCTGGACGTACCGGTCGTCGGTGATCTGGAGAATCTGTCCCTGATCGTCGGGCTCGACCAGTACCGGGTGGTCGCGGTGACCCCGGTGCCGGAGCTGACGCCTCGCCGGCTGCACCGTCTCGCCTGGGACCTGGAGGGCTCCGGCGCCGAGATGGTGGTCGATCCCGGGCTGATGGAGGTCGCCGGGCCCCGGCTGCACGTGGCGCCGGTGGACGGACTGCCGCTGCTGCGGGTCACCGAACCCGACTTCACCGGCATCGCCCGGGTCGTGAAGTCCGCCTTCGATCGCGCGATCGCCTTCGCGTTGCTGACCCTGCTGGTACCGGTCCTGATCGGTGTCGCCGTGGCCATCAAGATGGACGGTGGACCCGTCTTCTTCCGCCAGGTTCGCCTCGGGCAAGGCGGTCGTCCGTTCCCGATGATCAAATTTCGGTCAATGGTGGTCAACGCCGAGCGGCTGAGACCGGATCTCCTGAGCGCGAACGAGGGCGCCGGCCCGCTGTTCAAGATGCAGCGCGATCCTCGAGTCACCCGGATGGGTACCTGGCTGCGCCGGTACTCGATGGACGAGCTCCCACAGCTGCTGAACGTTCTCAGCGGTTCGATGTCGCTCGTCGGCCCGCGTCCGCCGCTGCCGGAGGAGGCTCGTGGCTACTCACCGGAGGCCCAGCGCCGGCTCCTCGTCAAGCCCGGTCTCACCGGCCTGTGGCAGGTCAGTGGTCGAAGCAACCTCTCGTGGGAAGAGTCGGTCCGGTTGGACCTGCGCTACGTGGAGAACTGGTCGATGGCCCTGGACGCCCTCATCCTCTGGAAGACGATCGGCGCGGTCATCTCCGGTCGAGGTGCCTACTGAGCAGACCTGACGTGTGACCGGCGTAACTTTTCTTGACGTCGGTAACGCTGAGCCTGAGCCGTGCGATACGCGGGCGAACGTGATCGGTTTCCCAGTTTCTCAGGGCGGACGGGCACGCGACGCGGGCCCGTCCGCGGGCTCAATACCGTCCGAGGGGGACACCAATGAGTGGGGCGCCACACCCGGTGCCGGAGCACCGAGAGCTCAATTTCGCGAGCCCGATCGATCCTGCTCCACTGATCCCGACGTCTGACGTTCATCGACGGCCGACCCGTCGATGGGAGACGTGGTACTACTCCACCGTTGTCACCTCCGACCTGTCGATCGTGTTCATGGCCGCGATCGTCGGTGGCGAGCTGGGCGTCGGAGGTGGTTCACCGTTCGGTCGGGACGGCTCCATCGCTCTCGCCGCGGCGACCGCGCTGGTGTTGACCTTCTGCTTCGCGGCCGCCCGGGTATGGGACCCGCGGATGCTCGGTGACGGCTCCGAAGAGTACGGCCGGCTGTTCCGGGCGACGGTCACCAGCGCCGTCGTGCTCGGTCTGCTGGCGCTCGCCTTCGGCATCGACTCCCTGCGCCCCTGGGTCTTCCTGGTCGTTCCCATCACCGGTTTACTGGTCCTGATCGGACGCTTCGTCCTCCGGCGGGCCCTGCACTCTCGACGGGCCGTCAACCGATGCATGCATCCGGTGCTCGCCGTCGGCACCGAGGAGTGGGTCGCGGACATGATCTCGCGGACCACTCGCGCCCGGCACCACGGCTGGGTGATCTCCGGGGCGTGCACCCCGACCGGCACCGGCAACGACGGTCACGGCGATGTCGGAGGCATCCCCGTGGTCGGCGACTTCGACTCGGTGAAGCGCACGATCTGGTCGGGTGGCTACGACATCGTCGCCGTCGCGCCGGCCCCGGGCTGGTCGCCCCGCCGGTTGCAGCAGCTGGCCTGGGATCTGGAGGGCACCGGAACCGAGCTGGTGGTCGACCCCGGTCTGATGGAGGTGGCCGGCCCACGGTTGCACGTCGCGCCGGTGGACGGCTTCCCGTTGCTCCGCCTGACCGAACCCACGTTCGCCGGTCTCGCCCGCGTCATCAAGGGTGGGCTGGACCGGCTCGGCGCCGCCGTCCTCATGGTCGTCACGGCACCGGTCCTGGTGGCGATCGCGATCGCCGTCAAGCTCGACGGTGGGCCGGTCTTCTTCGTGCAGACCCGAATCGGCCGCGGTGGACGGCCCTTCCGGATGGTGAAGTTCCGCTCGATGGTGGTCGATGCCGACCGGCTGCGGGCCGCTCTCGTGCGCGCCGACGAGGGCGCCGGGCCGTTGTTCAAGGTCCGACACGATCCGCGGATCACCGGCACTGGACGCTGGTTGCGTCGCTACTCCCTCGACGAGCTCCCGCAGCTGCTCAACGTGTTGATCGGTTCGATGTCCCTGGTCGGTCCACGCCCGCCGCTGCCCGAGGAGGTCACCGCGTTCTCCCGGGATGCCTACCGCCGGCTCCTCGTGAAGCCGGGGATGACCGGGCTGTGGCAGGTCAGCGGCCGCAGTGATCTCTCGTGGGAGGAGTCGGTGCGCCTGGACCTGCGGTATGTCGAGAACTGGACACTGGCCATGGACGCCATGATCCTCTGGAAGACCATCCGGGCCGGGCTGTCGGGCGACGGAGCGTACTGAGCCCCTGGGCCGCGTCGGTAGGATCTGCCGCAATCGGGCCCGCCGGACCTGTCCGGCGGGCCCCATCAGAAGAATGGTCGAGGTGAACGACGCGTGCCACGCGCATCCGCCCGGTCGCAGGGCGGTCGGCTGCTCGTCCTCGGCTATCACAACGTGGGGCCGACCTGGCGTTGGCCCATGTCGCGCGCCGGCCGGCACCCCGCCGCGAACTTCGCGCGTCAGATGACGGCGCTGGCCAAGCTCACGAACATCGTGCCGCTCGATCAGGCTCTGGCCGACATCACGCACGGACGCCCACTCCCGCCGCGCGCCGTCGCGATCACCTTCGACGACGGCTACCGGGACAACCTCACCTCAGCCGTCCCGATCCTGTCCCGGCTCGGGATCCCGGCCACGGTCTATCTCGTTCCCGACTTCCTTTCCCACCGGGTACACCCCTGGTGGGAACGGTTGAGCTGGGCACTCACCGCTGCCCGGGCCACCTCGGTCGACGTCGACGGCGCACGTCTGGGCCTGTCCGATCCGGCAGCTCGGGTCCACGCCCTGACCAGCATCGAGGCCGACCTCAAGCATTGCGACAGCGCCACCCGCCATGCCCGCGTCGACCGCCTCGTCGACGCGCTCGACCCCCGCGGCGAGTACCGCACCAGCGACCTGTTCATGAACTGGGACGAGGCCCGCGACCTCGTGCGCACCGGAGTCGCGATCGGCTCCCACACGATGAGCCACGCCATCCTCGCCCGCGAGGACCGTCAGGTTCAGCGCGACGATCTCCGGGAGTCACGGGAGACGCTCCAACAGCAGCTCGGAGTCCCCGTCCGCACGCTCGCCTACCCGAACGGGCAGGCCGGCGACTACGACGCCATCACGATCGCGGCAGCTCAGGAAGCCGGATACACCCACGCCGTGACGACCCGGGGCCGGGCGATCGACGCAGGCACCCCTCCGTACGAGATCTGTCGCTGGATCGTCTCCCCCGACCGCCCCGCCCCGAACCTCACCCTGAACGTGCTCCGCACCCTGCTCGGCCGGAGGGCCCGCAGCGCGCCGTGACCGACGTGACCGTCGGCGGTTGATCTCTGTTATCACCCTGACCAGGCCATTCAGCCCCGAGTACCCCGGAACCCCGCTCACCCGAAGCGCCACTCGGGCCTCGGTCTGCCCCGAACACTAGCCGGGCTTCGCCCCATCCCGAAAGCATGCTCGGTGGTCGGCTTGGGTCTGGGGGCTCCGGTCGCGGGATCTAGACCGTGACCGGCACGCCGGTCCGGTGTATGAACCGCTTGGAGCGGTGGTTGGCCAACTGGCCGCCCGTCGACCGGAGCCCGCCATGACCGTAGCGCGCAGTGTGGCCGATGTCCTCGACGATCATGTGGTGTTCGAGGTGGAGTCCATCGACCGGATGTATCTCAACGTGTGGCAGCCGCGGCTTGCCTACGGCGGTGGGGTCCAGGGTTTCTTCGTCGGTCACCGCGGCTATCACTATGCGTCCACGGCGCTGATGGACCCGATGACCAAGGACTTGGTCGCCGACATCCACTGGTTCGTCGCCGCGCGTGGTCTGGAGCTGGTCAGCTTCGACAAAGGGCAACGGAAGGATGAGCTCACCCAGGAGTTCCTGGCCCGGTTCACCGACGATGAGGGGGTGCTGTTCGTCGGGCGCGCCCAGGAGAAGGCTGGGGTGTGGCGCACCCCAACGCCGCCACAACCCGGTGACTGCGGCGCCTACGCGTCCACGGACTCATCCACCGCATCCCCCACACCCGCCGCTACCAGATCACCGACACCGGACTGCACCACGCCCTGTTCCTCACCCACGCCCACGACCACCTGCTGCGCACCGGACTCGCCGAGATCACCGACCCCCACCCACCCCCTCCCAGCTGCGCACCACCACCCGCACCTACCAAGCCGCATTCGACGACCTCGCCCACTACGCCCACCTCCCAGCCTGACCTACCAGACCACCCACCAGGAGGCGACCCGAAACAACACAACTGACTCGATCATGACGGCCCTGCCGTCTAAGCGCCTAACTGAGTGGTTCACCCAGAAGCCGTGTGACGTGTGCACCACCTGCCAGGCGCAGGGCGACCGAAGTTAGCGGCGGCCGAGTGGGCGTCAGATGGGGTCATCTCGCCCCGTGATCACCATGGGCGCCAGGCTATATCGTCAGTTCGGCGATCCGGGCGCGCTGGGCGTCGGAGTCGCCGAGCTGACCGGCCAGGCGCTTGGCACGCTTGTAGAACAGGTGCGCCTCATGCTCCCAGGTGTACCCGATCCCGCCGTGGTACTGGATCATCGCCGCGGTCACATCGACGGCGGCGTCGCCGGCCTTGGCCTTGGCCACCGCAACGGCGAGATCGGCACCGGGCAGGTCCACGTCGACGGCGTGCGAGGCGTACAGCACGGCGTGCTCGGCCATCGTCACACCGACGTGCAGGTCGGCCAGTGCATGCTTGACCGCCTGGAAGGAACCGACGGGCACGCCGAACTGCCAGCGCTCCCGGTCGTAGGCCACGGTCCGGGTGAGTGCCTCGCGGGCGATGCCGACGAGATCGGCCGCCACCAGCACCGTGGCGCGCGCGGTCAGCGCAGCGACGATCTCGGCGCTCCCCCCGAGCAACGCCTCGCCGGCGCCGACCTCCAGCTCGGCGAGCCGGGTCGTGGCGTCATAGGAACCCAGCGGGTGCGCGGTGATGTCGGCGCGTCCCAGGAGCATGAGCCCGCCGCCCGCGGAGCGCCCGGCGGCACCGCTGGCCGCGATCACCACGTCGGCGACGGCGCCGTACTCGACGGCCGGCAACCGACCCGGGGCGGACCCGCGCAGCGCGATTGCACCTACGGCGTCGCCGGCGGCGAGCCGGGGCAGCCAGGTGGCCTGCTGCTCGGACGAGCCGGCCAGCCGGATCGCCTCGGCAGCCAGCACGGTGCCCCGCCACGGCCCCGGCGCGATCCCGGCGCCGAGCGCCCGGGCGATCACCTGCATCTCGACGAGACCCAGTCCCAGCCCGTCGAACTCCTCGGGCACTCCGACCGCCAGCCAGCCCTGCTCGGCGGCGGCCTTCCACAGCGACGCCGGGTGCCCGTCGCCGGCAGTGTCATCGACGACA
>JBOHEO010000069.1:0-23829 GCA_050701055.1 Pseudonocardia sp. | reverse complement strand
ATCGGGGTGGCAGGCGAACCGCTGAACGGACTGGTACCCGGGGACATCGCCCTACGCGGCATCGACATCGTCGGTATCCGTCACGGTCTGGGCTACTACGACCGCACGATACAGCTCATGGTCGACCATGTCCTCGACCCCGAGCTGCTGATAGCCGACGTGCTGTCGCCCGCTACCGCACAGCGCGCATTCGAACGACTTGAGCACGGACGCTCCGGCCGCCCGAAGCTGTTGCTGCGGTTCGGCGATCGGTCCGAACCGACGAGAGGAAACTGAGATGATACGACAGACGGTGACCGCGCTGACCCAGCCTGCTGTTCTCGCGCCACGTACCCAGTGGCTGGTCCACCCGCGCCTGACACCGGACGCGCGTGGCCTGATCGCCGTGGAAGTGCTTCGTGACGAGGTGACCAGCACCCCACACCAGATCCCGACCGAGTCGGCAACGTTGTTGCTGACCGGAAAGGGCGCCTGGATCGGTGCGGCCGACCTGCTCCTCGGCCCCGGCGAGGGGGTGTTCAACCCGCCCGGCACGTGGCGGGGGGGTCTGACCTCCCAGGGTGGCGGAGCCATGGTGCTGCTCACGGTCTTCGGTGGCTGCACCGAGCTCGAGGAAGCGCCGGTCACGCTCGTCGGAGCGCCGGATGCCCACGAGTGTGGCTGCCGTATCGCACCCCCGGTCGATGGCTGCTCGACCGATCACCATGACGTACTCGGCGCTGTCGGAGGATTCGTCGACATGGGCGTGCGATGGCTCGCCACTGCTGACACCGTTGGCTCCCGGTCTCTGGTGGTAGCGACGTCGACGTTCGTCCCTGGTGGTAGCCACGAGCTGCATCGACACCCCGACGCCGACGAGTTCTTCCTGGTGGTCTCCGGCACGGGCGAGCACCTGACCCAAGACGGCCCGGTCCGCCTGGCCGCAGGTGAGCTGGCCTTCATCCCGGCCGGCGAGTGGCACGGGTTCCGCACCGACCCGGAGATCACCACCCGCACCGTTTACGGCTACCTGGGCGCCGGCAGCCTGGCCCAGGCCGGTTACGACCTCTGCGACGGAAGTGAGTGATGATGACGACGCGCTTGGCAATCGTTACCGGCGCCAGCTCCGGTATCGGCCGGGTCACAGCAGCCACGCTGGCCCAGCGAGGGTACGACGTCGGCGTCGGCTACCGGGGGGACGCGGCCGGGGCTGCAGCCACAGCGACCGCCGTCCGCCAGGCGGGCCGGCGGGCCGAGACCTTCCGACTCGACCTCGCCGACCCGCTGATGGCCGCGGCGGCCGTGGAGGAGGCCGCGACCAAACTCGGCGGGCTGGATCTCTTCGTCAACAACGCTGGGATCAACCGGCGCGCATCGTTCCTGCAGGAGACGCTCGCCGACTGGCAGCGGGTGCTCGCCGTGAACCTCACGGGACCGTTCGCTTGCGCTCAAGCGGCTGCCCGCCACATGGTGGCGCAAGGCCGGGGTGGCCGCATCGTCAACCTCACTTCCGTCCACGAGTTCGTCCCGATCGCCGGGGGCTCCTCCTACTGCACCGCCAAGGGCGGGCTGGGCTTGCTCACCAAGGTGATGGCCCTGGAACTGGCCCCGTACGGCATCACGGTCAACGCGGTCAGCCCCGGGGAGACCGCCACTCCGATGAACGGGGTTCCCGACGGCCTCGACGCCGCAGACATCCGGCGTCCCGCCATCCCGGTGGGCCGCCCCGGTCGCGCCCGCGAGGTTGCCGCACTGATCGCGTACCTTGCCGAACCCGATGCTGCGTACACGACCGGGGTATCGATCACCGTTGACGGCGGGCTGTCGTTGATGAGCGCGATCGCCAACCAGGAGTACGCCGGGTCCCATTCACCCCAACCACAACCCTCATAACGAAGGAGCCTTGTCATGACCGTAATGGAGCAGACCACGCCAGCGCCCGACGATCGGTATCCGGGCATCCCCGGAGCGACCGCAGTCCACCATGTGGCCTACACCGTGCCCGACCTGAAACAGGCTGTCGAGTTCTTCACCGACGTCATTGGGGCGGAGCTGGTCTACGTTCTGGGTCCGGTCCAGGACAGCGAGGGCGATTGGATGACCCGCCAGCTCGGTGTGGCCGCGGACGCCCGCGCGCATATCGCCATGCTGCGCCTCGGACCCGTGACCAACCTCGAACTGTTCGAGTACACGGCACCGGACCAGCGCCAGTCGCTTCCGCGCAACAGCGACTGGGGCGGCCACCACCTGGCGATCTACGTCACGGACGTGGACGCCGCGGTCGCCTACTTGCGGACCCAACCTGGGGTTCAGGTACTCGGCGAGCCACAGACGATTGTCGACGGTCCGATCGCGGGCGACCGCTGGGTGTACTTCCGCACCCCGTGGGGCATGCAGATGGAGCTGATCCACTTGCCCGCCGGCGTGCCGTACGAACGGGAGACCCAGGCGCGGCTGTACCTGCCGGGCCAGCCCTGGTCCAATCAGTAAGGGAGCCGGCCATGACTTCCGCTACCGCCGCCGTCATCCGTGGAGTCGACGAGCCGTTCGAGTTCGAGGACATCTGGATCGACGAACCGCGCCCCCATGAGATCCTGGTACGCATCACCGCGGTGGGCATGTGCCACACCGACCTGGCCGTGCGGGCTGGCCATACCCCTTTCCCCCTGCCCGCCGTGCTGGGCCACGAAGGCGCCGGCGTCGTCGAGCGCGTCGGCCACGCCGTTACCGGCGTCACTGCAGGCGACCGAGTCGTGATCAGCTTCGACTCGTGCGGGACGTGCCGGCCGTGTGAGACAAACCGGCCTGTGCAGTGCATGCACTGGGCGGCGATGAACCTGCTCGGCGGCAGCCGGCTGGACGGCAGCCCCACCGTGACCTCGGCGGGCGCGCACACAGACCAACCGCTGCACGGCTGCTTCTTTGGCCAGTCCTCGTTCGCGACCCTCGCTCTGGCGACCGAGCGCAACGTCGTCAAGGTTCCCCCGGCAGCGCCGCTGGAACTGCTCGGACCGCTCGGCTGCGGGGTGCAGACCGGAGTCGGTGCCGTCTTGAACGTACTGAAACCGAGCCCCGGCTCCACCGTCGCTGTGTTCGGTGGCGGTGCGGTCGGCCTGTCCGCGACGCTGGCCGCCCAGCTCACGGGCGCGACCCGGATCGTCGTGGTGGACATCGCGCCGTCCCGGCTTGCCCTTGCCCTCGAGCTGGGCGCCACCGACGTCGTCGACGCGAGCGTGGACGATCCCGTCCGCGCAATCCTCGACCTGACCGGCGGCACGGGCGCCGAGTACACGCTGGAGACCAGCGGTGTGACGCGGGTGTTGCGCCAGGCGGTGGACGCGTTGGCAGTCGACGGCTACTGCGGCGTAGTCGGCGCGCCCCCGTTCGGCAGCGAGGCGAGCTTCGACGTCCCACAGATGCTTGCGCGGAATCCGCACATCATCGGGATCAACCAAGGTGCCAGCGTGCCCCGCCAGTTCATTCCGACATTGATCGAACTGCATCTCCGGGGACGCCTGCCGTTCGAGCGCTTCGTGCACACCTTCCCCTTCGCGGACATCGAGAAAGCAGCTCAGGCGGCACTCAGCGGTGAGGTGGTCAAGCCGGTGCTGCTGATGACCTGAATCCGCGAGTAGCGGATTCGAGACTGACCTCGACCGCACAGGGGCGAGACCAGCGGGCAGCTCGGTGGCTTATCCGGCTCCGCCGAGGCCGGCGTCGCGCGCCCGCACGATGGCCTGGGCACGGTCGGCGACGTGCAGCTTCGCGAAGATGTTCGACACGTGGTTGGCCACGGTCTTGGGACTGATCACGAGGGTCCGTGCGATTGCCTGATTGTTCTGACCAGCGGCGATGAGATCGAGCACCTCGCGCTCGCGCTCGGTGAGTTCGGGGAAGGCCGACGCCTGAACCGACCCGGGAAAGGCGAAGTAGTCGATCACCCGTTGGGCGATGGCTGGACCGAAGATGGCCTCGCCGTGCGCCGCCGCGTGGATAGCGCGGATGATCTCGTCCTGCTCGGCGCCTTTGAGGAGGTAGCCGCGCGCGCCGGCCCGCATGGCGGCGAAGACGGAGGCGTCGTCCTCGAACATGGTGAGCACGAGCACGGCGACGTTCGGGGTGGCGGTGACGATCTGGCGGGTCGCGTCGATGCCATTGGTCTCGGGCATCTGCAGATCCATCACGACGACGTCGGGAAGTATCGACGTCGCCGCCGCGACGGCTTCCGCGCCGGTGCTCGCCTCGGCCACGACCTCGATCCCCGGCGCGGTGGCCAGCACCGTGCGCAGGCCACTGCGGACCAGCGGGTGATCATCGGCGATCACCACGCTCACGTCCACTGCGGGATTCACAGCGGGAGGCGGGCGTGTACCCGCGTGCCTCCCCGGGGATCTGGTCCTACGGTGCACGTCCCTCCCAGCTCGGCCGCCCGCTCGTGCATGGAGCTCAGCCCCACGCCCGGCCGCCAGCTCGCGGTCGCGCCCACGCCATCATCGGTGACCTCGACCTCGAGGGCTCCGTTGACCGACAGGCGGAGCACGCAATGGCCTGCGTTGGCGTGCCGGGCCACATTCGTCACCGCTTCGGCGCCGATCCGGTACGCGGCCACCTCGACCGCCGCCGGAAGCGGCGGGAGCTCGTCGGGGGCCTCGACCGAGACCCGCAGCCCGTCGAGCTGGCCGGCCCCGCCACGGACGAACGAGGCCGCTTGCTCGCAGAGCGCTCCCACGAGGCCGAGCTCGTCCAGGGCGGGGGGACGGAGATCGTAGACCAGCCGGCGGATGTCCTGGATGGCTGCCTTCGTCTCGGCGCGCAACTCTCCCAGCAGGGCGTCAGCGGCATCTGGATGGTCCTCGAGGACGTTGCGGGTGGCGTCGATCTTCAGCGTGACGGCGGTCAGCGCCGGACCAAGGCCGTCGTGCAGGTCACGGCGCATCCGGCGGCGCTCCTCCTCACGGGCGGCCACCAGCAGCTCCCGGGAACGCTGCAGCGCAGCGGTCAGGGCCACCGCATGGGCGGCCACCCCAGCTTGCCGGGCCAGATCCCCCAGCAGCCGGCGATCGACGGGGGTGAACCCTTCGTCGCCGTTGCGCGCCGCCAACACCAGATGACCGACCAGCTCGCCCTGGTACCGCAACGGGAGCCGGAGCGCCTCCGCTTGGGTCTGGCCATGCGAGGCCACGGTGCGGACGGCGTCGGCCTGGCGCACCTCGACGGCCACATAGGGCAGCTTGAGCGCCTGAGCGACGGTCTCCACCACCCGCGGTAGCACCTGGTCGGGGGCTAAGGTGGCCTCCAGCCGCTGGCCGAGCCGTGAGATCACCTCGTAGGGCTCGTGCCGCTCGCCGTACATCAGCTGATCGACCGCTCGCTGGAGCCGAATGCGCAATGGGCTGAACGCTGCTGCCACCACGCCGGTGGCGACCAGCGAGACACCCACGCTGGCCTGGGTACGCAGCACCGCCCCCAGGAACGCGACGACGGCCACGTAGAGACCCAGCACCAGCACGGTCGATGTCCCGTAGACCAGGGAGCGGTTGATGATCAGGTCGATGTCGTACAGCCGGTACTTGAGCACCGCAACGGTGATCGTGCCGATCAGCAACGCCATATGCACCTTGAACGCCAAGGTGCTGGTCATCCCCGGCAGGATATTGGTGACCGCGATGGTAACGGGCAGGAACACCGCCACGGAGGCAAGCCACTTCAGCTGCTGTCGCTCGTCGCCGCGCGCGCGCCGGAACCGCACCATCAGACTGACGACGCCGGCCACCAGCACGAGGTCGAGGAGCGCGGACGACACAACGTTGACGGCGTCGAAGGCCGGTGCCATTCCGGCGATCCCGACCGGGTTCTCCATGAACGCAAGGAGCAAGGCCGGGGTGTCCGGGGTCAGGCTGCCGGGGCGCAGGGCCTGGCTCACCAGCAGCGCTGCGGTTGCGGTGAGTGCCAGCCCCACGAGTGCTCCCCACGGGCGGGAGAGCAACCTGCCGTCGGGGAACAACAGCAGCACGATGGGGATGACGCCGATGTGCAGCACCCACGTCCAGCTGGCCAGCCAGAACACCCAGGCGCCACCGGGAAGACCGTAGCTCAGCGCTGCGACGGCGTACTCGTACCCGAGCGCGGTCATTCCCTGGGCCAGGCCGGCGCCGCAGAACAGCCAGCCGAAAGGATTGCGCGGGCGCTTGGTCGCGATGAGGACCCCGGCCACCGCCCACGCCAGGGTCTGCAACGCGGTGCCGGGCAGCAGCTCCGTGTCCAGCCCCGCCGTGTCGACCGCTCCGTTCAGCCAGTGGAGCCAGCTGGCCGACACCACCATGACGGCGGCGAGGGCGGCGGCGCTGCATGCCACCCCGGTGAAGAATCGGCGACCGTCCACGTTCCACATCGTGGACCACCCGCTTCGCTCCGTCATGGGTACATGGTCCCATCCGTTCGGGAATGAGTGTGGGCATCCTGGGTGATCGTTCGTAGGTGCTCCCCGGCGCGCAGCGGCACCCCACCGGCGGCCCGGGGTGCCGCCACGTCGAGGACACCGGGTAGTGCCGGAGTGTGACACCTATGCCCTGCCGGGTGGATTTCCCGAGCAGGTGCGGGGAATGCACCCGTGACGGCGGGATGGCTGCTCGATCACGCTCATGCCACCGACGACCACCGGACACAGGTCCGCCTGAGCGAGAGGTTGATATGAGTACTATGGATATGGGTGCTACGGCACACCGGACCGATCGGACCGACGTTGCGCTGCTCTTGCTCCGCGTGATCGTCGGCGTGATATTCATCGCCCACGCTGCGCAGAAGCTGTTCTCCATGTTCGGCGGGCGGGGGCTCGACGCAGTGGCGGCCTCCATGGCCGGAAATGGCCTGGTACCCGGCATGTTCTTCGCGGTGCTCGCCGGTGTCCTGGAGCTCGGCGCGGGGCTGTTGCTGCTTGTCGGCCTGCTCACATCACTGGCCGCTGTGATCACGGCTGGCATCATGATCGTTGCGATCGCGGCGGTCACCGGGGGAAACGGATTCGTCGTCCTCGGCGGTGTCGGCTATGAGTTCAACCTCTTGCTCATGGTCGCCTCCCTTGCACTGGCCATCGCTGGGCCGGGCCGGCTGAGCGTCGACCACCGGCTCGGCCTCGACTGGGCCGCGGTAGCCGGGCGAGTGCGGCAACAGGTCGCGAGCCACTGACAAGGCGTACGACGGCCCGGGCGGAGCCATGCGATGGAGTTGCGTCATCTTCGCTGCTTCGCGGTGGTTGCTGCGACTCTTCTAGTACACACTTGTAGTCATGGCTTCCTCTCGGACGCCGCGCCGCGAGCGTGGCCGCACGCTGATCGAGCGTGACCCTGATCAACTGGTGTGGGCGCTGTCGGCCCGTGAGTCCAAGGTAGACGCGGGTCGCGACCCGGCGGACGGGGCGAAGGTTGATCACCAGTTGAGTGATCTTCGCAAGTTCGTGGCGACGATCGGCGGCCGGATCGAGCGTGAGGTTCCGGAACCGAATGTGTCGTCGTTCAAGAGGCGGAAGGTCGAGCTGCCGGACGGCACATTCGGGTATCGGGTGGTGCGGCCGGACTGGGAATCGATCCTAACGTCATTGCGTCGCGGAGAGTGCAACGCCCTCGCTGTCCGCGCGGCCCTCGCGACGCTGCCCGGATTCCTCGGGCTATCACGGTCTGTGACAGCCGCGTGAGCACCCTTCAGATCGCCCACCCGACCCCGGCTGCTTCGGACCCCCTACCCGCACACCGGCCCCATCCGGCTGCGGGCCCCCGCTGGCGGCGCTCACACTCACCTCCGGCCCGCTCCGGCTCTCGGCCCGGCCACCGTCGGCCGCGGCGCCCGGCGTGTGCTTGGTTCGTCTCCGCCAGGGGACCCAGCCTCGAGCTTGTCAGCGACGACCCGATCACCCTTGCGCGGGCTTGCGGAACCTGCACCCCGCACCCGATCTGATCGAACAGATTCTCTGCGACTGCTGCGCACATCGGGCGGTACGGAAATGCGTCCGACGGAAATGAAGGGAACACGAGGACCGCCACTCTTGTCGCCAGTCCTTACCCCGATGGGCACGTGATCGTCAGCCCCGGTTCGGATGGCGGGATCAAGATCGGACGAAACAAGTACGTCGAACTCCGCGAAGCGCTGTCTAGCGCTCCCGTGCCGAAATGGCTCGTCGCTGCTGCTCTCGCACAGTGGAGGTTGGACGTAACTGACTGCATCGTTAAAGGCACGGTTCTCCTCCGCGCTGAATCCGTGTACGGTTATGCTCGCGCCAGCTACGAACTGAACCTAGGCTGCAATTACGAATGCGAGCATTGCTATCTGGGCGAGAAGCTGTTCGCAGGCATGGAATGGGACGGCCGCGAGCGTTTACTCAACATCATGAAGGACGCCGGGGTGTTGTGGCTTCAGCTCACCGGAGGCGAACCGCTGATCGACCCATTGTTCGCCGAGACCCATACGTACGCCTGGGACTCCGGAATGATGATCCAGATTTCCTCTAATGGGTCACGCTTGGCGAATGTGAAGATCTTAGAACTCCTAGCGGCTAAGCGTCCGTATCGTCTCACTCTTAGCCTCTACGGCGCCACCGAAGAGTCGTACGACGGGATGACGCGACGCCGAGGCAGTTTCAGGCGATTCATGCGGGGACTCGCCGCCGCACACGAGGCCGGGCTCAAGATGCGGATCAACTGCGTGCTATCCAACCGCAACGCCCACGAACGCGACGCGATGAAGGCGATTGCTGACCGGTACGAAATCCCTTCTTTCGAATACACCAACATCACTCCCACGATCCATGGCACCGGCGAAGTCCTGCCCAGTCAGGCGCGTGAGGTGATGCGCAGCCACGAACCGTACACCGGCTGCAATGCCGGGATCACCCACTTCCATGCCGACCCACATGGCAAGGCGAGTATCTGCAAGATCGGCCGTGAACACCAGATCGACCTACTTGCTGAAGGCGTCGAAGGGCTCCGCAAGCTCGCCGTCATCGGGGACAAGCTCACGACCCGCCACGGCGGGTGCTCCGGCTGTGCGCTTCAGAAGACCTGCGGGACCTGTATGCCGATGGCCAACCTCTACCGACAGGCCAACGCCCCCCTTGAATCCTACTGCCAGCACGGCAGTGGGCCGCTGTCTCCCAGTTCGAGAGGGGGTGAATAATGACCGCTGTAGCCGTCGAAATCCTCCCAGCGCCGCCAGAGCCTGACACTCTCGACCCGGACGCCGTGGAACTCGTCGCCGACACCGACCGTCTCATGGTGATGTGCTCGTGCAGTTCGTCCAGCGACGCCCCCTATCAGTGACCGACTGATCGGGACGGGCGGCCCGGCGAGATGCCGGGCCGTCCGTCCCGAATAAGGATGACCATCCCGTGGCTAAACGCATCCAATGGGAAGACCTGGATATCACCCTGACTGATGCAATCACCGCTCGCACCGGCCCCATCCTCGCCGGGCAGTCTGTCACTGCCGGGAAAAACTCCCCGCTTGCCGCCGTGCTCCAAACCAGGGATGGATCGGTCTTCGTCAAAGGACTTCCGTCTGATCACCGAATAGTGATAACTCAGGCCCGAGAAGCTGCCACCGCCCCACTCGTCAGGGGTATTTCCCCGCAACTGCTGTGGCAGTTCGACGAAGCTGGGTGGAACGTCCTCGGCTACGAGTACGTCAACGGTCATTCGGCCAACTATCGGCCGAATTCGCCCGATATTGATCTAATCGTTGATCTCATGCAGACGCTGAGTGCTATTCAGATCCCCGCCGGACCCGGCCCTTGGAAGTCAATTCAGATCCGTTTGCAAACCTACGTCGACGACCCAGCCGATGCGGCAGTTTTCGCCGGACAAGCGCTCACGCATACTGACTGGATGCCCGACAATATCATCATTTCACGCGGACGCGCGTGGTTGATCGATTGGGCATGGGCCACCCCCGCGCAATCCTGGACCGACCCGGCAAGCTGGCTGATCAAGCTCATTGCCCGCGGCCACACCGTCGCCGCCGCCGAAGCCATCGCTACCCGGCTGCCAGCCTACGCTGCCGCCGATCCTGCCCATATCGCTGCGTTCGCCCGCGCGAACCTAAACCTGTGGAACGAAATCGAGCGCGACCATCCAATCCCCTGGACGGTGACAATGGCGTCAGCCGCTCGCTCATGGGTTCGGCACCGTGTAGGCATTTAGCGCGGATGTGATCAGACCCTAGTGTCGCGTGTCGGAAATCTGTTTACGGTGTGTGGTCCGGGACAATGAGGCACGTCGGTTGCTGCACCGCTGGTCCTTCGTGAAGGTGATCGACCCCGCCCCGCGGCGTTGACCCCCGGTCGACGTCTACGCGGGCGGGACTGGCGACGCAGGCACGGATCGTATCGTAGTTATCGCCGAAGAACTGCATTTCGGACGGGCCGCCGGCCCAGCAGATCCAACGCCTTGAACGCGAGCTCGGCGTCCGGCTGTTCGACCGTTCCGGGCGGCAGGTGGAGCTCACCGCCGCCGGTCGTCGGCTGCTGCCGCAGGCTGGCCGCGTCCTGGACGCGGTCGACGAGATCCCCGGGACCCTTGCCAGATCGGCACCGGGCAGGGTGAAGAGCCTGCGCATCGGCACGATCGATGGGATGGGCGCGCGGCTGGACTCCCTGTTGGACCGGCTGCTGGGTGCGGAACCCGACTTGCAGGTGACCTTGGAGTCCAGACCGCTCGCCGAACACCTCCGCCAGGTTCGTCTCGGAAAGCTGGACGCCGTGTTCGTGCGAGGAATCACGGCTGTGGAGGGACTCCGGGTCACACCGCTGTGGGATGACCCCATGGTCGTGATCCTGCCGGCTGGCCACCCGCTCGCCGCTGCTGCAGAGATCGACCTGGCCCGACTTGCCGATCTACCGCTGCGGCTCGTGCCCCGCGAGCAGAACCCGCCGTTCGTCGATCTGATCATCGCTGGCTGCCGCTCGGCCGGGTTCGAGCCCGTCTTCGGGCCAGCTTTCACCACGCTCCAGGACACGGTCGCGCAGATCGGGATCGGCCCGCTGTCGTGGACGATCCTCGCCGCCAACCAGCAGATACCGCCGGTCGGGCACCGAGCCTGCGCACTCCGGGTGCGCGATCCCGTGACGGTCACGACAGCGCTGGTGACCGGGCCGGTGCTGACGCATCTCGTCGAGCTGTTTATGGACTGCTGCCGAGAGGCGGCTGAAGCCGGGACGGCTGAGCCGCCGCGCGGCGACACCCATCCGGCAGACTCGCTCGACAAACCCACGCAGGTGCGACCCGAAGCCCCCTGATCAGGGGACACACCGAGCGCACGAGCCACGGCCGACACGTCCTGGACAATCTTGAGATGCTCGCTGGGGTGCGGGCACAACGACGGTCCCGGACGCAGCACATGCAGGTACTGGCGAGCGTCGGCCACCGATGTGCCTGGCCACGTTGGCGACGGGTCGACTCACCGGCGGGCGTGGCGTCGGGGTGGGGGCGGAGACCACCAGCCGACCGGGTTCCGCGCCCGGGCTCGGCGACGAGCGCAACGGGCATACCCGGCGATGACGCCGGTGCCGACCACGGCCGCGCCTGCGGCGAATCCGATGAGCACTTCCACGCGGTCCCCCTGCGTTCGTCGGTGACCGGCCGGGCGGGACTGAGGTCGACCGCCCGGCCGGTCGTTGCGCACGGCCGCCAATCGACCGTGCATGTCGAGGTCACACGTGGATTTTCACATGGCAAGCGCCGGGGTCGACCGCCGGGTGTGTCGGCTGGACAGCTATGTGATGATTGCCTCGGAGGTGACGTGGGTGAAGGCTCGCAGTGACCCGTCCGCGCTGGCCTGGCTGGTCGGCAACGAGCTGCGCCAAGCCAGGGAGCGGCTCGGCGAGACCCAGGCGACGGCCGCGAAGGTGATCGGCTGCAGCACCTCGCGGATGAACTACCTGGAGACCGGGCGGACGGTGCAGCAGCCGGACGACGTGCGCGCGCTGATGACGTTCTACGGCACACCGGACGCGGACGGCGAGCGGCTGGCCTCGCTGGTCGACCAGCCCGGCCGCCGCACCTGGTGGACCCCGTGGGAGCCGGTGATCCCCGAGCACATCCGGCTCTTCGTCGGATTGGAGGGCTTCGCGGCCGGCGAGTTCGTCTACGTCCCGCTGATCATCCCCGGGATGCTGCAGGTCGTCGGCTACGCCGCCGCGTTGGTCGACGCCGACCAGGTCTCACCGCTACATCACGACCGGGTCGTCGAGTTCCGGCAGGCCCGCCAGCAGCGATTGCTCGCGGCCGAGGAGCCACTGCGGTTGGCGGTGGTCATCGAGGAGGACGCGCTCGACCGGCCGGTCGGCGGCTCAGATGTCATGCGAGCCCAGCTCGATCACCTGCTCGTCATGGCCGAGCGGGACAACGTCACGATCCAGGTGATGCCCCGGTCGGTCGCGGTGCACGATGGCATCGTGGGTGTGTTCACGCTGCTCGACTTCGCGGCAACCCAGTCCATCGGCTACGTCGCCTACCCAGACGGTTCCGTCTATGTCCCGGAGTACCATCAGGTCGCGGGCTACCTCCACCGGAGGGGTCGCCTCCAGGCCGACGCGCTGAGCGAGGGAGAGTCGCGGGAGGTGATCGCGACCCGCCGAGCGGCCCTGGACTGAACGGAGTACACCGATGAGCGGCTACGGGTGGCGAAAGTCCCGCTACTCCGGTAACGGGACGGACTGCATTGAGGTCGCCCCGACCGAGCACGGCGTGCTGCTGCGTGACACCAAGGACCACGGCACGGGTCCGGTGATCATGTTCACCCCCGACCAGTGGACCGCGTTCCTGCGGGGGGCGGACACCGCCGCCGTCACCATCCACACCGTGGGTGCCGAGACCCACCTGCGCGCCGCCGCGTCCGGGGTGACCTTGCGGTTCACCGCGTCGGAGTGGGCGGCGTTCCGGGCCGGGGTGCGGGACGGCGAGTTCGACCTGCTCGCCCGGCACTGACCGGGCGTCCAGGCCGCCATCCCACGTGTGTTACCGTTTCACCCTTGCATGCAGAATGCATGCAAGGGGTGCGCTGCGCCGCCCGTTCGGCTACCCCCATCGTGACCGGCAACGTCACCGGGCATCGCAGGTCGAGCCGGCCGCTCCAGCGCACCTCGCCGTCCAGTGCCAGCCACCGGAAGCGCCGGATCCGCCGGACGATCGCCACTCGGCTCGATCGATCGGTAGTGCGCAGGCGTGTCAAGTGGCGGCGGCGGTTCGTGGGACAAGCGACTGGACGAGCCTCGTCTGAGTGGTCCGCGCAGCATCGCCGATGAGCAGATCGAGGCGGTGGTCGTCGCAACGCTGAAGCGCACGCCGAAGGACACCACTCACCGGCCGCAAGCGTCGATGGCGGCCGAGTCCGGCTTGTCGCGTTCCACGGTCGGGCGGTTCTGGCGGGCGCTTGGCCTCAAGCCGCACCGCCGCCAGCCCCGAAACACCGCCAGACCAGGGCGGTTGTGTGGATGCAGAACGTGCCCCCGATGGGGTTCGAACCCACACTGGGACCCTTTTAAGGGGCCTGCCTCTGCCGGTTGGGCTACGGGGGCGCCACGCCAGCCTACGACCCAGCCGCTCCCCACCTACCGCTCAGGGCGTTCGGCGCGGCCCCACCCCAGCACGCTCGTTCGGCGGAGCATCGGGCGCCGGTTCGTGGCCGGCCGCGGGCCGCCCCGGCGGCGTCGGGTCGCCGGCCACCCGGTTGAAGTCCGCCTTCGGGTCGTTGATCTGACCGAGCGCGACCACCTCCCGCCCCAAGAACAGCGCACCCGTCCAGTCGAAGACGATGCGGATCCGCCGGTTCCAGGTGGGCATCCGGCTGACATGGTAGGTGCGGTGCATGAACCAGGCGACGACCCCGCGCAGCTTGACTCCGTAGATCTCCGCGACGCCCTTGTACAGCCCGAGACTCGCCACCGATCCGGCATAGGCGTGCTTATACGGCGTGAGCGTCCGGCCGCGCAAGTTGGCCATGATGTTGTCGGCCAACACCTTCGCCTGTCGGACGGCGTGCTGCGCCGAAGGGCTGGTCCGCGCCTCGGGGTCGTCTTTGGACAGGTCGGGCACCGAGGCGCAGTCGCCAGCGCTGAACACGTCGGGCTGGCCGAGCACCTGCAGTTCGGCGGTGCACTCGACCCGACCGCGGGCGTCGCGGGGCAGGTCGGTGTGCTCCAGCATCGGATTGGGTTTGACCCCGGCGGTCCAGACGATCGTGTCGGTGTCGAACTCGGTGCCGTCGTCGAGCACGACGTGGCCGCCCTCCATCGTCGTCACCCGGGTATCGAGGAAGACGTCGATACCGGCGTCCAGGAGCCGTCGCACGGTGTAGAGGCCCAGCCGTGGGCCGACCTCGGGCATGATCCGCCCGGATGCCTCGACGAGCGCCCACCGCAGGTCGTCGGGTTCGATGTTCTCGTAGTAACGGGTGGCGTAGCGGGCCATGTCGGCGAGCTCGGCCAGCGCCTCGACGCCGGCGTACCCGCCACCCACGACGAGGAAGGTGAGCAGCCGGCGGCGCGGGGCCGGATCGATCGTGGTGGCGGCGGCGTCGAGCCGGGAGAGCACGTGATTGCGCAGGTAGATGGCCTCGCCGACGGTCTTGAACGCGATGCCGCACTCGGCCAGCCCGGGAATGGGTAGGGTGCGCGCCACCGATCCGGGGGCGACGACGAGCATGTCGTAGCCGATGGTCGTCACGTGTCCGGCGGCGAGCTCGACGGTGACCTCCCGCGACGCATGGTCGATCCCGGTAACGCGACCGGTCAGGTGGTGGCAGCGCTTGAGCACCTTGCGCAGCGGCACCACCACGTGCCGCGGCTCGATCGAGCCGGCCGCGGCCTCCGGGAGGAACGGCTGGTAGGTCATGTGTGACTGCGGGTCGATCACCGTGACCGAGGCCTCGTCGCGGCGCAGCTTTTTCTGCAACCGCAGCGCGGTGTACATCCCGACATAGCCGCCACCGACGACGACGATCCTCGCGTTGCGCGCCATGGCCTCATATTTCCACTGTCGGGCGTCCCGCAACCCTTTCTTGTCGGTGATGCTGGCTACCGTTCCAGATTGATCAGGCGTCCCTCAGCCAACGGACACCCCGGCCGCGCGGGCCGCCGTGGCAAGCACGGTCTCCAGCATCGCCGGGGTCAACCGGCCGGTGAACGTGTTCTGCTGGCTGACGTGGTAGCTGCCGAACAGGTGCAACGGCCGCGGGCCCGCCAACTCCACGTGCGCACCGTGCCCGAACCGGGGCCGCGGCCGCGGCACCGCCCATCCCGCGCCGGCCAGCACCGGCAGCAGCGCCTGCCAGCCGAAACCGCCGAGCACCACCACCGCCCGCAGCGTCGGGGAGAGCAGAGCAAGCTCTGCTCGCAGCCACCCCCCACAGGCATCACGCTCGGCGGGGGTCGGCTTGTTGTCCGGTGGGGCGCAGTGCACGGGAGCGGTGATCCGGGTACCGCGCAGGGCCAGCCCGTCGCCGGCGTGCACCGAGGTGGGCTGGTTGGCCAGACCGACGGCGTGCAGCGCCGCGTAGAGCACGTCACCGCTGCGGTCGCCGGTGAACATCCGACCCGTCCGGTTCCCGCCGTGCGCCGCCGGGGCCAGCCCGACTATCAGCAGCGCTGCATCGGCCGGGCCGAAGCCGGGCACCGGACGTCCCCAGTACTCCTGGTCGCGGAACGCCGCCCGCTTCTCCCGCGCCACCAGCTCCCGCCACGCGACCAGCCGCGGGCAGGCCCGGCAACCGGCTACCGCGGTGTCCAGCTCGGCCAGGGCCCGGCCGGCTGTCGTCGACGCCGGCGACCAGCGCGACGGCCACGATCCAACCGGCTCGGGGGACATCACGCGATCGAGCGGGCGATCCCGTCGAGGATGTCGTGCTCGCTGACCACCAGCTCGGTGATACCGGCGCGCGCGGACAGCTCCTCGGCCAGCATCTCGGCGATCAGGGCCCCGCCGCCGATGACGTCGACGCGGCCGGGATGGATCGCACCCCGCTCGGAGCGCTGCGCGCGCGACATGCCGAGCAGCTCGCTGGCCACCCGGTGCAGGTCGTCGCGGGAGAGCCGGGAGAGGTGCACCGCGTCGGGGTCATAGGCCGGAAGATCCAGCACCACCGCCGAGAGGGTGGTGATCGTGCCCGCCACTCCGACCCAGGTGCGCACGCCCTGGACCGGGACCGCCGCGAACGCGTCGGCCAGGATCCCAGCGGTCACCTGGCGGGCGGTCGCGACATCCTCGGCTTCCGGCGGGTCTCCGGGCAGGCAGCGCTCGGTGATGCGGACGCTGCCGATGTCGACCGACCGCGCGGCATGCACCGAAGCTCCGCCGTTCTCGAGCGACCCGACGACCAGTTCGGTGGAACCACCACCGATGTCCACCACCACGAACGGACCGTCGACCGGATCCAGGTCACCCACCGCGCCGACGAACGACAGGTTCGCCTCCTCGTCACCGGAGATCACCTCGGCGTCGGTATCGAGCGTCGCGCGGACCATGCCGAAGAAGTCCTCGCGATTGCGCGCGTCCCGGGCGGCCGACGTGGCGACCATGCGGACCCGCTCGGCACCCTTGCGACGCAGCACCGCCGTGTAGCCGACGAGTGCGACGCGGGTGCGTTCCAGGGCTTCCGCGGCAAGCATCCCGGTCGCGTCGACGTCCTGGCCGAGCCGGACGATGCGCATCTCCCGATGGACGTCGCGCACCGCGACCGATCCATCGCTCGCGGTGGTCACGTCCGCGACGAGCAGGCGGATCGAGTTCGTCCCGCAGTCGATGGCGGCAACCCGGGACATGGGTTCTCCTCGTTCAGGTGCGGGCCAGGATCGCAGCCACCGTACGCGGGAGCCGCGGAAGGAACCGCCCGGCACCGCAAGTTGCGCATTCCATCCCGGCGAGTTCACCGATCCAGCACGGCGAGTTGCGCGTTCCGACACAGCAAGTTCGCCAATCCGACACGGCAAGTTCGCCGGTCCAGCCTGGCGCGTTCGCCGGTCCGGCACGGCGCTGGCAGCCCGGTGCTGTGTGTGCGGATGCCCTGCCGAGGCCAGGCTCGAGCCGGATCGCTCCGATCTGCAACTCGCAACTCACCGTGCCGAAACACGCAACTCGCCGGGATGGAACCCGCAACTCGCCGTGTTGGTTTGGCGAACTCGCGGGGTGGCTAGGGGGCGCAGGGGCCGGGGAGCCACCAGGGGCCCACCTCGGCCAGCGCCTCGTCGCCGAAGGGGTTGACTCCCGGGCCCCGGGCCAGGGCATGGGCGGCATGCACGTGCAGGCACTTCACCCGGTTGGGCATACCTCCGGCGCTCACGCAGGTGCCTAACGACTCGATCCCGTCGCGCTCGGCCAGGTACTCCTCGTGCGCCCGCCGGTAGGCCGCGGCCAGCTCCGGATCAGCGCTGAGACGTTCGGTCATCTCCCGCATCCGCCCGGCCGCCTCCAGCCCGCTGAGCCGCGACGCCAGCCGCGAGCAGGTGAGGTAGTACAGAGTCGGGAACGGTGTGCCGTCCTCCAGCCGGGGCGCGGTCTGCACCACCGACGGCAACCCACAGGGGCAGCGGTGCGCGATCTCGCGGACCCCGCGGGGTGCGCGCCCGAGCTGGGCGGTGACGGCCGCCGCGTCGGCGTCGGAGATCCTCACTGCCGCCCCGCCGCAACCTCGTTCCACAGCCGCCGGTACCAGGCCACACTGTCGGAGAGGCCGACGTCGGTGCCGGTGCCGGCGGACTGCGGCAGTTGCACCACGTAAGGCACCTCTCCCGGCGAGGCGTAGCCGAGTCGCGAGCGGGCCTGCGCCGCGGTCTCGGCGGGGTCGGTGAGTCGGGCCCGATCCCGGGTCAGCTCCTCGACCGCGTCGGCCAGGGCCCGCTGCTGCTCAGACACCGCGGCCAGCTCCTGACGCTGGGCCACGTAGTTGCGCAGCGGCACGGCAACGGTCAGCGCGAGCGCGCACACCACCAGCGCGAGGATGACGGCCCGGCGGGTGGACGACAACCCGAGCAACTCGCTGGTGGCCGCGACGACTCCGCCCGCGCGGGACCGGAACCGGGTCAGCTGCCGTTGCCGGCCACGGCGTCTCGACGAGGTGGCAGGCCGCGGGCGGACAGCCGAGCGGCCGCGCTCGCTCGGCCCGCGGGTGCGGTCGTCGGCCATGGCGCACTCAGCCGTCTGGTCCGCAGCTGCCAGGCCACCGCCCCGACGCGCAGGGGCGGGGATCAGGCATCAAGGTCCGCCGGGAGGGTGAAGCGGGGAAACGCGAGGTCGCCGGCGTAGCGCGCGGCGTCGCCCAGGGCCTCCTCGATCCGTAGCAGCTGGTTGTACTTGGCCACGCGCTCGGAGCGGGCCGGGGCGCCGGTCTTGATCTGGCCGCAACCGGTGGCCACGGCGAGGTCGGCGATCGTGGTGTCCTCGGTCTCGCCGGAACGGTGGCTCATCATGCAGCGGTAGCCCGAGGTGTGTGCCATCGTGACCGCGTCGAGGGTCTCGGACAGGGTACCGATCTGGTTGACCTTCACCAGCAGCGCGTTCGCCGCCCCCCGCGCGATGCCCTCCTCGAGCCGCTCGGGGTTGGTGACGAATAAATCGTCGCCGACGATCTGGAGCCGGTCACCGAGCGACTCGGTGAGCGCCACCCAACCGTCCCAGTCGTCCTCGGACAGCGGATCCTCGATCGACACCAGCGGGTACGCGTCGACCAGCCCGGCGTAGACCGCGCTCAGCTTGGCGGCGGTGAGCTTCTTGCCCTCGTAGGAATAGACGCCGTCGGAGTGGAACTCGGTGGCCGCCACGTCGAGGGCGAGCACGATGTCGCGGCCGAGCACGTACCCGGCCTTCTCGACGGCACCGCTGATGAGGTCGAGCGCGGCGCGGGTACCGGGCAGGTCGGGCGCGAAGCCGCCCTCGTCGCCCAGGCCGGTGGCCAGACCCTTGGACTTGAGTACCGACTTGAGCGCGGAGTACACCTCCGCGCCCCAGCGCAGCGCCTCGCGGAACGATTCGGCTCCCACTGGAGCGATCATGAACTCCTGCACGTCGACCGAGCTGTCGGCGTGCGCGCCGCCGTTGATGATGTTCATCATCGGGACGGGCAGCACGCGCGCGTTCGCGCCGCCGACGTAACGGAAGAGCTCCAGACCGCACGAGTCGGCGGCCGCCTTGGCCACCGCCAGCGACACGCCGAGCAGCGCGTTGGCGCCGAGCCGGGACTTGTCGGAGGTGCCGTCGAGGTCGACGAGGCGCTGGTCGATCAGTTCCTGGTCGACCGCCTCCATGCCGGTGAGCTCCGGGCCGATCACGTCGAGCACCGCTGAGACGGCCTTCTCCACGCCCTTACCGCCGAAGCGCAGCGGATCGCCGTCGCGCAGCTCGACCGCCTCGTGCTCGCCGGTGGACGCGCCGGAGGGCACGGCCGCGCGGGACAGCGTTCCGTCATCGAGAGCGACCTCGACCTCAACCGTGGGATTGCCCCGCGAATCGAGGATCTCGCGCGCCCCGACCTGCTCGATGACCGCCACCATTGCTCCTGTCCAGTGAGTGATCTCCGGTTCGGTGGCCCAGGGTAACGGCCCGGACCGACAGAACCGCGCCGGAACCCGCCCGACGTCCTCGCGAACTCGCTTCCGCTCTCGCGGTTCACGCTGAAGGCTCCTAATGTGGGACGACCATGACCAGCCAGCCAGCCTCCGATGACCTGTTCGAGTCGTTCCGCCGCGCCGAGATGTTGATCGCGCGCAGCCGGCCGCTGGATGCCCTGCAGGCGCTGCTGCCCGTGCTGGCCGACAGTCCCGACGACGTGTCGGTGCAGCTGCTGGCCGGCCGCGCCTACCTCAACTCGGCGCAGCTCAAGCGGGCCGAGGAGGCTTTCTCGCGGGTGCTCGACCTGGATCCCGCCGACCACTACGCGCGGTTCGCGCTGGGCAAGGCGCTGCAGCGGCAGGGGCGGCTCGCGGAGGCGCTGACCCAGCTGAAGATGGCCGCGGCCATGGACCCCCGCCCGGAGTACCAGGAAGCCCTCGGCGAGGTGCGCACCCGGCTGGCGACCGAGCAGACCCAGGACTGACGCCGCGCGCCCCCGTGCACGAGGCTGACCCGGTGGGACGCCGGCGCCGCGGAGATCAGCAAGGCCACCCTGCCGACGTCCCACGGGGCGCGATGGTGCTCGTGGCGGTGGTCGGGATCGCGGCTGCGGCGGCGGGGATCGGGATCGGGGCCACCGCCGTCGAGCATGTGGCGGTCGACGAGACCCAGTACGTGCTCAGCGCGATCTCGCTGACCGAGGACGGCGACCTGGACATCTCCGACGAGCTCACCGCTCGCCGCTGGACGTCGTTCGCCGCCGTCGAACCACCGGTTCAGACCGCGGTGCTCGCCGGTGGTCGCCAGATCAGCCCGCACGACCCGCTGCTCCCGATCCTGCTGGCCGGTCCGGTGGCGGCGGGCGGCTGGATCGGGGCGAAGCTCGCGCTCGCGGGCTGCGCGGGGGTGCTCGCGGCGTTGACGCTCTGGGTAGCGGTGCGCCGATTCGCCGTTGGGCTGCGCACGGCCGCGACCGGGGTGGCGCTGGCGGCCGGCTCGGCCCCCCTCGCGGTGTACGGCCAGCAGGTCTATCCCGAGCTGCCAGCCTCCGTGGTGGTCCTGACCGGGGTGGCGGCGCTCACCGGCGCCGTCGACCGTCGGCATCTCGCACTGCTCACCGCCGCTGTCCTCACCGCGCCCTGGCTGTCGGTGAAGTACGTGCCGGTCGTCGCGGTGCTCGCCGCGCTGGCAGCCGCGCGCTGGTGGCGGGCGGGCCGCCAGGCGGACGTGCTGGTCGCCGGGGGGACGCTGGCCGCCGGTGTTGCGATCTACCTGGCAGTGCACCGGCTGGTGTGGGGCGGCTGGACGGCGTACGCCAGCGGTGACCATTTCGCGGCGCGCGGCGAGTTCGCGGTCGTCGGCGACGCCGTGGACCCGGCCGGGCGCGCGCTGCGACTAGTGGGGCTGCTCATCGATCGCTCCTACGGGCTGGTGGCGTGGCAACCCGCGTTCCTGCTGCTGGTGCCGGCCGCGGCGGCGTTCCTCGTGGTACGACCGCGGCACAGTGCGGTGCTTGCGCTGCCGTTGGCGGCGGGGTGGATCGTCGCGACGTTCGTCGCGGCGACCATGCACGGGTTCTGGTGGCCGGGCCGGCATGTGCTCGTGGTGGTGCCGCTGGCGGTGCTGGTGATCCTGGCCTGGGTGAGCCGTTCGGGGGTGGCCGTTCGCGCGGTCGCCGGAGCGCTCGCCGCCGCGGGCGTCGCCGTCCACGTCGGGCTGCTCGTCGACGGTTACACCGGCGCGTTCACCTGGGTCCTGGGTTTCGCGCAGGTGAGCGGCCCCAGCCGGGCGGCACTCCCGGACTACCGGGGTGAGTTCTGGGCCCTGCACCTCATCTGGTGTGTGCTGTTCGCGGTGCTCGCCCTCGCCGCCGGCCGCGCGGCCCGCGCCCGGTCGTGGTGCGTCACGGTCATGAGGGTGGCAGGGCGCGATGCTCGTGGAAAGGGGTACGACGGATGACGCTGGCGCACGCCGCATCCGGGATCGGCAAGCAGGTGGTGACCCACACGGTGCGGACCTGGTTGGGCGCGCGGCAAAAACGCGACCAGCGCGGCACCGAGCTGGTCGACCTGGTCAGGATCGGCGTTCGGGACCACTTCCAGCGGCGCAGGCTGGTCCGGCAGCTGGAGGATCTGGCCGATCAGATCGCCGAACGGCTGCGGCCGGTCTACGAGCACGACTTCCGCGGTGTGCCCGACAACGAGCGGGCGGCCGCGCTCCACGCCGTGGTGGACGCGCTGGACGGCGCCGACCTCACCGACGCCACCCTGTTCGCCGTGGACGTGCGCCGGCTGGCCCGCCTGGTACGCCAGCGCGTCCCGGTCCGGCGGGCGGGCGGGTCTGGCCGAGCCGGCCGAGTGGCTCTACGACGCGGTGCTCAACGAGAGCTGCATGGCGCTGGTGCAGGTGGTCAAGCAGCTGCCCGCGTTCGAGCCGCGGGCGCTTGCCGAGCTGCTGGGCCGGTTCTCCGACGTCGCCGAGCGCATCACCGAGGTGCTGCACCGGCTGCCGCGCACCACCCTGGACGCCCCTGAGGGCAGCGAGCACGACCAGGAGTTCCGCGCCCGCTACCTCGCGCACGTCAGCGACACCCTGGACGAGCTGGAGCAGTTCGGCATCGACGCGCGGCGCTACCGGCCCCGCACGCTGGTCAGCGTCGCGTACCTGAGCCTGCAGGTGAGCACCGACCGCGACCGGCGCGGGCGGGGGTTCGGCGATCGACTCGACGAGCGCTGGTTCGCCGACGGACGCGCCGCGCCGGGTTCGGGCAGCCTGCGGGCTGAGGCGGCACTCGCCGAGAGCCCGCGGACCCTGCTCCGCGGCGAACCCCGGCACGGTCGACGGCTGCGGCTGCTGGCCGCCGCCTGCCTGGCACACCGCCAAGCGTCTGCGTGACCTCCGAGCACTCGCCGGTCTTCCCGATCTCCAGTCGTTGCTCATCGGCGAGGCGCCGATCAACGGTGGTCTCGCCGCTGTGACGCCTATCCTCGATCAGCTTGAGACTCTCCAGGTCTGGTCGGTGCCGACGGTCACGTCGCTGGAGCCGCTCACCGGAAGCGCGTTGAAGGTATTCTGGTTGGCTGACTGCCCGGTCACCGATCTGGCGCCGCTGTCCACACTGCAATCGTTGAAACGGGTGGTCTTGCGAGGCTTCCCCGCCGTGGACCTCGCGCCGATATCCACGCTGCCGCACCTGCGGGAGCTGAACCTGCAGAACATTGAGGAACCGGTCGACCTGTCGCCACTCGCCCGGACCCCCCATCGCCTTCAGATAGAACTGTGGAACACCCCCACCGTGGGGACACCGGGGCCCCTCATCAAGATTCGGCGCCGCTGAAAGCCGCAGCCGACCTGGCTGCCGCTGCGGTTACCAGCCGACGTTCAGACCAGCCGGTATGCCCGCAGCCGCTCGTCGAGCTGGATGACCGCCCGGCTGTCCTGCCAAGGTTGCATGCGGGCGCGTGCGGTGGCGAGGTCGCTGGCCAGCCGGGCCGACCGGTTCTGCACCGCAAGGTCGGCTGCTTGCTCGAGGGTGGCCGTGGCATGGTCGAGGTCGCCGCACTCCAACCGCGCCACCCCGAGGCCGACGGTGGCGAAAGCCATGTTGCGGACATCGGCGCGGGCGAGCGTGGCCACCGCTCGCTCCGCGGCCTGGACGGCCTCAGCGGGACGGTGCAGCCGCACCAGACAGTCGCCGCGAATATCTGAGTGCACTCCTTCGCCGTACGAGGCTACGCAAGAGGGCTGCCCGGTGCCGGCCCCGAAGCTGGCATGGGCGTTGTCCAGCTCGGCCAGGCAGCGGTCCTGCTGGCCGTCCCGGGCATAGGCGCGGGCCGCGGTGTCCGCGGTCTTGGCGCGCAGCAGCAGGTCGTCGGTGCGCTCGGCCCAGTACTGAGCGGCCACGGCGTGGTCGATGCCGACGTGCGGCCGGTGTTGCCAGGTGGCCAGCTGGCTCATATGGCACAGCACGTTGGCGCTGCCTGCGGTGTCCTGGGCCTCGTGAGCGGTGGTGCGGGCGTGCTCGTAGTAGTAGGCGGCACCGTCGAAGTCGTTCAGGTCGAAGGACACCCAGCCGCTGATCCGGGACTGGTCGGCGTGCACCGACAGCAGCCGCGGCCGCAGCGCCGACGGGCACTCGGCGAGCATGCCCGCGGTCAGATGACGTTGGGCCAGCACGGTATCCCGCACCGCCTGCGGACCCAACCCCTTGTTCTGCTGGCGAACGCAGTGCGACAGCACCTGCTCCAACTGATCGATCACCGCAGCGT
>JBOHEO010000068.1:0-23996 GCA_050701055.1 Pseudonocardia sp. | reverse complement strand
TGCAGACCCTCGGCGAGGGCGTACTGGTCACCGCTCTGCCGCTGATGGCAAGCAAGCTCAGTAACGATCCGAAGCTGATCTCCTGGGTTCTTCTGGCATGGGAACTGCCCTGGCTGCTGCTCGCTCTGCCCGGCGGTCTGATCGTGGACAGGTTCAACCGGCGGCGGCTGATGATCGGCGCCCAGTCCGCGCAGATGGTGTTGCTCGTCATCCTGGCGACAGCCGCGACCCTCGACGTCATGCACATGTGGATGCTCTATGTTCTCGCCTTCGGGCTGGGCACCGGTGACATCATCTTCATGGGCGCAAGCCGCGCGCTCATTCCGGACATCGTGCAGAGCAAGGATCTGGAAGCCGCCAACGGCCGGAACATGACGGCCGAGACGTTGGGTCGGAACTTCGTCGGTCCGCCACTGGGTTCCGCCCTGTTCGCCTTCCTCCTGCCGTTGCCGTTCTGGCTGAACGCCGTGACTTACCTCGTCTCGGTCACGCTGATCCTCCGAATCCGCCATCGCCCGCCTCAGCCGGTGTCGGACACCGCCGTCGGGGAACGGCCCGAACCGCGCGAGCGCCGCAGTCTGCTGGCTGAGCTCGTCGCGGGCTTGCGGTGGTTGGTGCGCCACCCGATGCTCCGAATCGTCGTGCTGTTGGCCGCGGTCAGCAACTTCTGTGTCCTCATGGGACAGTCCGTCCTGGTGCTCTTCGCCAAGGAAGTACTCGACATCGGCGACAGTGGCTACGGGATTCTGGTTGCCGCGATGGCCGTCGGAGGCGTTGTCGGCGGTCTGTTGAGTCGCAGGATCGTGGTCGGATTCGGCGCCCGCACCGTCGCCGTCACCGTGTCGCTGACCAGTGCTCTGAGTCTGGTGGCCATCGGCTGGTTCGGCAGGCAGGCGGTCGTGGTCGCGGCGATCTTCTGTGTGTGGTCGACAGGCCTTGTGCTGTGGAACGTGATGGCCCAGTCGCTCAGCCAACGGCTGATTCCTGACGACCTGCGGGGCAGGGTGAACTCGGCCAGCCGGATGATCTGTTTCGGGGCGCTTCCCCTGGGTGCTCTCGCCGGTGGTTTCGCGGCGGACAGTTTCGGACTGTCCGCACCCTGGGTCATTGGCGGCGTGATCAACTTCGTGGTCGTCGTGTGCACGATACCCACCCTTTTACGGTGGCCCGCCACGACCGGCAGCCACCCGGAAGACCGAGAGACCGAGGATGGACTGCGATGACCGGAACCATGAGGTCGATTTATCTGCTGACCCGACCCGACGGGTTTCCCGCCGCTGAGCATTTCGGCATTATCGACCATGACGTGCCGGAGTTGGCGGCGGGGACCGCCTTGGTGGAGAATATCTACCTGTCAGTCGACCCCTACATGCGCCAGCTGATGGACGGCGGCTGGAGTCTCCATACTCCGCTGGAAGGCCGGGCGATCGGTCGGATCGTGGAATCGAATGACCCACGGTTGCCCGTTGACGAGGTGGTCTTCCACCGGCAGGGTTGGCGCACCCACGCCGTGATTAGTCCTTTCGAGCCTCAGGTGCGGGTGCTGCCGAAACTGGACGGGGTGCCACTGAGCACCTATCTCAGCATCCTGGGTGGCACCGGATTGTCCGCCTATGTCGGGCTCACCCGGATCGCCGACCTCAAGGCGGGGGAATCGGTGTTCATCTCCGCGGCTGCCGGAGGCGTGGGCACGGCTGCGGGACAGTTGGCTCGCACTCTGGGCGCAGGCCGGGTGATCGGCAGCGCGGGGTCGGCGGCGAAGGTCAAGCATCTGATCGAGGACCTCGGATTCGACGCCGCCTTCAACTACAAGGACGGCCCTGTTATCGACCAGCTTCGGCAGGCTGCTCCTGACGGAATCCACGTGTACCTGGACAACGTCGGCGGGGACCACCTGGAAGCGGCCATCGACTCGATGGTCGACCACGGGCGCATCGCCTGGTGCGGCGCGATCGCGCAATACCACAGCGCTGAGCCGCCCACCGCCCCACGGAACCTGTTCGACATCGGCGGAAAGAGCATCCGCCTGGAAGGTTTCGCGGTCCGCGAGTACTCGCACCTGTTCGACGAGTGGGCCGAGTTCATCGTGCCCCATCTCCAGTCCGGACGGGTGGTGCCCGAACACACGATCGTCGCCGGATTCGACCGTGTCGTGGACGCGTTCCTCGGTCTTCTCCGCGGAGCGAACATCGGAAAGATGATCGTTCAGGCGGCGGAGGAGTTGAGACTTCCCCGCCAGGCGACCGAATCTGTCACCTGATCGAGGAGCTACCACAGGAAACAAGGAGGTACCGTGCAGGTTCGCAGACTGACTCTATTCGCCGCCATCCCACTCGTGCTCGCTGTCGGGCTGGCGGGCTGCGGTGCTGACAAGAGCGCTGACAAGGGCGGTGGTGGCGGCGAGAACGCCAACGCGGTGGTCAGCATCGGCATCGGTGAGCCGAAGCACGGCCTCGTCCCTTCGGACACTGGGGAGACGCAGGGCTTGCTCGTGCTCTCGTCGCTGTTCACCCCGCTGGTGAAGGCCGACAAGGAGGGCAGACCACAAGAGGTCGCTGCCGAGTCCGTCACGACCAAGGACAACAAGGTTTGGACCATCGAGCTCAAGGACGGATACACCTTCCACAACGGGGAGAAGGTGACCTCAGACAGCTACATCGAGGCGTGGCACCGGGCGGCGTACAAACCCAACGCTCAGGACACCGACTACCTGTTCGCCAAGATCGACGGTTTCGCCGAGGTCAACCCCAGCGCAGACGGGGTGACGCCGACCGCGGATCGGCTGAAGGGTCTCAAGAAGATCGACGACCTCACATTCGAGGTCACCTTGTCCGCCCCGTATGTCAACTTCAAGGCGGTGCTGCTCAATCTCGCCTTCGCGCCGCTGCCAAAGACCGCCTTCGAGGGCACGGGCTTCAACAAGGCATTCGGCGAGGCACCTATCGGAGACGGCCCGTTCAAGATGAAGGGCGTCTGGCAGCACGGCAAATCCATCGAAGTCGAGCGCTACGACGCGTTCCCGGGCGAGAAGCCCAAGGTCAAGGGGGTCATGTTCACGATCTATCCCACTCTCGATGCGCAGTACGACGACCTGCTCGCCGACCGGGTCGATGTGGCCCCCGTGCTCCCGCTCGGGAAACTGGAAGACGCCAGGAAGGCCCTGGGCGAGCGGTTCCAGCTGAGCCCGAGGGCGGGGATCGGATCCCTCGGTTTCCCGAGCTTCGATCCGAAGTACGCGAAGCCGGAAGTGCGCAAGGCCATCTCGATGGCGATCAACCGCGAGAGTCTCGTCGAGACCGTCTTCGGCGGCACTCGCACGGCGGCGCACTCGTTCCTCCAGCCGGGCATCCCGGGCTACCGCGAGAACACCTGCGGTGAGGCATGCCAGCTCAATCCGACCAAAGCGAAGGAACTCCTGCAGCAGAGCGGTTTCGTCGGGCCGGTGGAGATCACCTACAACGTCGATGGTGGCTCCAAGGACTGGGTCGACGCGGTCTGTAGCCAGATCAAGGAGAACCTGGGCGTCGACTGCGTCGAGAAGGCCGAGGCGAAGTACAGCGATATGCTCATCAAGCTCGAAGCCAAGACCCTCGGTGTCGGCGTGTTCCGCAGTGCCTGGACGTACGACTACCCGGCGCCAGAGAGTATCCTCAGTCCGCTGTACACCTGCAGCAGCTCATCGAACTTCTACGGGTACTGCAACAAGAACGTCGACAGCCTGATCTCCGCGGGCGATCTGGCCAGCAGCCCGGATGTGGCGATCAAATTCTACCAGCAGGCCGAGGACATCATCGCGAAAGACCTGCCGACGGTGCCGCTGTGGTACCTGCGGCACGTCTACGGCTACACGAACAAGGTCAAGAACATCGAGGTGAACGACCTGGGCATGGTCGATTTCGTCAAGATCGAAGCCGTCTGAGAGATCGTCACCACAGCGGGGTATACATCACGAACCGTTGCGACACTACGTGCGCCAGGCCGAGATCAGGTACAGGAGCGATGGGAACACGACGAGTTGCGGCATGGTTGACCGCGTCTATCATTCTCGCGATGGTAGCCACGGCCTGCGGGCAGTCCGATGATGCCGGCGCGCTCCAGGACGACACGATCAGCGTCTTCGCCACTGAGCCGGAGAACCCGCTGGTGCCGGGTAACACCACGGAGACCGGTGGCGGCAAGGTGATCGATGCGCTGTTCACCGGGCTGGTGGAGTACGACCCGAAGACGGCGGAGCCGTACAACGAAGTGGCGGAGTCAATCGAGACCGTCGACTCCACGGTGTACACGATCACCCTCAAGCGGGACTGGACGTTCCACGACGGCACCCCGGTGCAAGCGCACAACTTCGTCGACGCCTGGAACTACACCGCCTACTCGCCCAACGGGCAGCATTCCGCCAGCTTCTTCGCCCGGATCCAGGGGTACGGGGATGTCCACACCGAGGATCCGGACGGCCCTGACGGGCCGCAGCAGGCCCCGGCGCCGGTCGCGCAGGAGATGTCCGGGTTGCGCGTGGTGGACGATGACACGATCGAGGTCACCCTGGCCGAGCCGTTCGCGGTGTTCCCTACGCAGCTCGGCTACGCGGCGTTCTCGCCACTGCCCAATTCGTTCTTCGCCGACCAGGAGGCGTTCGAGGCCGCCCCGGTCGGCAACGGCCCGTTCCGCTTCGAGTCCCGCCAGCCAGGCGTCAACATCATGCTGAGTCGCTATGCGGACTACGTCGGCAAGCGCAAGTCAAGTATCGCAGGCGTCGAGTTCCGGATCTACGAGTCGCTCGAATCCGCCTATGCCGACGTGGTTACGAACAAACTCGACTTTCTCAACACGATTCCGGCGTCTGGGCTGACCGACGATCTCTACCAGACCGACCTCGAAGGTCGTTTCGTGTCCCGGCCGGTGCTGATTATCCAGACCGTGAGCTTCCCGCTCTACGACCCGCGCTACGCCAACCCCGACCTACGTCGGGCCCTCTCGATGGCGATCAACCGCGAGCAGATCAACGAGCAGATCTTCAGCGGCGCTCGGCCCCCCGCTGACGGCCTGGTCGCGCCGAACATCCCCGGTCGCGCCGGGAACCAGTGCGGCGAGCTGTGCGAGTTCCGCCCCGAGGAGGCCAAGCGGCTGTTTGACGGCACCGGCTTCACCGGTCCGGTCCAGCTCACCTCGAACGTCGATGCAGGCAACGTGGAGTGGATGACGGTGGCCTGCAACAGCATCGCCAACGCACTCGACACCGAATGCACGTTCGTCCGGGTCCCGACGTTCGCCGAGTTCCGGCAGCAGATCAGTGAGAGGCAGATGTCGGCGATCTACCGCTCCGAATGGATAGCCGACTATCCGTCGGTCGAGAACTTCCTCAACCCCCAGTACCGCACCGGCGGCTCGTCCAACGACGGCCTTTACTCGAACCCTGCGGTAGATGCCAAGCTCGCCCAGGCGGACGCTGCAGCCTCGCAGGACCAGGCGGCCGCGTTGTATCAGGAGGCCGAGCGGATGATTATCCAGGACATGCCCGCAATCCCGGTGTACTTCCTCACCGCTCAGTCCGGCTGGTCCGAGCGGTTGCGCAATGTGCAAGTCACGCCGTTCCGTGAGCTCGATCTTGAGTTTGTCGAGGTCGGCTGATCCCCCAGGGACCTGACCAAAGTCGCCGGTACGTGATGCCGTTCACATGATGTGTTCTTAGTCATAGCCCGAGGATGTCGAGTGCGAGGCGGTTGCGGTCGCAGGCGGCGGCGCGGCGTCCTTCGGCGATGTTGTGGTAGCTGGCGCGTTTGAGCATGCTGATGATCATATTGCGGATGATGGCCATGCCGCGGGCGGCGCAGAGGATGGCCGCCAGGATCGCGTAGCTGGTGCCGTCGACGTGGAACTCGACCGTACCTGCGCGGTTCGGGCGCGGGTCTCGGGCGACGGGTCACCTAACGTGGACCTGTGTCCGTCCCATCCGATCCCCGTCCGCCCGGTTGGATCCGGCGCCTCCTGCGGGCCTGCCTGCGACACCGCGGAGTCATGTTCGGTGCGTTGTCGGCGTCGGTGTTCGGCGTCAGCCTGGAGGCGATCGGCCCGCTGCTGGTGAAGGTGGCCGTCGACGATGCGGTAGCCGGTTCCACCGAGGTGCTCGGGGCGGTCGTCGCGGCGGTCGCCGGGCTCGCCCTGGTGCGGTTCGGCATGTCGTTCCTGCGCCGCTACCTGGCCGGCCGGCTCGCCCTCGATGTGCAGCACGACCTGCGCGGCCAGGTGTTCGCCGCGGTGCAGCGCCTCGACGGTGGGCAGCAGGACGCGCTGCGCACCGGCCAGGTCGTCTCCCGGGCGATCACCGACCTGCAGCTGGTGCAGACGCTGCTCTCGATCGCGCCGCTGGCGCTGGGCGTCATCGTCCTGGTGGCGGCCTCGGTCGCGACGATGGTGTGGCTCTCGCCGCTGCTCACGCTGGTGGCGCTGGTCCTGCTGCCGGCCGCCGGCTGGGTGACGGTCCGGTCCCGGCGATCGCTGTTCCCGGCCACCTGGTCGGCCCAGCAGCGTGCCGCGGACGTGGCCCAGCAGGTGGAGGAGACGGTCACCGGCGTGCGGGTGGTGAAGGGCTTCGGGCAGGAGTCCCGGGAGGTCGCCACGCTGGCGCGGGGGGCCGGGCGGCTCTACGCCGAGCGGATGCGGGCGGCCCGGTTGACGGCCCGGCTCAGCCCGACGCTGCTGGCGTTGCCCACCCTCGGCCAGGTTGCGGTGATCGGGATCGGCGGCGCGATGGCGATCGACGGCGCGATCACGCTCGGCACGTTCCTGGCGTTCACCGCCTATGTCGCGCAGCTGGTCGGGCCGGCGCGGCTTGTCGGCGCACTGGTGGTGAGCTCGCAGCTGGCGCGGGCGGGCATCGAGCGGGTGTATGACCTGCTTGACGCCCAATCCGAGGTCGTGGATCCGGCAGACCCGGTCCGGCTGCCCGACGGTCCGCTGTCGGTCGAGCTGGACGGGGTGCGCTTCGGCTACTCGCGCCGCGAACCGGTGCTGAACGGGGCGTCGCTGCGCGTCGAGCCGGGGGAGACCCTTGCGCTGGTCGGCTCGTCGGGATCGGGGAAGTCGACCGTGGCGCTGCTGCTCCCGCGGTTCTACGACCCGCAGGGCGGCGAGTTGCGCCTGGGTGGGGTGCCGCTGGGGGCGCTGCGCCTGGCCGAGCTGCGTGGCGAGCTCGGGGTGGTGTTCGAGGAGGCGTTCCTGTTCTCCGACACCATCCGGGCCAACATCGCCTACGGCCGCCCCAACGCCACCGACGCCGAGGTGCGTGCGGCGGCTGAGGCCACCCAGGTGGCCGGATTCGTCGACGCGCTCCCGCTCGGCTTCGACACCCTCGTCGGCGAGCGCGGCCTCACCCTGTCGGGCGGCCAGCGGCAGCGGATCGCGCTGGCAAGGGCGGTGCTCACCGACCCCCGGGTGCTGGTGCTCGACGACGCCACGTCCGCGGTGGACACCGCTACCGAGGCCGCGATTCACGACACGCTTCGCAGCGTGACAGCGGGGCGGACGACCCTGCTCGTCGCCCATCGCCGCTCGACACTCGCGCTCGCCGACCGGATCGCCGTGCTCGACGCCGGCCGGGTCGTCGACGTCGGCACCGAGGCCGAGCTGACGATCCGCTGCACGTTGTTCCGCACCCTGTTCCCCGCGGCGCGGGATGTTCAGGTGCACGGGTCGGGAGATTCGCGCGCGCGAGCCGTGCCCAACGCGGACGGGATCACCCCGGAGCTGTGGCCTGCCCCCGACTCCGGGTCGGCCGGTGGGTCGGACCAGGCGGTCCGGGCGGCGATAGCCGCGTCCGGCATCGGCGGGCGATCCGGTGGCATGGGCGCTGGTGGCCTGGGTGGCGGCGCTCCGGCCATGGTCGGGGGCCTCCCGGCCACTGCGGAACTGGTGGCAGCAGTGGCGGCGCTGCCACCCGCCCGGGAAGAACCCCGGCTCGGGGGCGAGGCTCCGACAGCTCCTGATCCCGGTTTCCGGTTGCGCCGGCTGCTGCGGCCCGTCCGCGGCCTGATCACGCTCACGGTGGTCCTGGTCTGCCTCGATGCGCTCAGCACGCTGGCGTTTCCCACCATCGCCCGGTACGCCGTCGACGGCGGGATCACCGCCTCCGCACCGGACGTGCTGTTCATCGCGGTGTTGCTGGGACTCGGGGTCGTCGCGGTGGGTTGGCTGGTGGTCGCCGCGCAGACCGTGGTCGCCGCGCGGGCCGGGGAGAGCCTGCTGTACCTGCTGCGCGTACGCAGCTACGCGCACTTGCAGCGCTTGGGCCTGGACTACTACGAGCGCGAGATGTCCGGCCGGATCATGACGAGGCTCACCACGGACGTCGACTCGCTATCGATCTTCTTGCAGACCGGGCTGGCGCAGGCCGTGGTCAGCCTGCTCACCGTGGTCGGCGTGGCCGTCGCGCTGCTGCTCACCGACGCCGCGCTCGCGCTCGTCGCGCTGGCCCCGCTGCCGGTCCTGATCGTCGCGACGGTGGTGTTCAGGAGGTTGTCGTCAGCGGCCTACACCGAGGCCCGCGAGCGGGTGAGCGCGGTGAACGCCGACATGCAGGAGAACGTCACCGGCGTGCGGGTGGCCCAGGCCTACGTCCGGGAGGAGCACAGCGCGGTGGACTTCGGCGAGCGCAGCCTCGCCTACCGGCGGTCCCGGCTGCGCGCCCAGGGCTACATCGCCACGTACTTCCCGTTCGTCGCGCTGCTGTCGGACCTCGCGCAGGCCGCGGTGCTCGGCGTCGGCGCCACCCGGGTGGCGACCGGGGACCTCACCCCCGGCGTGCTCGCGGCGTTCCTGCTGTACCTGGGGCTGTTCTTCCTGCCGGTGCAGCAGCTCTCCCAGGTGTTCGACAGCTACCAGCAGGCACGGATCGGGCTGCGCCGCATCTCCGACCTGCTGCGCACCCCGACGTCGGTCGCGCCGGTGCCGGCGGGTGCGGCGGTTGCGGTGCCGGCCCGGTTGCGCGGCGAGGTGGAGCTGCGCAACGTGCGGTTCTGTTACCCGGGCACGGACGCACCCGCCCTGGACGATGTGTCGCTGCAGGTGGCGCCGGGGGAGATGGTGGCGCTGGTCGGCGCGACGGGCGCGGGCAAGTCGACGTTGGTGAAGCTGCTGGCCCGGTTCTACGAGGCGAGCGGCGGGGCCGTGCTCGTCGACGGGGTGGACGTGCGCCGGTTCGTCCTGAGCGACTACCGGCAGCGGCTCGGTGTGGTGCCGCAGGAGCCCCACCTGTTCACCGGCGACGTCGCGGCCAACATCGCCTACGGCCGTCCGGACGCCACTGCGTCCGAGATCGAGGCCGCCGCCCGTGCCGTCGGCGCCCTGGACCTGGTACGTGGGCTGCCCGGCGGGTTCCGGCACCCGGTGGGGGAGCGAGGCCAGGGGCTCTCGGCCGGGCAACGCCAGCTCGTCGCGCTCGCTCGGGCCGAGCTCGTCGACCCGGACCTGCTGCTCTTCGACGAGGCCACCGCCGCCCTCGACCCGGCCACCGAGGCCACGGTGCTCGCTGCCGGGGACCGGGTGAGCCGTGGGCTCGTTTTGGGGGGTGGGTATCAGCATCGCCGGACGGCGTTCGTCGTCGCGCACCGCCTGGCCACCGCGGCCCGGGCCGACCGGGTGGTCGTGCTCGACGCCGGCCGGATCGTGGAAGAAGGCCCGCACGCCGAACTCCTGGCGGCCGGCGGCTACTACACGCGACTGTGGCGGGCGGGTGAGCTGGCGCCCGCCGATCCCACCGGCACTGCGGCTTGAGCCTTGCTCCGCGCACCGAGGGCGCCGCCAGAAAGACTCTTGCCTGACTTCTGCCCGAAATCGGGCAGGATTTGGCAAATTCGAGGCAGAAGCGGCAGAATTCGCCAGGTGTCCGCTGGTCCGTACGACGATCTCGTCGACCACCTGGTCCGCAGCACCCCGCTCAGTGCGGGGGAGGCGACCCGGGTGGTGGCCGAGGTGCTCGGTTACTTTGCGGAGCCGGTGCCGGAGTTCGTCCGGCGTCGCCACACCGAGCTGAAGAACCGCGGGCTGACCAACGACCGGATCTTCGCGGTGCTCCCCGCGGAGCTTGCGACCCGCCGGTTCGCGCCGCCGCCGCTGTCCGTGCGCCAGCTGCGCCGCATCGTCTACGGGTGAGGCCCGGCGGTCGAGGGCCGAACCATCTGCTTGAGGCCCGGCGGTCGAGGGCCGAACCGTCAACACCGAGGGAGTACCACATGTGCGGCATCGTCGGGTACGTCGGGACGCAGGACGCCGCCCCGATCCTGCTGGAGGGCCTCGGCCGCCTGGAATACCGGGGCTACGACTCCGCGGGGCTCGCGGTCAGCGGGCGCAAGGGCACGCCGCTCAAGGTCCGCAAGGTCAGTGGCCGGGTCGCCGATCTTGCGGCGAACCTGCCCGTCCAATTCAAGGGCGCCCCTGGCATCGGTCATACCCGCTGGGCCACTCACGGCGAACCGACGCCGGAGAACGCGCACCCGCACACCGACATGAGCGGCCGCATCGCGGTGGTGCACAACGGGATCATCGAGAACGCCGAGGAGCTGCGGGCCAAGCTCACCGCCGACGGCGTCGAGTTCACCTCACAGACTGACACCGAGGCCGTCGCCCACCTGATCGCGACGGCCTTCGCGGCCGGCGCCGGCGACCTCGAGCAGGCTGTCCGCCAGGCCCTGCGTCAGGTGGTCGGCGCCTACGGCCTCGCCGTGCTCGACGCCGAGCACCCCGACCGGATCGTGGTGGCGCGCAACGGCAGCCCGGTGCTGCTCGGCGTCGGGGAGAGGGAGATGTTCGTCGCCTCCGACGTCGCCGCGCTGGTGGGGTACACCCGCCAGGTCGTCTATCTCGACGACGGCGAGCTCGCCACGATCACCGCGGGCGGCTACCGCACGTTCACCCTTGACGATCGGTCGACGGCCAAGAGCCCGTCCACGATCGACTGGGACGTCGTGGGCGCCGAGATCGGTGACCACGCGCACTTCCTGCACAAGGAGATCCAGGAGCAGCCCCGGACGATCGAACGCACGCTGCGCGGCCGGCTTGACGAGCGGTTCGCCACCGCCCACCTGGGCGGGCTGAGCCTCACGGTCCGCGAGGCCCGCGAGATCCGCCGCGTCAAGATCCTCGGCTGCGGCTCGGCCTGCTACGCCGGTGAGCTCGGCGCGCAGCTGATCGAAGACCTGGCCCGGGTGCCGGCGGCCGCCGAGGCAGCCTCGGAGTTCCGCTACCGCAATCCGGTGGTCGAACCGGACACGCTCTACGTCGCGGTGAGCCAGTCCGGTGAGACGATCGACACCCTCGCCGCGGTTCAGGAGCTGCAACGCAAGGGTGGGCGGGTGATCGGGATCGTCAACGTCGTGGGCTCCACGATCGCCCGGCAGTGCGACGGCGGTATCTACCTGCACGCCGGCCCGGAGATGTCGGTGGCCGCGACCAAGTCGTTCACCTCGACGGTGGCCGCGTTCGCGCTGCTCGCGATGCACCTGGGGCGGATCCGGGACCTCTCGCCGACCGAGGGCGGCCGGATCATCGCCGGGCTCACCGCGCTCCCCGGCCAGATCGCGCAGATCCTCGAGCAGGAGGACGCGATCGCCGAGATCGCCCGGAAGATCGCGACCAGCGCCAGCGTGCTGTTCGTCGGCCGCCGGCGCGGTTGGCCGGTGGCCCGCGAGGGTGCGCAGAAGCTCAAGGAGATCTCCTACGTGCACGCCGAGGCGTACGCCTCCGCCGAGCTGAAGCACGGACCGCTGGCCCTGGTCAACCCGGAACTGCCGACCGTCGCCGTGGTGCCGGATGACGACCTGCTAGACAAGAACACCTCCACGCTCTCGGAGATCAAGGCCCGCCGCGGGCGGGTGATCGCCGTCGCGCACCGTGAGCTCGGGGATCTTGCCGACCGGACGATCGTGATCCCGCGCAACGAACCTGAGCTGGACCCGATCCTGCTGTCGGTGCCACTCCAGCTCCTGGCCTACCACGCAGCGCTGGCTCTGGGTCGCGACGTGGACCGCCCCCGCAACCTCGCCAAGAGCGTGACGGTCGAGTAGCCCGCACTGACACGATATCGGCCCGGTGGGAACGAACGGCACTTTCGTCCAGTTCGGTGCGAACGAGCGGCACTTTCGTCCAGTCCTAATGGACGAAAGTGCCGTTCGGTCGGCTGCCTGGACCTGGCTGCCTGGACCTGGGCCTGGCTAGCTGGGTATGGGTGGTTGCCGATCTGGAGCAGGGAGCGGCGGGGCACCGGTGCCTGCCGGGGTGCAGGGGGCTATCCCTCGGTGAGCAGCCGCGCACGGCGGGTTACGATCTCGGGCCGGTGCGGGTCGTCCGCTGCCAGTATCGCCATCAACCGGTCGTGCACCTCAAGGTCGGCATGGCCCAGGGCATGCTCCGCGAAGGTGATGAGCAGCTCCGGATCGTCGGCCGCGAGCACCGCGCAGCGCAGGTCCGCGACGAGCTCGTCACGGGCCTCCCGGATCTCCGGCGCGTTCGAGCGGGGCAGTAACGGCCCGGTACACGATCTGAGCAGGGTGAGGCTGCTTCCGCACCAGGGGCCGGGTACCTGTCGTGATCGACGGGGCTCACCAGTTGAGCGTGAATGATGGGACGCCCTGAGTGCCGCCCCGCAGCCTGCCCGGCCACAGCTCCACCAACCTCGACCGCGACCTCCATCCAGAGTTCCTGAGGCGCAGCGAGGCCGGGATGGGACGGGTCAAGCTATATGGAGTTTTACCGGCCGAGCGGGACTTCCGTTCAGGCATTGATTAAATTGGCGGAAAACCTCCAGTTCGCAATGGTAAGTAACGACAGCTTCGCTGGCTGGGCGAAGACGTTCACCGACCCGCGGCGCTGGCCGGAATTGTCGATCTGTTGACGTTCGCCGGATACTCTGGAGACCGGCGCCGACTCCTACCACCACCTTGCCCAGGCCGTGCCCAGGCCCGAGCCCCAGAGCTCCGATCGCCACCACCGGCTGTGGCGAGTCAAGCGGCAGTGGCGGGCGTCATGATAGGTTCGGCGGTATGGAGAAATCGTTGGCAGGCAAAGTTGCATTGGTGGCCGGAGCGACCCGAGGAGCGGGACGAGGGATAGCTGTGCAATTAGGTGCGATCGGAGCGACCGTCTACGTCACCGGTCGAACGAGCCGGTCCAAGCGATCGGAGATGAACCGGCCGGAGACGATCGAAGAGACCGCGGCGCTGGTGGATGAGGCCGGCGGCCGCGGGATCGCGGTCCAGGTGGACCATCTCGTGCCCGACGAGGTGCGCGCGCTGGTGACCCGCATCGACGGCGAACAGGACGGCCTGCACGTTCTCGTGAACGATATCTGGGGTGCCACCAGGACGGAGTGGAATAAATCGGTCTGGGAATCCTCTTTGGATTATGGGCTGCGTACCCTGCGCCTGGCCGTGGACACGCACGCCATCACCAGCCACTTCGCGATACCGCTGCTCATCAAGACGCCAGGCGGCCTGGTTGTCGAGGTGACCGACGGAACCGATGAGTACAACGCGACCAACTACCGGGTCTCCTTCTTCTACGACCTGGCCAAGGCGTCGGTGAATCGAATGGCGTTCGCGCTCGCGCACGAGTTGCCGCCCTACAGCGCGACCGCCGTGTCGCTTACTCCGGGTTGGCTGCGGTCAGAGCAAATGCTCGAGAACTACGGCGTCACCGAATCGAACTGGTGTGACGCGACGACGCGAGCGCCCCACTTCGCGATTTCCGAGAGTCCAGCGTTCGTCGGCCGGGCGGTAGCGGCGCTCGCTCACGATCCCGACGTGTCGCGCTGGAACGGAAAGTCGCTGTCCAGCGGGCAGCTGGCGAAGATCTACGGCTTCACCGATCTCGACGGCAGCCGACCCGATTGCTGGAGGTATGTCACCGAAGTGCAGTACGCAGGCAGACCCGCCGACACAACCGGCTACCGCTGACTCCAGTAAGAGCATCGGCCGGTATTCCATCGCCAGCGCGCTCGCCTCGGTGCGAGCAGACAGAACGCGCACGATGACGGCCGCGGCCGAATCACGGTCAGGCGACGAAGCCCTTGAAGCGGGTTACCTCGCCGCCACCGTGATTGATCACCACCTCCGTGGGGCCGACCAGGCTCTGGTGCACGACCGCCTCGACGTCGCTCCCGTCGGATAGCTTCCCCCGGAGCCGGAACTCACCCGCCGCCACAGCCGAATCCACCTCCTGCCCATCCACGAGCAGGGTCCATGTCGCATGCACCGGACCGGTCACACCGGTGACGGAAACGGTCGAAGGGCCGATCTGCACACTGCGCTCATCGCGGATCAAACTCATCAGCGCAGGTTAGACGAGCCGCCGGCACTCCGCTGCTGCGCCACGGATCAGGCCACCGCAGCTCCTCCTGACCGATGGCAGGCTCAACGCCGTCACGCGTTGACGAGGTCGGCGGGACCGAGACCGGCGTCGGCTCCGGTGGCCTCGACGCCAGCGCGCGAGACGGCGCTCAGCAGCGTCTCCGCGTCTGCACCTGGCACCTGGTAGCGGGATCGCAGCAGACCGGCGAGATCTGCGCTCTGGAATGTGGCGTTCCCCCGCCATTTCACGGAACCGACCATACTGACCCGACCGGTCGGACCGGTGTCCGATGCGCCGACGAGGTCGACTCCGACGTCGTTGGCGCGGGTCCAGTAGGCGCCGATGTGGCGGGTGTCGCCGAACCGGGCGTCGGGAAGCAGACGGTCGACGCTCTCGCGCACGATCGGCTCCACCGCGACGCCGCGGTAGGGGAGCCACCCCTCTTCCACACGGTGCACAGCGGGATCACCGCGTCCTCGCTCGATCTCCTCCAGACCGGGTTCGACGAACCGCAACCAGAATCGCAAGTAGGGGTCGGCGATTCGCACGCGGGTGAGCTTGGGTGCCGGCCGCGTGGACAGCGGACGTTCGGCCACCACCATCCGTTTACTGAGCAGCATGTCCAGCGTGCGACGAAGCGTTGTCGCGGGAAGCGCGGCTCGACTCGCATGGCGGTGAACCCGCTCTCACCCGCTCCGATCGCGCGCAGTGCTGCGCGGGCAGCAGGATCGGGGAACTCGGCGGCCAACGCCCGTTCGCCCGTGACGATCAGGGCCGACGTCGGGTCGCCCAGTGCCTCGGAGAGGAACTGCCAGCGCGCCCTCGACCAACTCACCCAGGAGGCCGGATTCGCCGCATAACCTGCAAACTTGACTCGATCTTACCGACTTCGTCGGCCTAGTCCGCTAGTCGACGTGGCGGGTTTTTCGCCACTCGCCGTGGCCGTCGTGTCCCTTGGGTTCCCGGGTCTTCTCGCCGTTGCGCCACTCCGACAGGACCCGTAGCGAGCCGGCCTTCTCCAGTTCGCGAGAGGTGACGGCGAAGTTGGCCGCCCAGTACTCCGTGGACCGCCGCTCGGCGTAGCCGTCGGCGGCGTTGTGGTGCGCGGTCAGCAGCTCGATCTCGCCGACGTGGCCCCAGGCGTATGAGTGCACCCCGTAGATGATCATCAGCAGCGACCGATTTGCGGAGGTTGGAGGTTGCGGAGCAACGCCGGTAGCTCCGTGTCGTCACGGTGACGTAAGCCATCCGCGTCCTCACCCGTCCAGTTCGCCATGTTCCTCGCCTCGCTTCTCGTGCTTATCTGATATGGACGGCACCCAGCGCCGGGGGTTGCAGGCACGGGCAACGGACGAGTCGCTCGTCCGTTCGGGGGGATACCGGTGTCGCGCTCGCCCGGCGCTGGGGCCATGGACGGAGACGTTAGAAGCATGTGAGGGCCACGCTCGTACAAACTGTCCAATGTCCCGGTCTGGCTCGGTGTGATGCGTCCGGGTGGGACGCTGACGTGCATAGGTTGTTGGTATTGTTGGTTCGGGAGCGGAGCAATGCTTGAAACCTGTGGATGACCCGGATCGAGAGGGGCGTACCTTCCCCGTGATCGAGTGAGGTTCTCAAGCAAGACCGGCGCGCCAAACGCTGGTCGGGAAGGTACGACCCATGTTCACCGTAGTCCGCGAGCCCGCAGCAGAGGAGATCCGCTCCGGGAGCATCGAGTTGGGCGAGTCCACGTCGTTGATCGATGACATTGTGCGGGAGGGTGCCCGGCGGATGTTGGCTGAGGCGTTGCAGGCTGAGGTCGACGCCTACGTCGCGCAGTTCAGCGCCGAGCGCGACGAACGTGGCCGCCGGCTGGTGGTGTGCAACGGCTGTCATCAGCCCCGCGAGGTTCTGACCTCGGCCGGTGTGGTCGAGGTGGTCGTGCCCCGGGTCAACGACCGCCGGGTCGACCCCGACACCGGAGACCGGGTGAGGTTCTCCTCGGCGATCCTGCCGCCGTGGTGCCGGATAGACCCCGAAGATCAACGAGGTGTTGCCGCTGTTGTCCTGCACGGGCTGTCGACCAGTGACTTCGGGCCCGCGTTGGGACAGTTCCTCGGCTCGTCCGCGGGCCTATCGGCCCCGGTGATCACCAAACTGACCCAGACCTGGCAGACCGAGCAACGCACCTTCGCCGCCCGGGACCTGTCCGAGGTGGACTACGTGTACCTGTGGGCCGACGGGATCCATGTCAACATCCGCTTGGAGGAGCACAAGTTGTGTCTGCTGGTCATGATCGGTGTGCGGGCCGACGGTCGCAAGGAGCTCGTCGCGCTCACCGACGGCTACCGGGAGTCCACTCCAGTCCTGGACGGATCTGCTGCGCGACTGCAAACGGCGCGGCATGCGCGCGCGCCCCGGTCCTCGCGATCGGCGACGGTGCGCTCGGGTTCTGGGGGGCGCTACGCGAGGTGTTCCCCCAGACCAGGGAGCAACGCTGCTGGTTCCACAAGATCGCAGGCGTTCTCGGTGCGCTACCCAAAAGTGCCCATCCCGGCGCGAAGAAGGCCCTCGCGGACATCTGGAACGCCGAGGATAAGGATCTGCCCGCGCCGCGGCGAGGGCCTTCGACGCCGCCTACGGGGCGAGGTTCCCCCACGCCACCACGAAGATCACCAGCGACCTCGAGGAGCTGCTGAGGTTCTATGACTACCCCGCCGAGCACTGGGTTCACCTGCGCACCAACCCCATCGAGTCTACTTTCGCGACCGTACGCCATCGAACCAAGGTCACCAAGGGACCCGGCTCGAGGGCGGTCGGGCTGGCCATGGCGTTCAAGCTGATCGAGGCCGCCCAGGCCCGCTGGCGCGCTGTGAACGCACCCCACCTCGTCGCCCTCGTTCGCGCCGGAGCCCGGTTCGAGGCCGGCAAACTCGTCGAACGACCCGACGCCCACCAGGCCGACACCACCACCGAGGCAGCAGCCTAAAAGATCTTCATCCACAGGTATTGACAATTGCTCCGGGAGCGTCCCCCGAACTGCCTATTATTGAATGAACTTGGAGACGACACAGTGTCCGTTGATAACGCCGGTGAACGACGGCGGGAGATTGGCCGGCGGGTCGCTCGGCAGCGTGCCCGCCGTGGCCTGAACCGCAAGGAGTTCGCTGATCTTTGCGGTCGGTCGCTGAGCTGGGTGGATAAGGTCGAGAGCGGTGAGCGGGGCTTGCTGCGTCTGCCGATGCTCGAACGGGTTGCCGAGGTCCTGCACGTGTCGATCGAGGCTCTGATGACCGATACCGCCGAAGTTCGACAGGTCAAGCACTGTCTGGACGTCTTCGAGATTGCCGCGATCCGTGCCGCCTTGCAGTCCTACCAGGCCATCAGCCGGGTATTCGTGCCTTCGGCTGCCAAACTGTCGGAACCACCAGACCTTAACCGGATCGCCCAACAGGTCACGTACGCCTGGACGGCCTTTCAGAATGCTTACTGGCCTCTGCTCGGCCAGGCCCTACCGCGTTTGCTCGTCGCCGCGCAGACCGCCTTGGCCGCCTATTCGGGTGCGGACGATCAGGCAAGGCGCGCCCGCACGCTCTTGTCACAAGCATATCAAGTGACGGCTTCAACGCTCTGGAAGCTCAACGAAGCCGACCTGGCCTGGCTGGCCGCCGAGCGTGGGTTCGTCCTGGCCGAGGAAACTGGCGACAGTCTTCTCATCAGCGACGCCGCTCGCCGACTTGCCCAGGGACTTATGGTGATGAACTATTACGAACAGGCACTAGAACTGGTACGGATCGACATTGATCGAATGGAACCAGAGCGTGGCGCTGGCTCAGCGAAGCACCTCTCGCTGTACGGCATGTTGTTCCTCATGGGCGCCGTGGTTGCTGCTCGTGCCCATAATCATTCGGTAGCCCACGACTTCCTGGCCGAAGGGCACTCTGTCGCTCGCCAGCTCAGCTATGACGGTAACGAGTACTTTACCGCCTTTGGTCCCACCAACGTCCACCTTCATCAGGTCGCCGTGCTGCTCGATCTAAGTGACGGTGCCGGAGCCATTGCAGCGGCCCGGCAAGTGATGCCGGATGGTCTAGGTCGACTACCCAAGGAGCGGCGCGCGAATTACTACATCGATGTTGCTCGGGCACGCGGTCTCATCGGTCACCGTGATGACGCCGTCGACATGCTACTCACGGCGGAGAGTCTTTTTCCGGATGAAATACGTTGCCGCCCTATTGCAATTGAGTTGATCGATGGCCTTCGTCGTGCCGCACCTGGTACGCGTTCGGAGGAGTTAGAACAGCTTGCGGGCCGAATCGGTCTGGCGCATGACTGAGCCGGGGTAGGAACGGCATGCTCTACCTCATTGTCTGCGCTTCCCCACGGGCGCGGCGTGTCGGTGAACTTATCAGCCGTGCCCAGGTACGCGGGTGGACGGTCTGCGTCATCCCGACGCCTGAGGCGTTGAAGTTCATCAACCTGCCAGCGCTCGAACAGCAAACGGGCTTTCCGGTGCGGGCGGAGTACGAATCAGGCAGCACGGTCGCCCGGTTGCCGTCTCCCACCGCCATGCTTGTTTGTCCGGCGACCTTCAACACCATCAACAAATGGGCGTATGGACTGGCCGACACGCTCGCTCTCGCGCTACTCACCGAAGCTATTGGTCTGGGTGTGCTGCTGGTGGCGGCACCGGCCCTGAACAGTGCCCAGGCCGCCCACCCAGCATTCGAGCGTAGCGTTGCCGCATTGCGGGCGATGGGCGTGAGAGTGCTCTATGGCCCGGGTATCTACGAGCCCGGACCACCCGGGACCGGTGGACGGCCATACGATTGGGAACTGCCGCTCGAGGCGCTGGAGGAGGGTGAGATTGTCGAGTGATGATCTCGCCATACAGTCGCGTCTGAGGGCTAGAATATATCTATCGCTCCGACGCCCTCCCAATGCTATTAGCTTAAGTTGAGCATAGTGGTTTGGGGTCTACTCGGGGTGTCGTCCAGGTTGGACGATGGTGGGTGGCTAGCTAGACGATCACGGTTGAGTTGATGCGGTAAATCAATTCGGCGACTTCGGTGAGGTGGTGGTGTGGTTCGCCGAGGCGTCGGAGGTCGTGTAGGTCGTCGGCTGCGCGTCGGGATCGGATGGTGGTCGCGGTGTCCAGCGCCTGCTTGCCGAGCATGGCGGCTTCGGCGGGGTCGCCGGTCGCCATCACCAGCGACGCGAGTTTGGTCTGGCTCATCACGCGAGCGCGGCGACGCTCGTCCCCGTAGCTGGTGGCCGCCGTGTTCAGTCGATGACGTGCCTCGGTGATGACATGGCCGTGCATGGCGACAATCCACGGTGAGTATCCGGTGGTATCGGCGTGTTCAGCGGCGCTGTAGTCGCGTACGTATACCGGATCGTTGCCGGGCTGGGCATGGCTGAATTCCTCGTCGGCCAGGCCGACGGCGGTGACCGCGTCCTGGATTCGGCCGAGTTTGGCGAGGGCCCGGCCCCGGCCCGTGTGCAGCATGGCGCGTTCGGTGGCGGTCAGCTGGTCGGCGCGGACCATGGCCAGCTCGGTGAAGGTCAGCCCGGCGTCGGGATCGCCGCACCAGATGGCTTGTCGGGCCGTCGAGGCCAGAGCCTTGGCTCTGAGGTGCCAGTCCCCGGCCTCTTCGGCGCAGTATTGGGCGAACTGGAACATGCGCCGGGCGTCGTCGTGGGCGTAGGCGTCGAACGCCATGAAACCGGTGACATGTGCGAGGTACCCGACGGCGGAGAGCAGCTCAGGCCGCACGCTGTCGGGGCATCGGGCATTCAGCAGCTCGGCGCAGTGCCGGAGCTGGGCGGCGACGGCGTCCCGGACCATCCCGCCGCCGTAGCGGAGGTCCCAATCACGGAACGTTTGGGTGGCGTTGTGGACCTCGGCGACCTCGGTCGGGTCGACGACCGAGGGGACAGGGGTGGGTTGGGTGGGTATGATCAGGCCGGCGAACGCGGACGGCCTGGCCACGGCGGCCGCGCCCACCCCGAGAGTTGCTCGAATGAACTGCTGACGGTCCACACCAGCCCCTGTAGATCGACTCCGCCGGGGCCGCCGGAAACCCAGTTCGGCATCGGTCGTGACATTGAGTACGGCTCGGAATCCCTCGCGGCGCAGGGGATCCTGTGACCACCGGATCTTTCCCCGTTCGAGTTGTCCGATGTAGTTCGCGTTCATCTCGATCACGCGGTGTGGGGTGGTGTTGTCGTACACCCAGGCGTTGACGAGTTCGGCAAGTTCCTGACGGGACAGGGACTCACCGGTCGCGTGCGGTGATATGACGCGTGCTCGGCGGAGGTGGTTGTTCGGCTCGGTCACGGGCGGACCTCCAGGCGATAGGGTGTGCGGCAGTGTGGCACCAGCCACCCCCGGCGCGGTAACCAGTCGCCGGCACACCGCTCAGCCGAAGAACACCTCAGCCTCCGCGTACAACGCCGGGTCCACCACCTTGAGTTTCGTGGTCGCCTCGGCCAGCGCCACCATGACGATGTCCGTGCCGCACAGCGCCGTCATCATGCCCCACTTCTCGGTCGCCACCGCGTCGATGGCGTGCAGCCCGAACCGGGTTGCCAGCCAGCGGTCGCGGGCCGTCGGTGTACCGCCGCGCTGCACGTGCCCGAGCACGGTGGTGCGGGCCTCCTTGCCGGTGCGTGCCTCGATCTCGCGGCCCAGCCAGTCGCCGATCCCCCCGAGCCGGACGTGGCCGAACGCGTCCTTCTCGCCGGTGAGCAGCACCTCGTCGCTCTCCTTGGGCTTGGCGCCCTCGGCCACGACGATGATCGGGGCGTAATCCAGCCGGAACCGGTTCTCCACCCACTTGCAGACCTGGTCGATGTCGAAGCGCACCTCGGGGATGAGGATCGCGTTCGCCCCGCCCGCCATACCGGAATGCACCGCGATCCAGCCGGCGTGCCGGCCCATCACCTCGACGATCAACGCGCGGTGGTGGGATTCGGCGGTGGTGTGCAGCCGGTCGATGGCCTCGGTGGCGATGCTGACCGCGGTGTCGAAGCCGAACGTGTAGTCGGTGCCGGACAGGTCGTTGTCGATCGTCTTCGGTACCCCGATGACGTTGACGCCCACCTCGTGCAGCTTCGTCGCCACGCCGAGGGTGTCCTCCCCGCCGATCGCGATGAGCGCGTCGACGCCGAGGTTCTGCAGGTTGCGCCGGATCCGCTCGACGCCGTCCTCGATGGCGAACGGGTTGGTGCGGGAGGACCCGAGGATCGTGCCGCCACGGGGGAGCAGCCCGCGCACGGCGGGGATGTCGAGTGGTTTGGTCAGTGCTTCGAGGGGGCCGCGCCAGCCGTCGCGGAAGCCGACGAAGGAGTATCCGTACTCGGGCACGCCCTTGCGGACGACCGCCCGGATGACCGCATTCAGTCCGGGGCAGTCGCCGCCTCCGGTGAGTACGCCGACGCGCATGGCACGTGCCCTCTCTATCGATGCAGAAGTTCGCGCCTGCAACGCTAGCGGCTCGCCTCAATCATCGCGAGGCGGCTGCCTCGTCGGCGCTCTCGAGCGTGTCGAACGGGGTGACAAGCCCGTCGCGAGCGGTCCGCAGCACGTCCCGGCGGTAGCGCACGAGCATCGCGATCGCGAGCACCCCGTACACCCCTGACACCACGATGATGACGATCCGGTCGATCTCGGCGGGCATCGTGATGCTGGAGGTGAACTGTACCGCGAACAGCGCAAACAGCGCACCCGCGGAGCGCAGAGTCAACCCCAGGTTGATCAGGAGGCTCACGGCGAAGAGCGACTGTGCCGCGGTGATCAGCAGCTCGAAGCGCTGCTGGGCGTCGAGCGGCAGGCCGTCGGTCGTCCCCGCGGACAGCGCGAAGACCAGCGGGATCGTGCCCACCAGCAGCGTCCACTGGTTGACCTTGCTGGACAGCAGCGTGCCCAACGCGTCGCTCGCCTTGAGTCGCCAGGCGTAGAGGCACGCGACGATCAGCTCGGGTGACTCGCTGGCCAGCGGCGCGACCCACTGCACGAGGATGAACTGGTCGACGCCGAACTCGGTGCCGGTCTGCACGAGGTTCTCGGCGAAGTGCTCGGCGGTGGCGAGGATGACCAGGGCCGCGACGACGAACATGCTGAGGTAGGTCGCGCGCCGCTGCCCCGTCGGTCGCGACCCGATCCACGCCGAGGCGCCGATCAGGTCCGGTTCGTGGGCCGGGGCCTTCGACAGCCGCCACGCGTACAGGGCAAAGATCGAGACGAGGACGGCGGCGTCGATGAGGGTCAGCGTGCTCCGCAGCGGCAGGGTGAGCGAGTAGAGCGTGGCGATGCCCAGATAGACGATCTCCGTCGACATGACCCGCGGCATCTGCACGCAGCCCACGTGCGCCGATGGACTCTCGGCCTCCCCGGAGCGCCGCGCACAATAGGCCGCGATCGACGCGATCACCACCACCAACGGCCATCCGACCCCGACGAGCACCCGGTTGGCCCCGGTCATGTTGGCCAGCGCCAGCGAGCACGGGTTCGCCCCGTCAGGGCCGGGGAGACATTCCCCGGCCTCGGCGTAGATCTGGCCGGCCTGGAAGCTGAAGACGAAGTCGACGGCGTACTCGGGCAGCACCGCCAGCAGCGCGAGCACCGCCAGGGCCAGCCCGGCGCTGACGTCGACCTGGGCGGCCTCGGCGGCCCAGGACAGGACGAACGCCGCGCCGATGATCGCGATGCCGAAGACGAGCGCTGCGAGGACGGGGGGTAGCTCGGGGTGGGGCAGGCCCAGGTACTCGGCGCCGCCCAGGTAAGTGCCTGGTAGGGCGAACAGGACAGCGACCGGCAGCTGGAGCGGGAAGCGCTGTGAACTCACCGGCCCGAGTTTCGCAGGCGGGTCGTGAGAAGGCCAGGCCGAGGATCCTCGGCGCCGCCAGCCCTCCGGCGATCATCGGCTGAACAACTGGACGGCACGGGCCAAACGCCTGGGCACTGCCAACGATCCTGTGCAGGGACACACCGACGGTATCCACCACCGGAGCGCTCGGGTGTGAGCACCCCACGGCGTCGTGGCTGCGCAGGAACGCCAGCTGCACGTCAAGTAGCTCCGCAGCTTGCCCCCATGATGACAGCGGGTAGTCCTCGTCGTCGAGCCGGCCCGCCCATCGGTGCCGCTGCGCTTCCTTCTCACTTCACCCCATGATCGCGTCAAGACCGCGCAGGGCGGGGGCCGACCTCACCGGTCGGGCCCCGCCGTCACGACAGATTCATGAATGATCTCGATGTTCGGGGGTTTCCAGATGATCACCCTCCGTGCGTCTCGACCGGTTGCCGTCCCGGTGGCGGCACGCTCCTTGCTCCTGCGGCGGTAATACAGCCAACAGTGCAGATTGCGTCAAGCGGCCCACCCAGAACAGCCCGAGGTCCGGTTCACGGTGAACGTCGGCTCTACCGGGGCCAGAGGGTGTCGGGAAAGGACCCTTTGCCGACACTCGCGGTGGGATCGACGGTATTGTTCTCCAGCTGCGGTCTAGGTAGAGTGCTAGCATGGCGAGCAGGAGCGGACCCCGGATGACCCTTCCGACTCAGCTGGTGCTGCGTGCGATGATCGCCGACCCCGCTCATCAGATGTACGGGCTGGAGATCGGCCAGGCCGCGGAGCTCCCGTCGGGCACCATCCACCCCATCCTCGCCCGCCTCGAAGCCT
>JBOHEO010000067.1:0-24145 GCA_050701055.1 Pseudonocardia sp. | reverse complement strand
GATGTCTACAAGTTCCTGTAAGTATCCACCAGCACGGCACTTTCGAGGGGAAAGTCATGCTCCGCGTCGCCCTCCCCAACAAGGGGACCCTGGCCGAGCCCGCTGCGATGATGATGCGGGAGGCCGGCTACCGGCAGCGCTCGGATTCTCGCGATCTCAGCATGCTCGACGAGGAGAATCGGGTCGAGTTCTTCTACCTGCGGCCCAAGGACATCGCCACCTATGTCGGCTCGGGCGACCTGAACCTCGGGATCACCGGCGCGGACCTGATGGACGAGTCCGGGAGTCAGGTTCAGGAGATCCTCAAGCTCGGTTTCGGCGCGTCGAAGTTCCGGTACGCCACCAGGGAGGACAACAACTGGAAGCTCGAAGACCTCGAGGGCAAGACGATCGCCACCTCGTATCCGCGGCTGGTCCGCTCGCACCTGGCCCGCAACCGGATCCGGGCCGAGATCATCAAGCTCGACGGCGCGGTGGAGATCTCGGTCCACCTCGGTCTCGCCGATGCCATCGCCGACGTGGTCTCGTCCGGACGCACCCTGCGCCAGCACCACCTCAAGGTCATCGGCGACCCGATTGCCGAGTCGCAGGCAGCCCTCATCCAGCGCGAGCCGCGGCCCGACCGGGTGGAGCCCCCGGAGACCACCGCCGCCAAGAGGGTGTTCACCGAGCGGCTTCGCGGGGTCGTCTACGCCCGCCAGTACCTGATGCTCGACTACGACTGCCCGGAGATCGTGCTCGACGGAGCCAAGGGGATCACTCCCGGGCTCCAGGCGCCCACGATCTCCCCGCTGTCGGAGAACGGGTGGGTCGCGGTCCGGTCGATGGTGCTGCGCAGCCAGGTCAACGGCGTGATGGACAGCCTCGCCGCGCTCGGCGCGCGGGCCATCCTCACCTCGGAGATCCGTTCCTGCCGTGCGGTCGACGGGCGCAACGTGGGTGTCGAGCGGACCTGAGCCCCGTGGGTGAGGTGCGTGTGGTCGACGTCCCGCGACGGGTCTCCCGTGGGCTGCCCGGCACAAACGTCCACGCTGGTAAGTTCGTGAGTCGCTATCCCGTCCTCCCGGCTCGTGAAGGTGATCTCGTCGTGTCGAACAGCGGCTCGTCCGCGATCCCGTACGCACCGGATCCCGGCGCCGGGGACCCTGATGGCGGGCTCGAGCACGAGCGCGCGTACGTCGCGATGCTCTACGTGCACCTCGACGCCCGGCGGGCCGACACCGCCAGAAGACTGCACGGGGTGCTGCACGACGAGACGGTCGGCACCCCACAGGCTCTCACCGAGCGTGACGCCGCGGCGGCCATGTACACCGACCGGCTGGCGGCGCTGCGGGCCGCGGAGCACGGGCTCGCGTTCGGCCGGCTCGACGCCGAGGACGGCGAACGGCGTTACGTGGGCCGGATGGGCCTGCTCGACGAGGAGCGCGACTACGAGCCGCTGCTCATGGACTGGCGGGCCCCCGCGGCCCGGCCGTTCTACACCGCCACCGCCGCCTCGCCGGAGGGGATGCGCCGCCGGCGGCACCTGCGCACCCGCCGCCGCGAGGTCGTCGCCCTGGACGACGAGGTGCTCGATCTCAACGCCGCGACCGTGGAGAACACCCGGTCCGGCCTGACCAACGAGGCCGCGCTCATGTCAGCGGTCACCCAGGCCCGCACGGGCCGGATGGGCGACATCGTCGCGACGATCCAGGCCGAGCAGGACGCGATCATCCGCTCCAAGCCCTCCGGGGTCCTGGTCGTGCAGGGCGGTCCGGGTACCGGCAAGACCGCGGTCGCGCTGCACCGCGCCGCCTACCTGCTCTACACCCACCGTGACCGGCTGGCGCGGCGCGGCGTGCTGGTCGTCGGGCCGAACCCCACGTTCCTGCGCTACATCGGGCAGGTGCTGCCCTCGCTCGGGGAGACCAGCGTGGTGCTCGGCACGATCGGGCAGCTCTGTCCCGGGCTCGACGCGCGGCGCACCGAACCCGTCGCGGCCGCTGCGGTGAAGGGCCGGGCAGAGATGGCGCAGGTCGTCGCGACCGCCGTCCGCGACCGCCAGCAGGTGCCCCGACGGCCGGTGCGCCTGCTGGTGGAGCAGCAGGAGGTGCGGCTGGACCGGGACATCGCCCACACCGCGCGCACCCGCGCACGGCGGTCCCGCAAACCCCACAACGAGGCACGGCGGATCTTCCAGAAGGAGGCCATCCGGTTGCTCGCCGAGCAGGTGGCGCGCACGCTGGGCGGGCGCGGACTCCTCGACGAGGGCGATCTCGCCGACATCCGGGAGGAGCTCGCGCAGAGCCGCGACCTCGCCCGCGAGCTCGACGCGCTGTGGCCAACGCTGTCAGCCGAGCAGCTGCTCAGCGACCTGTATGCCGACGGGCACCGGCTGGACTCCGCGGCGCGCCGGCTTACCGCCGGCGATCGCGGGTTGCTGCACCGGCCGCGGCTCGCCGCCGACGTCCCGCCGGGCCTTCGGTGGACCCCGGCCGACGTGCCGCTGCTCGACGAGGCCGCCGAGCTGCTCGGCGACGACGGCCTGGAGGCCGCGTCCCGGGAGGCCGCCGCGCTGCGCGCCGAGGTGGAGTACGCCCAGGGTGTGCTCGACGTCCTGGACCTGGAGGAGGACCTGGACCCGGAGCTGCTGCGGGCCACCGACATCGTCGACGCCGACCGGCTCGCCGAGCGCCAGCAGGTGCGCCGCTTCGACTCCACGGCCGAGCGCGCGGCCGCGGACCGGGAGTGGACCTACGGCCACGTCATCGTCGACGAGGCCCAGGAGCTGTCCCCGATGGCCTGGCGGCTGATCATGCGGCGCTGCCCGAGCCGCTCGATGACCCTCGTCGGGGACATCGCCCAGACCGGTGACCTGGCCGGAGCCGGCTCCTGGGCCGAGGTGCTCGGCCCGTACGTCGCGAACCGGTGGCGCCTGGAGCAGCTCACGGTCAACTACCGCACGCCGTCGGAGATCGCCGACGTGGCCGACGACGTCCTGGCGGTGATCGACCCCTCGCTGGCCCCGCCGCGATCGGTGCGCAGCACCGGGACGGCGCCGCGGACGGTCGGGGTCGGCCCGGGTGATCTCGACGACGCCGTGGTCAAGGTCGTCGCCGAGGAGGCGGGCGCGGTGGGGGAGGGCCGCATCGCGGTGCTCGCCCCGGCCGGGCGGGTGGCGGCGCTGCGAGAGCGGCTGCTGGGTCCCGCTGCCGACGCGGTGGCCGATTCCGGCCTGCCCGGTCCGGATGGTCCCACCGATCCCGAGGTCGACCTGGAGTCCCCGGTCGTGGTGCTGCCCATCGCGAAGGCGAAGGGGCTGGAGTTCGACGCGGTGGTGCTGGTGGAACCGGCGGAGGTGCTGGCCGAGTCCCCGCGCGGGGCCAACGACCTCTACGTGGCGCTCACCCGCTCCACCCAGCGGTTGGTGGTGGTGCACGCGGCGGAGCTGCCGGGGATGTTGCAGCGGTTGAGTGCGGGGACCGGCTGAACGGACGTGCCGGGACCGCTGAACGGACGTGCGGGTACCGCTGAACGATGGCAGGAGCCGGTGGGCGGATGGTGCCGAGTGCTTGATCGTTGTCTGGGAACCGTCAGTCGTGCCGAGTGCGGTTCCGGGTTCCGCACCGATGATCACGGCACCATCAGGGTCGCGGTGACCTACCAAGATCAGCGTCTCGGCACGGGGAACCGCACGGGATGCGGCCCTGTGTTCCCGGTCGGCGATCATGAAGCTGGCGGTGTGATCCAGACCCTGATGAGCTTATGCGGCGCTGCACTTAGTGGTCTGCGCCGGAATTTCGGTGGTGTAAGTGCCGCCAAGCCGCCACCCCCGCTTGGCATCTAGTGATCATGAAGACCGAGCCGGGCTCCCGCGGCGCCAGTGCCCATCCGCGGCGCCTCCGTGCCGGGCAACTGCTGCGACACCGCCCGTATTTCCGGCGCAGACCACTGGATGATTGATTCCAAGGGGTCAGTGGTCGTAGGCCAGCAGGGATCGCTTGATCGGCTGGCCGGTGCGGTCGTTGTGCCAGAGCGCGGCGGTCAGGGCCAGGACGCGTTGCACGACCCGGACCCAGATCCCGGCGGCGGTGCGGCCGCCGTGCTGTTCGAGGTCGAGCTGGCCCCTTGAAGGTGTGGTTGATGGACTCGATGACCTGCCGTAACGGTTTGACGAACCCGGTGCCGGCTCGCGGCGCCTCGCCCTAGCGGGCCGGGCGCAGCAGGCCAGGCCCAGTCCGGCGTCGGTGAGCTCGGCCTCGAACTCGCGGCCGAAGTAGTCGCGGTCCGCGATCACGATCTGCCCGACCCGCCATGCGGCAGCTCGGGGTCGGCGTCGAAGATCCCGAGCAGGGTTTGACGTTCGTCGGCTTTCGCCCCGGTCAGAGCGAACCCGACCGGCAGCCCGTGCAGGGTGCACAGCAGGTGCAACCGCAGCCCCCAGAAGAACCGGGAGTGGCCGGCGCAGTAGCCGTACTCGGCCCACCCCGAGACGTTCACCAACACCCTCAGCGATCAGCTCGGCACCGAGAACATCAGCGCACTTCTCGCAGCACTCGACGACATTCCCACTGCAGAAGCGTGACACGGTCAGCTATGCGCCCCATCAGGATGTGCGCAAGGCGGCGTACCGCGTTCAGGATCGTGGCGGTCGAGTGATCGGCGCGTGGCCCCGCGGCGTTGATCCGGTGCGCGCGCAGTGCGCGCCGCGTCGCGTTCGTCGACCAGCCGCGAGGATCACAACGGGGTGACGTAGGCGCCGGAGATGCCGCCGTCGACCAGGAACGTCGACGCGGTGATGAACGAGGCGTCGTCGCTGGCCAGGAACGCGACAGTGCCGGCGATCTCCTCGGGCTCGGCGAAGCGGCCCATCGGCACGTGCACCAGCCGGCGCGCCGCCCGCTCGGGGTCGGCGGCGAACAGCTCGCGCAGCAGCGGGGTGTTGACCGGGCCCGGGCACAGGGCGTTGACCCGGATGCCCTCGCGGGCGAACTGCACGCCCAGCTCGCGGGTCATGGCCAGCACCCCTCCCTTGGACGCGGTGTAGGAGATCTGCGAGGTCGCCGCGCCCATGACGGCCACGAAGGAGGCCATGTTGACGATGGCGCCCTTGCCCTGGCGCTGCATGTGCGGCAGGACGGCCCGGCAGCACAGGTACACCGAGGTGAGGTTGACCTCCTGCACGCGGTGCCACACGTCGAGGCCGGTGGTGAGGATCGAGTCGTCCTCGGGCGGGGAGATGCCCGCATTGTGGAACGCGACGTCGACCCGTCCATAGTTCTGGACCGCGGTCGCGAAGAGCGCCTGCACATCGGTCTCGGAGGTGACGTCGGTGCGCACGAACAGGCCGTCCACCGCGGCGGCGGCGGCGATCCCCGGGTCGGTGTCCACGTCGGCGACCACCACTTGCGCACCTTCCGCCGCGAGGCGCGCGACCGTGGCCAGCCCGATCCCGCTCGCGCCGCCCGTGACCACCGCGGTGCGCCCGGCGAACCGACCTGCCATAGCGGCAGGGTATCCACCGGGGCGTCCCCGCCCGCGCGCGGCCATGACCACCCGGACGTGGCGGGCCCGCGACGTCATGGCGTCGTTGAACAGGCATGACCGTCCGGATCGTGCTGCGGCACCGGCGCGCCCTGCGCCGGGTCGCCATCACCGGTCTGGTCGCGGGGCTGACGATGCTCGGTCTCGCCGCGGTGCCCGCGGTGGCCTCGGCCGCGCCCGCCGAGCAGAGCTCCGACGGGGCGGCGAGGTTCGCCTGGTTCGAGGACGCGACCATCACCCCTGGGGTCATGATCTCGAGCCCGTTGGGGAACTGCACCTCGTCCTTTGTCTTCACCGATGGCGACGACGTCTTCCTCTCCTCCGCCGCGCACTGCGGGGTCACCGAGGACGCGGGGCGCAGCCTCAACGGCTGCGTGGAGCCGGTCTTCCCGGTCGGAACCGAGTTGACGATCGTGGGCACCGACGGCACGAGGACCGCGGGGACCCTCGCCTACAGCTCGTGGGGCGCGATGCAGAGCAACGAGGAGACCGACCCGACCCTGTGCAACTTCAACGACTTCGCGCTGGTCGAGCTCGATCCGGCCGACATCGACATCGTCAACTCGAGCGTCCCGGTGTTCGGCGGCCCGACCCGCCTGGACACCGATGGCACCGAATCCGGCGAGGACGTGTTCACCTACCAACCCAACCGGCACCCCGGTGCGGCGGCCAAGCAGGGAATCGGCATGGGCCAGCCGGACGGTCCGTGGAGCCACCGGGTCGCGACGACCCCGCCGAGCGAGGAAGGCGGCTCCGGCGCCGGCTACCTGGACGCCGGCGGCGAGGCCTTCGGGCTGCTCAGCTTCGGATTCGAGCAGGGGACTCCGTCGGCCGGCATCGATGGGGTCACCGACATCGCACTCGCCGTGGATTACGCCATCGACAACGGTGATCTCGGCAAGATCGCCCTCGTGCCGGGCACCGTGGCGTTCTCGACCGATGGTGTGCAGTCGTCGCTGCTGCCGGAGCTGCTGCCGGTCGAGCTCCCCGTGCGGCTGACCCCGGTCCCGCTGTAGCTCGGGTCAGGAGCCCTTACGAGCAGCACGCCGCGACGAGGGCGGCGAACAGCCGGAGGTCCTTGCCGTCCTGCTCGGGGTGCCACTGCACGCCGACGACGAGCCGGTGCCCGCCCAGTTCGACGGCTTCGACCGTGCCGTCCGCCGCGCGGCCGGTGACCACGAGCCCGTCGGCGAGCCGGTCGACGGCCTGGTGGTGGTGGCACAGCGCGTTGATCCGGACGCCGATCGCCGCGCCGATCCGCCCGCCCGGATCGAGCGTGACGGTGGTGCACCCGAACACGCCCGGGGACGGGTTGTGCCCATCGTGGCCGACCACCTCGGGGAGATGCTGGGTGAGCGAGCCGCCCAGGGCCACGTTGAGCACCTGCAGCCCCCGGCACACCCCGAGCACCGGGATCCCCCGGTCCAGGGCCCGGCGCAGGATCGCGAACTCGGCCTCGTCGCGCTCGGCCCGCGGCCCGCCGGTGCGAGCGTGCGGATCGGCCCCGTAGGCCGCCGGATCGACGTCCGGCCCGCCGGTGATCACCAGCGCGTCCAGCGCGTCGACAGCCCCTGCCGCCGCGGGCACCGGCGGCAGCAGCACCGGTGTGCCCCCGCTGGCGACGACCATGTCGGCGTAGTTGCGCGGAAGCAGCACCGCGTCGAGGTCCCAGACGCCGAACCGGGCGCGCTCGCCGTACGCGGTGAGCCCGACCAGGGGAACCCGTGGGTCCTCAGAGCCGTTCGAAACCACGGCGGCGCTCCCAGTCGGTGACCGCGGAGTCGAACGCTGCCAGCTCCACCCGGGCGGCGTTCGCGTAGTGTTCCACCACCTCGGCACCGAACGCGCTGGCGGCCACCTGGCTCGCCGCGAACAGCTCGGCGGCCTCCCGGAGCGTCGAGGGCACCCGCGGCGCGTCGGACCCGTACGCGTTGCCAGTGCACGGCGCATCCAGCGGCAGCTCGTTCTCGATGCCGTGCAGCCCGGCCGCGATGAGCGCGGCCACGGCGAGGTAGGGGTTGACGTCACCGCCGGGCACCCGGTTCTCCACCCGCAGCGACGGGCCGTGGCCGACCACCCGCAGCGCGCAGGTGCGGTTGTCCAGCCCCCAGGCGATCGCGGTGGGCGCGAAGCTCCCCCCGGCGAAGCGCTTGTAGGAGTTGATGTTCGGCGCGAACAGGTAGGTGAGCTCGCGCAGGCATGCCTGCTGGCCGGCGATGAAACGGGCGAACAGCGGGGAGAAGCCGTGCTCGCCCTCGCCCGGGAACACGGGCCCGTCGCCGTCGTGCAGGGAGATGTGCAGGTGGCAGGAGTTGCCCTCGCGCTCGTCGTACTTGGCCATGAACGTGAGCGCCATGCCGGCCTGGTCGGCGATCTCCTTGGCCCCGGTCTTGTAGATGCTGTGGTTGTCGCAGGTGGCAAGCGCGTCGGCGTAGCGGAAGGCGATCTCGTGTTGGCCGAGGTTGCACTCGCCCTTCGCGGACTCGACGACCAGGCCCGCGCCGGCCATCCCGTTGCGGATCCGGCGCAGCACCGGCTCCACCCGCCCAGTGCCGAGCAGGGAGTAGTCGACGTTGTAGCGGTTGGCCGGCTCCAGGCCGTGGTAGGCCTTGCGCCACGCGGTGTCGAAGGAGTCGGCGAAGAGCAGGAACTCCAGCTCGGTGGCCACGTCGGCGTGCAGGCCGTGTTCGGCGAGCCGGTCGAGCTGCCCGCGCAGCACCTGCCGGGGCGACGGCGGCACCGGCGAGCCGTCGGCCCAGACCACATCGCAGAGCACCAGTGCCGTCGCCTCGTGCCAGGGCAGCCGGCGCAGCGTGGTCACATCGGGCTTGAGCACGAAGTCGCCGTAGCCGCGTTCCCACGACGACAGCGCGTAGCCGTCCACCGTGTTCATCTCGACGTCGACCGCGAGGAGGTAGCTGCAGGCCTCGGCCGCGTGCGGGGCGACCTCGTCGAGGAAGTGCCGCGCTGTGCAGCGCTTGCCCTGCAACCGGCCCTGCATGTCGGTCATGGCGACCAGGACCGTGTCGATCGCGCCCTCGCTGACCAGGACGCGCAGATTCTCGCAGGTGAGCAGGCCGTCGTGGTGGACAGTCATGCGTCCTCCCTCTCAGATCGCTTGTATCCCGAGCGGGACGCCGAGCGCGGTGGCGAGTGCGGCCAAGTCATCAGGGTCGCTGGTGACCACGAGGTCGCCGCGGGACGCCGCTGACACCACGACCGCGGCGTCGACCACGTCCGCCGACCCGTTCGCTGCCAGGAGGCGGCCGACCGCACGAGCGGCGTCCTCCGCGAGCGCCTCGATGACGCATCCCGTCAGGAGCCGGGACAGGTCCGGCTGCGGCCCGCCGCGCCAGGCCCGCGCCAGCACGACGGACGGCACGACCGGACGAAGCCCACGACCGAGCGCGCGGCGGTGCACGAACCACACCTGGTCGTCTGCGCGTTCGGCTGCGACGAGAGCGCCGATGTCGTAGACGATGCCGCCTGCCGATACCGACCTCGACCGGCTCACCGGCGGCCGACGCCGTGCCGATCCAGTACCTCGTCGGCCCATGCCAGCCCCTCCTTGCTGAGCACCCCGTGCTCAGCCTCGTACTCCCGCACCCCCCGCAGCCCGGCCTCGATGCCCGCAGCCTCCGTCGCCGCGCGTGACAGCCACGCGGACAGGCTCATGCCGGCAGCCTCGGCGGCCGCGCGCGCCGCTGCTGCCACCTCCTCATCGAGGGAGATCGACAACTTCTTGACAGCCATGCGGCCAGCCTATCCCTCGGTAGGACCAGCGGTGGCATTTACCGCGCCCCGGCCTCCAGCTGCCGCTCGATCGACGTCAGCTCCTCCTCCGTGCCCGCCTCCCGAACCGGACCGGTGAACCACTTCCGCGCCGAGAGCAGGTACCAGCCACCGAAGAGCGCCAGCGCCCCGCCCACCGTCAACGGTGCGTAGTTCACGACGTTCCAGTCGAAGTCCGGCGCGCCCGGGATGGCATTCGGCGACACCGGGAGCAGGAACAGCACGCACACGACCACGATCCATACCACCGCGATCGGCGCGATCCAGCGGTAGTGCCGCCCCAGGCTCCAGGCGCCGTGCTCGAACGACGAGCCCGCGCGGATCCGCAGGATGATCGGCAGCACGAACGCGATGTAGAGCCCGATCACCGCGATCGACGAGCCCACGAGGTAGCCGACCACGCCGTTGGCCAGCGTCGGCACCATCACCGCCCACGACAGCACCGCGATGGCGACCACCGCGTTGACCGGCACCCGGTTGCGCGCGACCTTGCGCCACAGCGTCGATCCCGGCACCGCGCCGTCGCGGGAGAACGCGAACATCATCCGCGATGCCGAGGTGAGCGACGCGGTGCCGCAGAACAGCTGCGCGACCACCGCAATGAGCAGCAGGAGCTCGGTCCACGTCTCGCCGAGCGACTCGGTCCAGATGTAGACCACGGCGTTGCCGACGGCGTCGAGGGTGCCCTGCACGTCGGGCACCGCGAAGGTCACCGCGACCAGCAGGACGAAGCCGAAGATCACTGACACCACGACGGACATGACCATGCCCCACGCCGCGGCCCGGGACGCCGCGCGGGTCTCCTCGCTCATGTGCGCCGAGGCGTCGTAGCCGGTGATCGTGTACTGCGCCATGAGCAGGCCGATCCCGAAGACGAACCAGAACCCCAGGTCACCGAAGCCTTCGCCGGAGAATCCCGAGTTGTTGATCGTCTCGCCGAACACGAACGACGCGGACCGGTGGTTCTCCGGGATCACGATCAGCACCCCGACGATCACCAGGACACCGACCATGTGCCACCACGCGGAGAACGTGTTGAGATGCGCCAGCACGTTGACGTTCAGCAGGTTCAGCGCGAGATGCAACGCGATGATCGCCGTGTAGACGACGAAGACCGTGCCGAAACCGGTGCCGACCACGCCGGGGAACCACAGTGCGAGCAGGGCGGTGGTGAACAGGGCTGCGCCGTAGTCGATCGTGGCGGTCACCGCGATCTGCCCGATCAGGTTGAACCAGCCGGTGAACCAGCCCCATGCCGGGCCACCGAGCTTGGACGCCCAGAAGTACAGCGCCCCGGCGGTCGGCATCGCCGAGGCGATCTCGCCCATCGCCATCGCGACCAGCACGCAGAACACCCCGACCAGCAGCCAGCCCCAGGTGATCGCCACCGGGCCACCGTTGTTGAACGCGATGAAGTACGAGGTCAGGCAGCCGGCCAGGACCGAGATGATCGTGAACGAGATGGCGAAGTTGGAGAACCCGCCCATCTCGCGGAACAGCACCTGGGCGTAGCCGAGCCGGTGCAGGACGGCCTCGTCGCTGCCGGGCTGTGCGGTGTCGGGCTGTGCTGTGTCGGGCTGTGCGGTGTCGTGCGGGGTGGGGTCGTGCGCGCCCACGGTGCCCTCCAGGGTCCTCGGTGTGCTCAGTCCTCCCGCTGGGCCGCCGCGAGCAGGTGCTCGAAGTCGGTCCCGTCGAACTCGGCGACGGCGCGGTCGTACTTCTCCATTCCCCACGACCAGAAGTCGAAGTCCAGGGGGCTCGACCCGTGCTGGATCGACGCCCACGCCGTCCAGCCGTACTTCGACATGAGTCCGAACAGCCGCGCCCGCGCCACCTGTGCGGGGCGGGGCCTGCCGAAGTAGGCGGTGACGAGCACGTCGAGCAGCGGCACCGGCAGTGCCGCCTCGCTCCAGATGTTGCCGAGCTCGAAGCAGGGGTCGTTGTTGCCCGAGTACTCGTAGTCGATGATCCGCACCTGCTCGCGCCCGTGAGCGCCCGAGCCGTCCGGGCAGGCGAGCAGGTTGGCCGCGAGCAGGTCGTTGTTGCACGGGACGGTGGGCCCGGCCTGAACGCTCAACGCCTCCCGGATTCGGGCGACGGCGGGGGCGAACTCGTCGTAGCGGTCCGGCAACCGGAAGCCGTGCTCGGTGACGACGGCGCGGTAGCGGGCCTGCACGGCGAACATGTCGAAGTCGTTGTCGAAACGTGGTCCGGCGTGCAGCTGCCGGCAGGCCGCCGCGACACGACCCAAGACCGCCGGGTCGCACAGGTCGTCGTCGGTCAGCGTGCGCCCGGGTAGGAACCCGACGACGAGACCCTGCCCGGGGCGGTAGTGCAGCACCGGGGCGCCGACGCCTGCCGCGGCGGCCGCGCGGGAGTTGGCGTGCTCGTGGTCGCGGTCGATGCCGAGCAGGCCGGGTCCACTTGCCGGGATGCGGACGACGACGGGGCCGTCCGGGGTGCTGACCTTGAGGTTGCGGTTGGTCAGGCCGCCGGGGAGGTCCTCGACGGTACGTGGGCGAAGCGACGTGCAGGGGATGGAGTCGAGCAGCGCCTCGACCGCCGGATCGAGGATGGGGGCTGCTGCCGTCGTCATCGGTGGATGGTAATCCGTCAAGGCGGCCCGCTGCATCAGCCGGACGTAGGTGGGGCGGGCGGCGAGGAGCACACTGACGACATGGATTCGACCTCGCCGACCTCGAGCGCTGGCTGCGACACGCCGACCTGACCGACGTCCGCACTGCGCACGCGGGCGCGATGGCGACGTTCGAGGCGCGACGGGCAACCCCGCTGACCTGCCGTCGCTGTGCGGCGCCCTACCCTGACCGGGTGGCCAACCTGCCCGTCCGCGCCCGGATCGTGGTCGTCGGTGGGGGAGTGGGCGGGGCGAGCGTGGCCCATCACCTGGCCGAGCGCGGCGAGCGTGACGTGCTGCTGGTCGAACGCGCCGAACTCACCAGCGGGTCGACGTTCCATTCGGCAGGCCTGGTCGGGCAGCTGCGCTCGGATCCGGCGCTGACCAGGATGAACGTGGCCTCGGTTGAGCTCTACCGGCGGCTGGAGGGCACGGAGCACGCCCCGGGTTGGGTGGAGTCGGGGTCGCTACGGCTGGCGTCGTCACCGGCCCGGTTGACGGAGATCCGCCGGCAGGCCGGCTGGGCGCAGCGGTCGGGGTTACCCCTCGAGCTGATCTCGGCGGACGAGGCGCAGGCGATGTTCCCGCTGATGTCGACCGAGGGCGTACTCGGCGCGGCGTACACCCCCACCGACGGGCACGTCGACCCGGCCCGGCTGTGCACCGGGCTGGCCGCACTCGCCCGGGCGGGCGGTGTCACGATCGCGCAGCACACGCAAGTGCTGGCCGTCGACACCGAGCCGGTCGGTGCCGGGCACAGCCGGGTCACGGGTGTGCGCACCGATCGCGGGGACGTCGAGTGCGAGGTCGTCGTGGACTGCGGCGGGATGTTCGCCGCGGAGATCGCCCGGTTGGTCGACGTCCGGATCCCGGTGGTGCCGATGTCGCACCAGTACGTCGTCACGGCACCGTTCCTGGAGCCGGGCCTGGGATCGGGCACAACGCTGCCCTCGCTGCGCGACCCAGACCTGCTCGTCTACTACCGCCAGGAGGTCGATGGGCTGCTGATGGGCGGCTACGAGCGCTGCTCCGCCCCCTGGACCGCCACCGCGCGCTCCTACGACGCCATTCCGGCCGACTTCAACGGCACGCTCCTCCCGCAGGATTGGGAGCGCTTCGGCGAGATCGTCGAGAACGCGCAGGTGCGGGTGCCGGCGCTGGCCGACGTCGGCGTGGCATCGATGATCAACGGGCCGGAGGCGTTCACCCCGGACAACGAGTTCTGCCTGGGGGAGACCGAGGTCGCCGGGTTCTTCGTCGCCGCCGGGTTCTGCGCGCACGGTATCGCCGGGGCCGGTGGCGTCGGGCAGGTGCTGGCAGCCTGGATCCTCGACGGTGACCCGGGCATGGACCTGTGGCACATGGACGTGCGCCGCTTCGGCCGGCACTACCGCGCCCCCGGCTACACGCTGGCCCGGACGGTGGAGAGCTACGAGAGCTACTACGACATCCGGTACCCGGCGGGTGAACGCGTCACGGGGCGGCCGTTGCGGATGTCGCCGGCGTATCCCTGGCACGCCGCGCACGGGGCGGTGTTCGGGGAGAAGGCCGGGTGGGAGCGGGTGAACCACTACTCGACGCCCGGTGCGGAGTCGCTGCGGCCCCGCGGCTGGGCCGGCCACCACTGGTCACCGTGCGTCGAGCCCGAGCACCTGGCGGTCCGGGAGGCGGTGGGGCTGTTCGACGAGACGTCCTTCTCCAAGATCGAGATCATCGGCACCGATGCCGCCCGGTTTTGCGAGCACGTCTTCGCGAACCGGGTCGACCGCGCACCTGGCGCGGTCGTCTACACCCAGGCGCTCAACGCCCGCGGCGGCATCGAGATGGACGTGACCGTGACGCGGGTGGCGGCCGAGGAGTTCCTCGTCGTCACCGGCACCGCGTTCGGCCCGCACGACCTGGGCCGGCTGCGTCGACAGGCGCGGCTGACCGGTGCATCGGTGCGGCTGGCCGACGTGACCGGCGGGTGGGCGTGCTTCGGGCTGTGGGGGCCGCGAGCCCGCGACGTGCTCGCCCCGCTCACGCCGCTCTCGCTCTCGAACGCCGCGTTCCCGTACCCGTCGATGCGCGAGACCACCGTCGGCGACGTGCCGGTACGCGCGGTGCGGGTGACGTTCGTCGGGGAACTGGGCTGGGAGCTGTACTGCTCCGCCGAGTACGGCGCCACGCTGTGGCGCACGCTCGTCGAGGCCGGCGGGCCGCACGGGCTGCGGCCCGGCGGGTACCGGGCGATCGAGAGCCTGCGGCTGGAGAAGGGCTACCGGGTGTGGGGTGCTGACATCGGGCCGGAGACGTCGCCGGACGAGGCGGGGCTCTCCTTCGCCGTCGATCTCGGACAGGACTTCGTCGGCCGGGAGGCGCTGCTGGCCGCCCGTTCCCAGGGTGTTGCCCGACGGCTGCGCTGCCTGGTGCTCGACGACCCGCGCGCGGTGGCGCTGGGCGGTGAGCCGGTGCGGCTGGGCTCCGAGGTCGTCGGGCAGGTCACCTCCGGCGGCTACGGCTACACGGTCGCGCGCTCGATCGCCTACGGCTACCTGCCGACGGGGTTCGATGCGGTGGGCATGCCGGTGGCGGTGCAGGTCGACGGCGACTGGGTGGACGGTGTGGTGGTCCGCTCGCCGCTCTACGATCCCGCCGGCGAGCGCATCCGCGCCGACGGGTAGGCGGTGATCGCGGTCCCAGCCGTGCCCGGAGCCAGGCGTCTCGGGGCTCGGACACGGCCCCGCCTGCGGGGATCACTGCGGAGCGGCGGCCGGCCGCGGCGCGTCCGCGAGGGTGTCGAGGATCTGGTCGCCGTACTTCGCGAGCTTGTTCTCACCGACACCGCTGATCGCGGCGAGCTCGTCCAGGCTCGACGGCAACGTCGCGGCGATCTGCCGCAGCGTCGCGTCGTGGAAGATCACGTAGGCGGGCACGCCCTGTTCCTTGGCCGTGACCCCCCGCCAGGCCCGGAGCCGCTCGAAGACCGGCGCCGCCGCTGCCGGCAGGTCGGCCTGCGGTGCCTTCGTCGGCCGCGCCCGCACCCGCGCCTGCCGCTCCGGATCGCGCCGCAGCGCCACCTGCTGCTCGCCGCGCAGCACCGGCCGGCTCGCCTCGGTGAGCACGAAGGTCTGGTAGGTGCCCTCCACGGCGAGCAGCCCCTGCGCCAGCAGCTGCCGGATCACCCCGCGCCACTCGCCCTCGCCGAGCTCGGTGCCGACGCCGAACACGGACAGCGACTGGTGGTCGAACTGCTCGACCTTCGCCGTCCGCTTCCCCAGCAGGATGTCGATGATCTGCCCGGCACCGAAGCGCTGGCGCCGCTCCCGGTCGAGCCGGAACACCGTGGAAAACACCTTCTGCGCCGCGACGGTGCCGTCCCACGATTCGGGCGGCGCCAGGCAGGTGTCACAGTTGCCGCACGGGCCCGACGCCTGCCCGAAGTAGGCGAGCAGCCGCACCCGCCGGCACTCGACGGTCTCGCACAGCGCCAGCATCGCGTCGAGGTGCTGGGCGAGCCGGCGCCGGTGCGCGAGATCGCCCTCGGACTCGTCGATCATCTTGCGTTGCTGCACGACGTCAGAGAGCCCGTAGGCCAGCCACGCGGTGGAGGGCAGGCCGTCGCGGCCCGCGCGGCCGGTCTCCTGGTAGTAGCCCTCCACCGACTTCGGCAGGTCCAGGTGTGCGACGAACCGGACGTCGGGCTTGTCGATGCCCATCCCGAACGCGATGGTCGCCACCATGATCAGGGCGTCCTCGCGGAGGAACCGGGCCTGGTTCCGCGCGCGGGTGCGCGCGTCGAGCCCGGCGTGATACGGCAGCGCCGCGATGCCCTGCGCCACCAGGAACTCGGCGGTTTGCTCCACGGACTTGCGGGACAGGCAGTAGACGATGCCGGCGTCGCCGGGATGCTCGGTGCGCAGGAGCTCGAGCAGCTGGCGACGCGGCTCGTTCTTGGGTGCGATCCGGTACTGGATGTTCGGCCGGTCGAAGCTGGCGACGAAGTGTCGGGCGCGGGTGAGGTCGAGCCGGGTGGCGATCTCGGCGTGGGTGGCCTCGGTGGCCGTGGCGGTGAGCGCGACGCGCGGCACATCCGGCCAGCGCTCGTGCAGCTGCGACAGGGCCAGGTAGTCGGGCCGGAAGTCGTGACCCCACTGCGCCACGCAGTGCGCCTCGTCGATGGCGAACAGCCCGATCCTGCCGCGGTCGAGCAGGGCCAGGGTCGAGGGCACCCGCAGCCGCTCCGGGGCGAGGTAGAGCAGGTCGAGCTCACCGGCGAGGAACGCCGCCTCCATCGCGCGGCGCTGGTCGGGCCCCTGCGTGGAGTTGAGGAACCCCGCGCGCACGCCGAGGGCGGTGAGGGCGTCGACCTGGTCCTGCATCAGCGCGATGAGCGGGGACACGACGACGCCGACGCCGTCACGCACCAGCGCGGGGATCTGGTAGCACAGCGACTTGCCGCCACCGGTCGGCATCAGGACCAGCGCGTCACCGCCGGCACAGACGTGGTCGACGATCTCCTGCTGGTCGCCCCGGAAGGAGTCGTAGCCGAAGACGCGGTGGAGCACCTGCAGGGCGGTCGTCACGGTTACGATCGTACGAGGCCGGGTTCCGCCGGCCGCGGCCGAACTGTCCCATCCCTCTGGACAAACCGGCATGCGGCCCGTCAGCCTGGGAAGCACTGTCGCCGGAATCCGAGTGAGGTCGCCATGCACCTGGGCAGGAAGATCGCCGTCGGGGAGATCATCGAGGACACCGGGGTCGAGGACACCGGATACGAGGAGCTGCCGGCGGGCCCGGAGCGGACCGCCGAGATCGTCATGCGGGACGAGGAGCGCGTCGAGGCGCTCGCCCGCCGGTAGACCGCGCGATGGGGGCCCGGGCCGAGCGCTCGGACCGTCCTCTGACCGGGTTCAAGCTCGCCCACCCCATGGTGTCGGCGGACGGGACAAAGGCCGGTTTCAGTGGCGTGACGCTCGGCCGCACGCACGTGTACCAGGCGGTGGCCGATGCGGTGTGTGCGCACGGTGGCCGGCACCGCTGCCCGGCACGCTGGTGCGGCTGCGGCTTCTACTGCGTGCATTCCGTCGAGGCGGCCCGCGCTCTGGCGTGCGATCCCGAGTACGCGCACACCGTGCTGCTCGAGGTCACGGTGTCCGGGCGGTTCATCCGGTACGAGAAGGGTCTGCGTTACCAGCGGCAGCGGGTGCGGTCGGTGTGGTTGGGCCGCTGCGGGTGCGCCCGCGCGGCGGAGCTGCTGGCCGGGTCGGGCACCGGCACGGTCGGCTGGCGCCGGTTGTCGCCGACGTGCCGGATGTGCACCGGTTCGCGTCCCGTGCTCACGGCGGCGGTGTTCTCCCGGATGCTCGGCGGCCTGCCGGTCAGCATCGACCCGGGCGCGGCGACCTTCGTCCCGCTGTCGGGTGCGGACGGCGAGCTGGTGCCGGTGCTGGCCGCCGAGGTCGCGTTGCTCCAGGCTCGGTTGGACGAGGTGCAGGCGCAGCTGGATCAGCTGACCCGCCGACCGAGCTGACCTGCCTCAGCCCCCCGGGGCATCCGGGGCTTGCCGGGCGCTGGAGGTCGTTGAGCTGGAGGTATTTGAGCAACGAACGGCACTTTCGCACGCTAGGTGCGTGTGAAAGTGCCGCTCGTTACTTCGGTGGCTATTACTGATCACCGCGGGATTCAGTCCCGATGGGCAGATCAGGCGGTCTTGAAACGACCCTGGGCCTATGTCGCTCTGTCATGGTCGGTGAGTGCCGGGCTATGACGGCGCGACATGGGCGGAACGGATGATCTTGGTTACGGTCTGACCGTTTTCATCGTGTCGGGTGGGGCGGATGCAGCGGGAAGATCTGGGGATGAGTCGAACGGATACGGGTGGGCGGGTCTGCCTGGGGTATCGGGTGACGGCGTTGTCACGGTACAACCCGGATCCGTTGTGTTCGGGGTGTGAGCGGGCGTCCCGGAACTCGGTGGGGATCGTGCCGATGTGGTTGTGGGACTCGGGTCCGATGCGTGCGGCGCTGGCCCGGGTGGATCTCGCGGCATTCGTGGTGATCTTCCGGGCGACTTCGGGGCTCCATCAAACCCGGGGCGATTCACGGCGACGGTCCGTCCCTTCGGGGTGGGGTGCTCGGTGAACGCCACTCGCGCAGGCGGTTAGTTCGAAGCCCGCTGCTGCGAGTATTCGGGAGGCGGTCCGCAGCGTGGGGGAGCGGTGGCCGTGTTCGTAGGCCGAGAGCGTCGGCCGTGATGTGCCTGCGCGTTTGGCGAGTTCGTCCTGGCTGATCCCGGCGCGTTGCCGTGCCTGGGCCAGCATGCGACCGGGATTCATCACGCCTCCAGGGGAGTATCTGATCGGATACGTTACGTCGTCGGAAGGTATGCGACAACGGTGGGATTGAGCTGATCGACGGACCCCGGCTTCGGTCAAGGAGCACAGGGGTAAGGACGTTCTCGTTGCACCGCCGCGCCGGAGGGCTGAATCGGTGGTCTCGTGGATCCGTTGGCACCGCTGTGTCTCCTGTGGGTCATGGGCGACCGGTGATGATGGCCACGAGCTGGCCACCGCCGTCACGTGCCTACCTCCGCAGGGCGGGTCGATCGCGTCGAGGATGTATTCGAGGTCGGCGAGTCTGGCAGGCAGGTTCTCGCGGATCAGCGGCTTGTGGTGGGCGATCCGGTTGCGGAGTTGGTGGAGGTGGGTGACCGCTCTTCCAGCCGGGCTCGGTCGTGTCCGGGGAGGTGGGGGAAGGTGTGGCGGATGGCGGGTCAGAGTGTGGGGCTGTAGCGCTTGGCGAGCAGGTACCGTCAGAATCTGCAGGGCAGTTCCGCGACTACCTTGCCGGGCGGCTCGGCCCCGCGGCTGGTACCGCGGTGGGCGCGCCGCGTGGCTGTGTCGGTCTCGTCACGGCCGCGGTCGTCGAGTTCGTGGCGGGGGTCGTCGAATCAGGACCCGGGTTGCCGGCGGCGCTGCTGGTGGCGGGTGGTCAGGGCGTCGTGGATGGCATTACGGAGAAGGACCTCGCCGTGTCCACGTGCCTCCCAGCGCGCTCTGGCGACCCGTGCGTTCCACTGGTGGAGCAGCAGGGCCCGGTCGAGGTCTCCGTCGCAGGCGTCGAGGTAAGTGCTCGCAGAGAAACTACTTCTGCGGGGCCGGGCGTGTCGCGTCTTCGCTCTACGCAACCGTGACGACTCGCTGTGCTGGCGTGTCGTTGTAGGTAGGCGCCTCGAAGTCGGTCGTTCGGTGTCGGTGGTCTTCATATGTGACCAGGCTTCACCAGTCTGGCGCGAAAACGGCCAGATGCGGCCGGATTGTGCGCCGAACTGACGATCATGGCTCTTGCCTGGCCCTGGTCGACCCGGCGCGGTCCGGTCTCTGCCTTAGCGCAACACGAGAGATCAAAAAGGCTGAACGGACGTTATGCCCGAGAGTCCTTAAGTGACGACGCGGGGCGGCGAGGTTAGCTTCCATGAGCGTGGCTGGTGCACCCGAAGAGCCAGGTCGCCGTGCGATGTACGGGTCGATCCGCAGCCGCGACAGGATCGAAACATGGGACACCTATCCCCTCGGACGGCAACCACGGCCGCCAGATCAGACCTCAACGGTCTCCCGCGTCTCGTGGTGGCGGCTGATGTTGCGCTCCAGCAGGGCGATGGAGGCGGCAACGTCGACGGCACCCTCCTTGACTTCGGGCAGCCGGCCGTCGTTGGCCCGCAGCTCCAGCAGCGCGTTGTCGATCGCGGTCTGCGCGGCGAACAGGCACGGCGTGCTGTAGATGGTCGCGTTGACGCCGAGGTCCTCCAGCTCGGTCAGCGATAGCCGGGGCGACTTGCCGCCCGCGATCTGGTTGAACAGCAACGGCTTGTCGCCGATGACGCCGCGGACCCTGCGGATCCAGTCCACGCTGAGCACGCCGTCGACCAGTAACATGTCGGCGTCGGTGGCCGCCAGCGCCTCGGCCCTGCGCAGGATCTCAGACTCCTCGGTGGCGTCGGTGCGGGCCACGACCAGCAGCTCGTCGCGGGTCTGAAGCACCAGGTTCAGCTTCTCCAGGTACTCCTCCAGCGGCAGGATCTGCTTGCCGTCGACGTGCCCGCAGCGGCGCGGCCGCTTCTGGTCCTCCAAGATCACCCCGGAGGCGCCGATGCGCTCCAGGTGTTCCACCACGTGGCAAGCGACCTCGGGGTCGACGTAGCCGTCGTCGATGTCGACCAGCAGGTGCTGGTGCGGGAAAGCCACCCGCAGCCGCTGCACGAAGTTGACCATGTCCGGCCAGGCGATGAAGCCGATGTCGGGTAGGCCGTAGTAGGAAGCGGCGAAACCGAATCCGGAGACGAACATACCGCCGTAGTGCTGGGCCGCCAGCGAGGCCGAGAACATGTCGAACACCCCGATCAAAGGCGTGATCTGGCTGGAACGCACGTCCACACGCAGCTTCTCACCGGCTCGCATCAATTCCCCCTGAAAGAAGTGCGAAAGTGTAGTACGACAGCTCAGATGCTCGCCGCGGACCATAGTGTAGACGGTGTCGCCCCGGCCCGGTGGAGCGGACCATCGACCGGGTGCTGGATCGGGTCGCCGAGTGGATCAGGTGCTTGGCGACCCGGCGGTTGTTGCTCGCGGTGGGGGAGAACGTCGTGCTGCTGGTCGGCCAGGCGCAGCCGGTCACCCCATCGGCCGGAACGCCTGTTCGTCGAGGACGAGCACGCGTGCAGTCGGGATGTCGAAGTACAGGCCCATGAGCTCACTGTTCACGCCGGCCGTGCGCAGGGCGTCGAGCTGCAGGACGACGTTGACCATGGCGAGGGCCTCTGCCTCGCCGAACCCGTCGGCCAGCGCGGCTCTGCCCACCGGGTGGCCGGCCCGGAACGCTTCCAGGCTCGGCGCCGCCGAGCGCAGCCAGGCACCCAGTGCCCCGCCCTCGGCGTCGGTGGCCAGGCCGTCCAGCAGGGCGCGCATCGCACCGCACCCCGAGTGGCCGCAGACGGCGACGAGGGGCACCCGCAGCTTCTCCGTGGCGTACTGGACGGCGGCCCGCGCCGATGTGCCGGCGACGAGGTTGCCGATGTTCTGCACGGTGAACAGGTCACCGGGGCCGCTGTGGGTGATGACGTTGGGCACCACCCGCGAGTCGGCGCAGGTCAGCAGCAGCCCGGACGGCGTCTGCCCACCCGCCAGCTCGAGCATGGCCGGACGCAGCAACCCGGCGGTCTGCGCGTGGTAGGCCGCGACCCCGGCGAGCATCGGTGCGCTCGGTGCGCTTCCGGCCCCGCCCTGCCAGTGCGACCAGGTCGCGAACCGGCGGCGTGGTAGGGCCGGGCGCTTCGCGGCCTCGGGCTCGGTCACCTGCACCCACGCGCCGGTCGCGCTGTGTCTGCGTATCCAGGCGTCGAGGTAGTCGAAGGTGGCGTGGTCGAGGTAGTCGACGACGAGCTCGATCTGCACCGCCCGTCCCGCCGGCACCTCGGCCAGCACCCGGGACATCGCCGGCACCGACAGGAAGCTCAACGTCCCCTCGACGAGCACCCGGATCGGCCCGGACACCGACTCCTCCAGCCGAACCTGAGCCCGGACCGCGCGGCGCAGCACCAGCAGTCCGGCGAGCACGAGCCCGATCACCACGCCCTCGAGCAGGTTCAGCGCGAGTACCCCGGCCACCGTGACGAGGTAGATCGCGAGCTCACCGTGGTGGCGGGCGGTGCGGATGTCGGCCAGCTTCACCAGCTGCAGCCCGACGACCACGAGCAGACCGGCGAGGGCGGCCAGCGGGATGAGCTCGACCAGATCGATGAGCGCGACGGCGAACACCGCGATCCAGACGGCGTGCAGCACCGCCGACGCCCGGGTCTGGGCCCCGGCCCGAAAGTTCGCCGCGCTGCGGACGATCACGCCGGTGACCGGCAGCCCACCGGCCAGGCCCGACAGCGTGTTCGCCGCGCCCTGGCCGAGCAGCTCGCGATCGGCATTGGTGCGAGTGCCGGTGTGCATCCGGTCGACCGCGACGGCCGAGAGCAGGCTCTCCACGCTCGCGATGAGCGCGACGGTGAGCATGCCCCCGATGATGCCGCCCCAGTCCCCGGTCGGCAGCAGCGGCACCGTGACGGCGTCGAGCAGACCTGTGGGCAGGTCGACGCGCGGCACGTCCGGCCACAGCAGGGCCAGCGCGGTGGCCGCCGCGACGGCGACCAGCGGCCCGGGGATCGCGCGCACCCGGCCGGGCAGTCGCGGCCACACCAGCAGCAGCCCGATCGTCAGCAGGCCGACGACCACGGCGTGCCCGTGCAGCCCGGCGATCTGGGCGGGCAGCTCGGCGAGGTTGCTCACCGCGCTGGTCTGCGGGTCACCACCCAGCACGACGTGCAGCTGGGCCAGGGCGATCGTCAGCCCGATCCCGGCGAGCATGCCGTGCACCACAGCGGGCGGGATGGCCTGGACGAACCGCGCGACGCGGGCGAGCCCGAACAGCACCTGCAGCAGGCCCGCACCCATCGTGATCAGGCACGTCACCTGCCACCCATAGCGTGCGACGAGTTCGGCGACCACCACCGTGAGCCCCGCGGCCGGCCCGCTCACCTGCAGCACAGACCCACCGAGCAGCCCGGCCACCACACCACCGACGATCGCTGCCACCAGCCCGGCCATGATGGGCGCCCCGGAGGCGAGCGCGATGCCGAGCGAGAGCGGAACGGCCACCAGGAACACCACGAACGACGCGCCGATGTCGGCTCGCGCAATGGTCCAGGGACCGGCGGACGGTGTACCGGGTCGATGGGGACGGATTGCGGACGCGGTCACAGGGCCTCCGGCGGACGTGGGCGGAAAAGGCGCGGGCGGCACCGACCGACTACCAGCGAACGGCGGGGCCCACCCGCCAGTTCCGTCCCCACCGCCGCGTTTACGGTCCTCGCGGACCGCGGCGCGACCCTTGGTAGCTGCTGCCCGGCGCGCCACCCGCCCGAGCGCTGATGATCACCTTTCTGATCGGGTGCTGCGCCACCACCGGCACTCCCACCACCCGATCAGGGTGTTGCCACCCTCGATCGAGTGAGCCATGGTGCGCCGGGTCACAAAGTGCAGGTGCAGTCCCTTTGCATGGCCTACGCGTCGTCCATCATCGTGGCCCGGAGCCTGGCCAGCTCGTCCTGAATCAGGGTTGCGGCAGGGCCCTCGTGGTCCTGGCCGGGCTCGATCCCCATCGACCGCAATAGCGCGGTGGCGGCGACCGACGGGTCGCCGGTCTCGCCCAGTACCGGGTGCAGCCCTGCCTCGGCCAGGTGGGTGAACACCAGGTTCACCACGCTCCACGGGTTGAAGGTCTCGGCCTCAGCGGTCTCGTTCATGCGGTCTTCTCCGCTCCGGTGTTCTGGGTCCGACGTCATGGCCGACCCTGGGTGCCGCGCGGGTCGACGTCAAGATGGCGCGCTGTCGCAGAGTGAGACGCCGAGCGACGCCGGGCTCGATGCGCGACTCACCGGAACGCCGTAGGGGTCGCTCACCGGAGGGTCACCTCGACCTCGCTGGTGGTGTCGTTGCCGAACACATCCACCACCTTGATGAGGATCCGGTGTGCGCCCGGAGCGTCGTAGTCGTGCTGCGCGGCGAGCTCCAGGGAACGATCGGCCCGGGTCCGGTAGGACTGCCATTGGTTGTGGAACGTGTCGCCATCCCCGGCAATACCGAAGTCGAAGTCGACGGCCCAGCAGTCGACGTAGTCCGACCAGCTGGTGATCTTGTCAGAATGACGACGGGCACCAGGTCGGGGTTGGGCGAGGAACGGCACCCGGCCTCGGCTGAACGACGCGGCCTTCCGCGATGAGCTGCGACATGCGTTCAGGCGAGTACCGCCAGTGCCGGCTGACTCCCATGACCTCGTAGTACGGGTTGCCCTTCGCGGCACCGCCCGGCCCGGTCATATTCCACAGGCCGTAACGTCGGTCCGTACCGTCCTCGACGTACGAGTACTTGGAATCGATGTAGTTCTTCTCGTAGGGGACGGTGAGCGGATTCCAGATATATTTCTGTCCCTTGCTGAAGTAGATGAGGATGTCGTGAACAGGGCCGAAGTGGCGGCCCCCCTGTCCACCAATGCCACTTCTTTAAATGATCACTAGGGCTATGTGATCATCATGGTCACGTCGGGGACCGGGGGGCGAGCGGGTGCAGGACGATCTCATAGGTGACGGTCTGCACGGCGGGTGTGTCGGTGGGGC
>JBOHEO010000066.1:0-24184 GCA_050701055.1 Pseudonocardia sp. | reverse complement strand
CGCCTGTAGAGCCCTTCGCGGCGCGCGCCTTCTGCTGGTCGCTGTTCTCCGGGATCGTCGCCGTGATCCGGCGTCGCCGCAGGTAGGCCCGGATCTTGCGGTTCGAGTACGCCTTGTCGGCCAACAACCGGGCGGGTCGGGTACGGGGCCGGCCGGGCCCCACCCGGCGGATCCGCAGCCGCTCCATGAGCGGCTCGAACGCCAGAGTGTCGTGGCGCTGCCCGGCGGTGGTGACCCGGGCCAACAGCCGGCACCGGGAGTCGGCCAGCAGGTGAATCCTGGTGCTCAGACCGCCGCGGGAACGCCCCAGGCCCCCCCCCCGGTCAACACCCTTGACCGGCTCCGACTCCGCGACCTGCTCCTGCTCCTGCTCCTGCTCCTGCTCCTGCTCCTGCTCCTGCTCCGAATTCTGTCATTCGACCCAGCCCCCTGTGCTGTCCGCGGAGCACTCGACGGCCGAGAATTCTGGTGCTGGTGCTGGTGCTGGGTCGGGCAACAACGGCGCCAACCGCTCCGCGGGGATGTCCTTGGGTGGTGCGTGGCGGGCCCCGGCGGTGCCCCGTTGTTCACGGACCACGACCCGATAGGGTCTGATCCGAAGGGTGGCACCGGGAATGCCTCGAAAGTACCGCAAGTTCAGTCCCGAGTTTCGGGATGAGGCCGTGCGGCTGGTGATCGAGAACTCACGTCCGATCGCTCAGGTCGCTCGGGAACTCGGTGTGAACGATGGAACTCTAGGGAAGTGGGTGAATCAGTACCGAAATGAGCACGCCGATGAAGAACCGCCGTTGACGCCGACCGAGCGTATACAGCTGGCCGAGGCCCAGCGGGAACTGCGGGAACTCCGCATGGAGAATGAATTCCTGAATTATGCCGAGGTTCGGGTTATGCCGAGGTTCGGGTTATGCCGAGGTTCGGGTTATGCCGCTGGTCAGGGCGGTGATCGGCTCGGATAGTTCGGCATAATCAGAGGGCTTCCAGGAAGGTGAGCAGCTGATCGTCGGGTTTGTAGCGTCGTGAGGTGGGTGTGGGCGGCGGGGTGAGTCGGTCGAGTGCTCGCTGTTTCATGCCGAGGTCGGCGTGGAGGTAGGGCTGGGTGGATTCGGTGGATTCGTGGCCGAGCCAGAGCGCGATGGTGGTGATGTCGATCCCGGCGTCGAAACTGGTAACCGCCGTCGCGGCGCTATGGCGCAGCCGATGGGCACCGACCCGCCCGTCGACGCCGGCCCGCCGGGCCAGCCGGGTCACCACCGAGGAGACCCCGGTGCGGTCAAGCGCCCGGAACGGGGTGATCGCACCCACGAACACATGCCGCTCGCCCTCGCCTGCGTGGCGATGACCGTGCAGGTAGGCCGCCAGGGCTTCGCCGACCTCGACGGGCAGCGGTATCAGCTGGTGATCGCCGCCCTTGCCGGTGATCCGCACCGTGGCCGCGCGCCAATTCACATCATCGAGCAGCAGCCCGGCGGCCTCTCCCGAGCGCAGTCCCAGCCGGGCCAACAGCACCAGCAAGGCTCGGTCCCGGGCCGTCATGTCCACCGCGATCATCAATGCCAGATCCTGCGCGGACAGGGTTTTCGGCACCCCGGCCAGCGCGGGATAGCGCACCGGTCCGATCCCGTCGGCGAGCTGCCGGTCCAGGCGTGCATCAAGGAACATCCACCGCAACAGCGACCGCAACGCCGTCGCCGCGACGCGCACCGAGCCGGCCGCGCACGTTCCCGATCGCCATGCCAGGAACCCGTTCACATCCCGAATAGCCAATCCTGACAGCGGGATCTGGCGGTGTTGGGCGTACCAGACGACGAAGGGTCGAACCTGGTTCACGTAGTTCTCCACCGTCGTTGACGCCAGCGAACGCTCGCGTCGCAGGTAGCCGGTGAAGTCCTCCAACAGGTCCTCGAGCTCGCCTGACAGACCGCCGCTACCTGTAGTGCACGGATCATCCATGGTCGCTGTCCTTCCATCGCTTCGGAAGAACCAGCATCGACCCACTCTCCCTGATTATGCCGAACTATCCCAGACCGCCATCGCACTGACCAGCAGGTTCACCAGAACATCGACATAACCGGGACTTCGGCATAATTCGAAGGAGCGATCTTCCACTCGGATCGAGGTAGCAACTACACCTCCCATGAGTTCGCTGTCACAGTCCGTGAACTCGGGCTAAGACAGTCGGTCGGCCGAACCGGCATACGCTACGATAACGCGATGGCTGAGTCGTTTTCGCGGCGCTGAAGAACGAGCGCGTACACCGGACCGTCTACCCCACCCGAACGCACGCGCGAGCAGACCTCACCCGCTACATCGAGTTCTGGTACAATCCGAACAGACTTCACTCCGGACTGGGCTACAAATCTCCCCAAGAAGCCCTCGACGAGTGGACAAACGGCCAGGAAGCAATGTAGACTAACCAAATTCATGCGGTCCGAAAAACGCGGGGCTGATCAGTCCGGGCCGCCGATGTCCTGACGGACTCCTGAGACGGCGTCGCGGAACGTTGCCATCAAGGGGATTCTGTTCTCGGGTTCGGGAGTGAGTGCGTGGCGTAGCGCGTCTTCGAATGCGGGCCATGGCCAGGGTCGGATGGTCTCTGGATCGTGGTGGCGTCCGTGGGCCACGTCTTTGAGTTTGTCCCGCCAGGGTGCGTGGTCGTCGGTGTAGCTGACGGGGGGTAGGCCGGTCCAGGCGAGGTGGAGGACGGCGGCCAGCGCGTAGACCTCGGCGGGTTCGTTGATGGTTATGGGCTGGTCGTCTGGTGTGGCGAGGATACGGGCGGCGGTTTCGGGGGCGGTGAAGTGGACCATTCCTCCTCGGTAGGTGACCTCTGATGGGAACGGGTGGGGGCCTTGGGCCAGGGCGAAGTCGATGAGGTGGACGGTGCTGGAACCGAAGAGGATGTGGGCGGGTTGGAGATCGGCGTGCAGCCATCCCAGGGCGTGGAGCGCGGCCAGCCGGTCAGCGATATTGACGGCGGCATCGAGAATGGCCTCGCGTTGGGCGGGTGAGTCGTCGCCGTGGCGAGCTGGTGCTAACAACCGGTGGGGCGTGACGCCGTCGAGCCAGCGTAGGGCCAGCCAGGAGCCGCCTGGGTCCAGGTCGCCAGCGACGATGAGGTAGCCGGGGATGAAGTCGTGCAGGTGGGTGAGGACGCCGGCTTCGCGGCGGGCGAGGTGTTCGGCTTCGCGGACGCCTTGTTCGTCACAGTTGTGGGTGGCGAGTTTGAGCGCGATGTCGCCGGTGGGGAAGTGAAGACGGTAGACGCGGGATCCGCGTCGGTGGGCGACGAGTTCGGTACCGCGGCACGCCTCCCCAAGGCAGCTCCCCACGTGCTCGGCGAGACTGTCCACGTCCGGCGATTGGGGATTCATGTCCCCCAGTGTTGCGGTCACGAGTTGACCCGGCTCCAGGGGAGCTGGGCTCGCGCCCACGCCTTCACACGGCGGTGCCGCTCGGGTGTCCGCAGTGCGCTGCGGGTGAGAGGAATCCCAACCAGGTCGGGAATGTCAGCAAAGGGGTGCTGTCCATGGTCGCGTTGTACCGCAGCGAGCTGCTCTGCGATATGGGGTGTCTCATGCAGAAACTGCGTGTCCTTTCGCTGCACGGCGACTCGGAGAGACAAAAAGCTGACCGGCACCGGCGGCACCGATATACCACGCCGGTCGGCGCCTTGGGCATGCAGGGCGAACTTGCCGACCATGTAACCCAGCGGCGTGTAGATGGTCTTGAGCATCCAGTGCGGCCATGCCAGCAGACTGCGGTGTGCTGCAGCGTCCTGGACTCCGATCCACCGGATGGCGAGATTGTCACAGAGCAGGATGGCGTCCGAGGTTGACCGGGAGCGGCGTTGGTCGCGGAGAATCTCCATGTGTTCTACCGCGGCGCCGAAGATTTCCTGCTGAAGATCAGGCAGCTGGTGGGCTTCCGCGCTTGTCTCATAAAGAAGCCAACGGGTGAGAGTGCGCTGAAGAGAAGGCCGAAGGAAAGGGCAGTGGGCGGTCATGGCGTCCACGTAGCTACCCAACCCAGGCGTGATGCCGTCGGGCTCCGTTGTGTAGTAGACGCACAGGCGCAACATCAGCATCTCCCTGACAAGGGGTGGCCCTGCCTCGCTGTTCTGGATATGGCGTGGCAGGGACCGAGAGTTGGTTATTCGTCGTCGTCATCGCCAGTCGGGCTGCAATCCCAGGAATGGAAGACCTCGCCAGTCGCGCGGTAGGTGGCATACGCCATCTGGTCGACCGCACCGGTGGCATCGGCAAACCACAACGGAGCGAGCTTCCCGAAGCGGGCCTCGTAGTCGGAGACCCAGGGAATCAGACCGTCCCCGAGACTCGCCTGGTGACGGAGAACCTGGCCGCAGGCCTCCCGGCTGAACTTGGCATACGAGTCGGGCGTGGCGAGCAGTGTGTGCCAGGCTTGGTCGACGCAGGGCGAGAACATCGGACACATCTGAGTACTCTCAGCGGAGATGGCGAAGAACCGCGCCAGCTCGGTCAACGGCTCACTGGTATTAGCCTGAGTATGTGGCAGGGCACTGTTGAGCATCGTTCCTCCTTGTTCATCGGCTGGTCATCCCTCGCTCGGACGTGTCATGACGACCGGCGTCTCGCTTGAAGAAGCTACTAGCGTTGTCGCCGCAGGTAGACCCACCAGGACGAGGAGCCCTGGGAGCGCTGTACACCCCAGTCATACGGGGAGAAGGGCTATACTCCGACCGTCTGGGGGTGGTCACCCGATGCGCAGCGCTCGCGGCTATGCCGATGAGGCCGCACGCCTGCATGCGGACGGAATCACCTACGGACAAATCGTCGCCACCTGGAGCCGTCAATACGGCATCAGTCCGCTCACCGCCGCCCGCCTCGCGCACGGCCTCACGCAACAGCAGGTGGCCGACCGGTGGAACGAGCTCTGGCCGGACTCTGAGCGGCCGAAGAGTCACAAGCAGATCAGCTACTGGGAGACGGCCGAGCGACAACCAGGTCGCGACTCGCTCAATAAGCTTGCTTTCCTCTACCGCTGTAGTGCCGGAGTGCTGCTCGATGGGGAGGACTACAGCCACCTCGACCCGGCCATACACGAGGGCGCTAGCAGTGTGCAACTGCTGTCGGTGTCACTGGCCATTGTGGCTCGCGGTGAGCAAGTACTGCTTGTATGCCGCCGCGACAACACCGAAGGTGTGGTCTGGGGATGGCCGACCGGTGTGGTCAAACCCGGCCGAGATCCAGCGCACGTCGCCGTAACCGAGACCCTCGCCGAAACCGGCGTGTACTGCGTCGTGCGCAGCGCGCTGGGCACCCGCATCCATCCGATGACCGGCGCATTGTGTGCCTACTACCTGTGTGACTACCTTGCTGGCGAGCCGGAGAACTGTGACCAGGTGGAGAACACCGCGGTCACCTGGGCGCCTAGCGAACGTCTTACCGAGTTCATTCCGGCCAAGCACATCTATCCACCGATCCTCGACGCGCTAGGAGCAGCCCATGCCTGACCAACCGACCATTGTGGCCGCCATCGTCACGCACCCCCAGGGAGTGCTATTGGCCCGACGTCGTGACGGCAAGCCGGAGTGGACCTTCCCCAGCGGCGCTCAAGAGACGGGGGAGGTCTACGGCGATACCGCCATTCGAGAAACTCTCGAAGAGACCGGGCTCGCTGTTGTCGCCCGCCATCAGATCGGGGAAAGGACTCATCCCAAGACCGGGCGCCACATGGTCTACATCGCTGCTGATCCGGTTAACGGTACCGTAGTGAAAGTCGGAGATCCCGACGAGCACTCTGAGGTCGGCTGGTACTCATGGGCCACGGCCGAAGGGATGCTGCCCCACCTGTTCGAGCCCGTTGCCGATCATCTACGCACGACATTGCCCGCATGAACGTCCCGGGTGTGTTCGCGGCCGGTGGGTGGCTGCCGCCGGAACGTGAGCTTGCCGTGCGTTATGCGGTTGGGCTACTGGCCGAGCGGGGCACAGTGATTCACCATGCCGCTGCGGGACCTTGGGCGGACGGTTCTGGAGAGTTCCCGCAGGACACCTTCCCGGACCGGCGCGACGGTGCGCCCGAGGACGTCGCGCGGGCTGAGTTGGCCGAGGAATGTGGTGTGGTCGGGTGGCCGGGGGCATCGCAGCCCCCGGCTCCCACAGATCCCGGCGTGAGCCTCTCGGCTCACCGGGCTCTTGTCATTTTGGTCACCAGACGCGCGGGACCGAAGGAACCCATTTCCAGTGCGCGAACATGCGGGGGTACCTTTCAGTGATCCCCCGCCAGCACTCCATGACCTTCTTCCTGGCCTGCAACCGTTTGTACTTCTTGCGGGTCCAGCGCACCAGATAGGCGTTGATGCGCGATAGGAGCGGATACAGCGCGGAGCGATAGAACGCCCCGTAATACTGCATCCAGCCTCGCACGATCGGATCGATCGCGCGTGCGAGTTCGGCGAAGGTACGGCCGGTGCGAAGATGCAGTCGCGATTCGTTACGCGACACTAGTAGTCAAGTTTATGTTTCACGCCACATGTTGTGTCGATGGGAGCCGACATGAATCACCCGCCCGACCGTGAACGCCTGCCGAAGCGCCGTCCCGGGATCACCCACTCGGTCGAGATCAGCGGCGCCGACGTGTTCATGACCACCAACCAGTTCCCGGACGGGCGTCCCGGTGAGGTGTTAGCCAAATGGGGCAAGGACGGCTCGACCGCGGGCGGGATGATGGATGCCTTCTCCATCCTGCTGTCCCTCGCCTGCAGTACGGCATGCCCGTCACGGTGATCGTCGCAATTACCCCCGTGAGCAGACATTCAGCCCCTCGCTGTTGTGTCGCCGGCGGGACGAGGTAACGGTCATCGACATCGGCGTGTCGGTCACGGGGTAATCGACTGGAATGAGCTTAATCATCGGGTGGCCGTGCCGGGAGGAGCTGTCGCACGAGTAGCTGGTCACTCTGGTGCAGCGCCAGGCCGTGCAGCTCGCGGCGCAGGATCGTAGACCAGCGCGATGGTCGGGCAGCTCGCGGAGCTGCCGGAGGCCGACGAGGTGTTGGCGGCAAGCTGACTGGGCTGCTGACTGGGCTCGAGCATCTGCTAAGCCGCAAACCCGGCCACAGCGGACGAACGGCACTCTCGTCTAGCTCTACTGGACCAAAGCGCCGTTCGTTACGGCGGCGGGGTGGGAGCTCGGATCCGCCGGATCTGGATCAGCCGGCGGCGTCTAGCTTCTCGACTGCCTCCAGGTCAAGCTCCAGCTCGGCGGCACGGCAGTTGTCCTCCAGGTGCGCAAGCGTGGAGGTGCCCGGGATCGGGATCATCACCGAGGACCGCTGCAGGAGCCAGGCCAGCGCCACCTGCGGCGCCGTGGCGCCCAGTCGCTCGGCGATCTCCGCCACGGGACCGCCCGGCTCGGCGAGCCGACCCGCGGCGATGGGGAACCACGACAGGAACCCGATGCCCTGCTCGGTACAGAACCGGAGCACACCGTCACTGCCCCGGTCGACGAGGTTGTAGCGGTTCTGCACGGTCGCCACATCGACGACGCGCTGGGCCTGCTCGATCTCCGCGACATCCACCTCGGAGAGCCCGACGAATCGGACCTTGCCCTCGTCGCGCAGCGCCGCAAGCACCCCGAACTGCTCGTCGGCCGGAACCGATGGATCCACCCGGTGCAGCTGGAACAGCTCGATCCGCTCCACGCCGAGCCGACGCAGACTCAGCTCGCACTGCTGGCGCAGGTACTCGGGGCGCCCGCACGGGTGCCATTCACCGGGACCGGTGCGCAGCAGCCCGGCCTTAGTCGCGACGGTGAGATCGGGGTACGGGTGCAGCGCCCGGCGCAGCAGGTCCTCGGCCACCTCGGGGCCGTAGGAGTCGGCGGTGTCGAACACGTCCACGCCCAGGTCGGCGGCGCGACGCAGCAGGGCGACCGCGGCGTCGGGATCCGCCGGCGGACCCCAGACCCCTGGACCGGTCAGCTGCATGGTGCCGAAACCGAGCCGATGCCCACCGGCCCCCTCGCCGAGCTCGAAGTAGCCGCTCGCGGCGGCCGGACGCGTCTGCACAGCAGGAGCCATTCGACCACCCTGACATCCACTGCGGGCAGCCGCCGCCGATCGTGACATGGACCTCGTTCCCGGTCTGGTGGCCGGATCCGGGAGGCTCCGCGATTGCCGCCCACCGACCCGGATAGCGTCGCTGCCGTGGCCAAGATCGTGTCGCTCTCGCAGGCCGTGTCCGAGCTGGTGCACGACGGAGCCACGGTCGCGTGCGAGGGGATCACCCACCTCATCCCGTTCGCCGCGGCACACGAGATCATCCGGCAGCGACGGCGCGAGCTGACGCTGGTACGGATGGCTCCCGACCTGATCTACGACCAGATGATCGGCGCGGGCTGCGCGGCGAAGGTGGTGTTCTCCTGGGCCGGCAATCCCGGGACCTGCCCGGGCACACCAGCACCATCTCGACGGTCACCTGCCCGTTCACCGGTGCGGAGCTCGCCGCGGTCGCCGCGCTGAATCCGGACGTCACGATCGTGCACGCACAGCGCGCCGACCGCGCCGGCAACGTGCAGCTGCGGGGAATCACCGGGGTGCGGAAGGAGGCGGTGCTGGCCGCCCGGCGCGCGCTGGCCACCGTCGAGGAGATCGTGGACGAGCTCACCCCGGTGCCGGGCGCGGTGGTGCTGCCGCACTGGGTGCTGGCCGCGGTCGCGGTGGCCCCGGACGGGGCGGCGCCGTCCTCCGCGCACGGGTACTACGACCGCCCGGCACGACGGTCGAGCGAGTGCGGGCCGAGACGGGCTGGGGCCTCGAGGTCGCCGCCGACGTCGCCAGCACCCCGGCGCCGACCACCCGCGAACTGGAGACGTTGCGCGGCCTGCGCACCGTCGGATCAGAGCGCTGATACCCACCGCGACCGGTCGTCGATCACCGCGCCATGCAGCGGTACCCACCGTTCGGCACGCAGCAGCTCGATCTACCCGTACGGGCGATGGTGGTCCCTGCGCAGTACTGGCGCTGTGGGCGGCCTACACGCGGCCTACGCGTCGCGGCCGAGATTCGTGGTCGTCAGCCGTGGGCAAGGTCAGCGAACCGGCTGTAGTGAAGCTGATGGGCAACAGTGATGGTGTTCGTGGGCCCGTTGCGGTGCTTGGCCAGAATCAAATCGGCCTCGCCCGCCCTGGGGTCGTCGCGCTCGAATGCATCGGGCCGGTGCAGGAGAATTACCATGTCCGCATCCTGCTCAATTGATCCCGATTCGCGTAGATCGGCCAGCATGGGGCGTTTATCCGTTCTCTGCTCCGGTCCGCGGTTCAACTGACTGATCGCCACCACCGGTACCTCCAGCTCCTTGGCGAGCAGCTTGATCTGCCGGGAGAACTCCGAGACCTCTTGCTGGCGGGATTCGACCTTGCGCCCGGACGTCATGAGCTGCAGGTAGTCGAGAATGATCAGCTTGAGGTCATTGCGCTGCTTGAGGCGGCGCGCCTTCGCCCGGATTTCCATGAGCGTGAGGTTCGGGGAGTCATCGATGAACAGCGGTGCCTCGCTGATCTCGCTCATGCGTCGGGCCATCCGCGTCCAGTCGTCGTCACTCATCCGACCGGAACGCATATCCGACAGCCGGATGCGCGCCTCGGCCGACAACAGCCGCATGACGATCTCGCTCCTGCTCATCTCCAATGAGAAGACGGCGCTGGTCAGGCCGTTTTTAACGGAGCAGGAGCGGGCGAAGTCGAGCCCGAGGGTAGAGTTGTGCGTGGGCACCATGGTGCGTCCGGCCAGGTAGAGATGATCGGTGCTGTCGACCTGCACGCATCGCACCGGGACGCTCTCGATACACCGCACGGCGGTGATGTAGCGCGGCCGCAGCCGGCACCCGTATTCTGCGGAACGCTGCTTGTGGATGCGCCGCTTCCGATCGAGCTGGAAGACATCGTCTTCGGTGGTGAAATTCAGAGTGAATACCGAGGATTCAGGGAGGCTGCCGCACACATTCCGGGTGGTAATGGAGCAGCAATATCCGAGCGAAAGCACCAACTCCCGGACGTCGTCGGCAAGCTTCCTGCTCGTCACGCAAAGCTGCAGGCCACCGGCAGGGGTGACGGTGCCATCGGTGTCCATCAGGCCGGCAAGCAATGCGCGGCGCTGCAACTCCGAAGCCCGCAGGTAGGCTGCCGGGAGGTGCTTGTCGTTCAATACCCCGAGTGTGCGCAAGGCCCCACAAGATTGCCCGTAGGTGCGGACCGCACTCGTTCGAGGCACGAACGGCCGGCCGCAGACCACGCAACGCCGCTGTTCGCCGCCACCGAGCCAGACGCCCAGCGGGTACGGCGCGACCGGCAACTGCCGATTCGGCAACTGGAGCGGAGCGCAGGTATCGACGGAGTGGCTAACCCGGGCGTCGGCCGTCATGCCATGCGCCGTGGCGGCCAACTCCCTGGTCGTCCGGATCGCTGGGAGGACACGGGGTACTCCGCAACGCTCGCCGGACTCCTGCCGAGCACGTCGAGCGGCCCGGTCGGACGTCAGCCACTCGTGCTCGGCGTCGGCGACGATGACCGTGCCGTCGGAGAACTCGACCGCGAAACAGGGGCGCTCGCGCATGACGTCGGTCGCAGCCACCACTCCCGTCGGGCGCCCGTCCGCACCGAGAAGTTGATCACCGACGGCAACCTCACCCATCGTGATCCACCCGCCCGGTGTGGGCAGCGGCGTATCCAGCGCGAGCGCCTTCCCCAATCCCGGCCGTGCCGCCACCACGATCATCTGGCCCGGGTGCAGGCCGTTGGTGGCGGCATCGAGGTCGGCGAACCCGGTGGGGACGCCCAGCGCCATCCCACCGCGTGAGGCGATGGCGTCGATCTCGTCCATCGTGGGCTGCAGCAGCTCTTCGAGGGCGATGTAGTCCTCGGTGGTGGAGCGTTCGGTGACGTCATAGATGGCGGCCTGGGCCCGGTCGACGACCTCGCTGACCTCGGCCCCCTCGGCACCGTGATAACCGAGCTGGACGATGCGGGTACCCGCCTCGACCAGCCTGCGCAGGATCGCCTTCTCCGCGACGATCTCGGCGTAGTACGCGGCGTTGGCCGCAGTGGGGACAGTGGCGATCAAGGTGTGCAGATAGGGCAGACCGCCGAGGCGGATGAGATCGCCGCGACGTTGCAGCTCGGCGGACACGGTGATGGCATCGGCCGGCTCGCCGCGACCGTAAAGATCGAGGACGCAGTCGTAGACGGTCTGATGCGCGGGTCGGTAGAAGTCGTCGGGGCGCAGCACCTCGACGACATCGGCGATGGCGTCCTTGCTGAGCAGCATCGCGCCGAGCACGGACTGCTCGGCCGTGAGGTCCTGCGGCGGTTGGCGGTCGAACGGGGAACCGGCCGCGCGCCCGGACGGATCGGAGGCGTCTCCGGCCGCACGCATCGGGCGCGGCCGTCCTACTGGACGATCATCAGCCAAAGCCACGCAGCGTCACCCCCGTTCTCAGTGTATCGAACATTTGTTCGATTTGCCACGCCGACCTTCAGCCTGCGCTCGGGCCGATGCACCCCGGGTGAGAAACGTTAGGGCTCGGAAGACCTGCCGTCGAACGAAGCAGCGCACGGACCTGTGGACGGCCCTGTGGACGGATCAACTCCCCGCAGGGGGGCGCCGGGAACAGCTTGTGGATGGTGTGGGGACAACATCCAATTTTGCCCTGTGTAGGCAGGTCAAAGGGCAACAAGGAGCTGTGGATAACTTGGTGGGCGTGTCGGCCTTCGCCGCTCTTTCGGCGTGTCGGCCCAGGCTGCTTTCGGTGTTCACCGGGCGCAGCCGCAGCGCTGCTCAGCGATGCGACCGTATCCTTCGAGACGTCACCCACAGGTGCACCGTCGCCGCTGCCGCCCACAGCCAGAGATGGGGCGGGTCCATGAGCTCATCGCTCATGGACCCGCCCCATTTACTGTACGTGATCGGATCAGCTCGCGACGACCGCGATCTGCACTTCGGTGGTGACCTCGGGATGCAAGCGAACGATGACCGGAAACGTGCCGACGTTCTTGATCTGACCGGGCACCTCGATGGCGCGCCGGTCCAGCGGCGGACCCCCGGCGGCCCGCACGGCCTCGACGACATCGGCCGCGGTGACCGATCCGAAGAGCCGGCCGGAGTCGCCGGCCGCCTTCGCCCGGACGGTGAGGGGGAGATCACCGAGTGCAGTGGCGACCTCCCTGGCGTGCCCGAGATCGCGGATCTGGCGCGCCTGCTGGGACCGCTTGATCGCCGCCACCTGCTTCTCGGCGCCGCGGGTGGCCGCGATCGCCATGCTGCGAGGAAGCAGGTAATTGCGGCCGTAACCGTCCTTGACCTCGACGACGTCACCGGGGGCGCCGAGGTTGGGTACGTCGGCGGTGAGGATGAGCTTCATGGTGTCCCTCCTAGCGCTGATGTTCGCTCGCGAGCTCGCTCAGCGGGCGGTCGAGGTGTAGGGCAGCAGCGCGACCTCGCGGGAGTTCTTCACCGCGACTGCGACGTCCCGCTGGTGCTGACGGCAGTTGCCGGTGACCCGACGGGCCCGGATCTTGCCGCGGTCGGAGATGAACTTCCGCAGCAGGCCGGTGTCCTTGTAGTCGATGTCCTGTCCCTTGTCCTTGCAGAACGCGCACACCTTCTTCTTGGGCTTACGCAGGACGGGCTTGGCCATGGATACTCCTGGTTGTGCTCGGTGTCCGCCCGGCACCGGGCGGAGTGGTCTCTGCTAGAAAGGGGGCTCGTCGTCGGTCGCGGGCACACTGCCGGCTGGCGGGGCGGAGCCCCACGGGTCGTCCGACGGTCCGCCCGCCGATGGGGAACCGCCGAAGCCGCCACTGCCACTTCCACGGTTGACCTTGTTGACCTTCGCCGTGGCGTACTTGAGCGATGGGCCGACCTCGTCGACCTCGAGCTCCACGACCGTGCGCTTCTCGCCCTCGCGGGTCTCGTACGATCGCTGCCGCAACCGGCCCGACACCATCACCCGCATACCACGGGTGAGCGTCTCGGCGACGTTCTCTGCGGCCTGCCGCCACACGTTGCACCGCATGAACAGCGCATCACCGTCCTTCCACTCGCCGCTCTGGCGGTCGAAGGTGCGCGGGGTGGAGGCCACGGTGAAATTGGCCACAGCGGCACCGGACGGGGTGAACCGCAGCTCCGGGTCGGCAGTGAGGTTGCCGACCACGGTGATCACAGTCTCGCCAGCCATCGCGGCCGCCTCAGCCTGCGGTGGCGGGCGCCGGCGCCCGCTTCGGCTCGCGGCGCAGCACCTTGGTGCGCAGCACCGACTCGTTGAGACCGAGCTGGCGATCCAGCTCGGCGACCGTGGCCGGCTCGCAGATGATCTCCAGAACCGTGTAGATGCCCTCGGTCTGCTTCAGGATCTCGTAGGTCAGACGGCGCTTGCCCCAGATCTCGATCTTCTCGACGGTGCCACCATCGGTTCGGACGACGTTGAGGAACGCCTCCAGCGACGGTGTCACAGTGCGCTCGTCGAGGCTTGGGTCGAGGATGACCATCAGCTCGTAATGACGCATGAGAACCACTCACCTCCTATGGACTGGAACGGTCGCGGTCCATCCGCGACAGGAGGTTCTCACCGCACCCCGACAGAATCGGATCCGGGTTGCTCATCGGGATCGACAACGGCGTCCAGGTGGACGCGGCCGAGGCGCGAAAGCCGAGGTTACCAGCGCGAATACGCAGGCGGGCTGGCGGGCGGCCGCGGCCGCCGGCGCCGATCCGGAAGGTCGCCCGCACCCTGCCCGACTGACGCTCCGACGGCCTCGCAGCCCGGGTGGAGTGCCGCAGCGCTGCGAGGACGCAGGACGGTGTGCGACGTGCACCGACCGACCGTCACCGGGGACCGTCGGGGGGCGCCATTACTCTCAACGCCATGCTCATCGGGGCCCACGTGCGCGAGGACGACCCGGTCGTGTCGGCGGCCGAACGCGGCGCCGACATCGTGCAGATGTTCCTGGCCGATCCGCAGGGCTGGAAGAAGCCGCCCTCGTATCCGCAGGCCGCGGAGCTGCGCGACGGCGACCTCACGGTGGTGGTGCACTCGCCGTACGTGGTCAACCTGGCGTCGACGAACAACCGGATCCGCATCCCGTCGCGCAAGCTGGTGGTGCAGCACGCCGAGGCCGCAGCCGAGGCCGGCGCGATCGGGCTGGTGGTGCACGGTGGACATGTCACCCAGGACGAGAACGTCGCCACGGGCGTGGACAACTGGCGCAAGTTCCTCGCCCGCCAGGCGGACGCGGGCGGTCTGGCCGTGCCGGTGCTGATCGAGAATACCGCGGGCGGTGACGCCGCGCTGGCGCGGCGGTTCGACGCGCTGGCCCGGCTCTGGGACGCCGTCGGCGAGTTCAGCGTGGGGTTCTGCCTCGACACCTGCCACGCCTTCGCCGCGGGTGAGGAGCTCGCCGATGTGGTCGACCGGGCGAAGGCGATCACCGGCCGGATCGATCTGGTGCACCTCAACGACTCGCGTGATCCGTTCGGCTCAGCGCGCGACCGGCACGCCAACATCGGCGCCGGCACCATCACCCCCGAACTGCTGGTCGCGGTGTGCGCGGCAGCCGGGGCGCCGGTCGTCGTGGAGACGCCGGCGCAGGGCCAGGCAGCCGACATCGCGTTCCTGCGCGAGCGCCTCCGGTGACGGAGCCTCAGGCGTGACGCGGCTGACCGTCGACCCGGTACGCACCGTCGACCAGGACACGGCCGCGGGCCGGGCACAGCCACGTCCGGCCCGGCTCCTGCTGGCCGTCCTGGTCCTGCTGACCGGGATCACGATCCTGCTGGGTTACGCCAACAAGACGCGTTGCACCGGTCCCGAGTTCGACGACACCGGACGCAGCGGACCCGACTACTCCGTCCGGATCGACCGCGACGTGTGCTATTCCGACATCCAGCACCTGTGGCTCGGCCGCGACATCGACCGCCACGTCTTTCCCTACACCGCCGGTTCGATCACCCCCGATGGCAAGTTGGTCGGCGGAACCGTCGAGTACCCGGTGCTCACCGGGCTGCTGATCTGGGCCGGGGCGATCGGTGCCGACACCGATGCGGGCTTCCTGCTCGGCTCCGCGCTGCTCATGGCGCCGTTCGGGCTCCTCACCGCCTGGTTGCTCGGCCGGCTGGCCCGGTGGCGAGCGCTGCTCTGGGCGATCGGCCCGCCGCTGGTGCTCTACGCGTTCCACAACTGGGATCTGCCGGTGGTCGCGTGCGCGGTGGGCGCCGTGTACGCGGTGCACGGATGGCGCACCCACCGCCCGCCGGCCGACCGGGCCGTCGTTGCGGCCGTGCTGCTCGGGCTCGGGTTCGCGTTCAAGATCTACCCTGGCGTCTTCGTGCTACCCCTGGCACTGCTCGTGCTCACCGCGGGCGGTCCCGACCGGCCGCTGGACTGGCGTGGCGCGCTGCGCGTCCCCGCGGCCGCCGCCGGCACCGTCGTGCTGATCAACCTTCCGTTCGCGATCGCGGGCTATCCGGGGTGGCGGGCCTCATTCACGTTCCAGCAGCAACGCCTCGTCGACTTCACGACCAACTCGATCTGGTACTGGGGTTTCCGCCCGGTGTCCGAACCGACCAACCTCGAATTCCACGCCACGGTCGACTGGCTCTCGCCCCTCCTGGTGCTGCTCTCCTTCGCGGTCGCCGCGATGGCCGGCTGGTGGCGATGGCGCCGCGAGGGCAGCTACCCGTGGATCGGGGTGAGCGCGGCGATGCTCTGCGGGTTCCTGCTGCTGCACAAGGTCCACTCGCCGCAGTACACGCTGTGGCTGCTGCCGTTCTTCGTGCTGCTGTGCGTGCCGTGGGGCTGGGTGGGCGCCTACCTGCTCGCCGACCTGACGATGGGCATCGGCATCTTCCGCTGGCTGTACGCCTTGAACTCCGGGGCCGATCTCGGCATCGGGGCGGGTTTCGCGGCCCAGGCCGTCGCCATCGGGGTGTGGGGACGGGCGGCGCTGCTGGTGGTGCTGTTCGTGCTGTTCCTGCGGGTGCCCGACTCGTTGGTCTCGACCCGGCGGTCCGAAGGAGCCCGTGCTCGGCGGTCGCCTGCTACGGACGAGCAGGAGCCCCCGGGGCTGTGATCGTCGAACCGGAACTCGGGACCGGGTCCCGACGGGTTCCCGGTTCCAAGACCTCGATCTCTCGCTGACCCGACCGAACCGGGTCGGTGGCTGGTCGCAGCACCGATCGCACGACCAGCACGCACAGCAGCACGACCACCGCATCGCGCAGCAACACCGCGCCGAGGAACCAGTCCGGCGGCAGCCCACGGTTGTCCGGGCCGAGGTAGTAGAACATCCGGGGCACCCACACCAGCGCGTCCACGAACATCCAGGCGAACAGCAGCCGCCAGCGGGGCAGGGCCAGCACGGCGAGCGGGACCAGCCACAGCGAGTACTGCGGGCTCCACACCTTGCCGGTCAGCAGGAACGCCGCGACGACCAGGAACGCCAGCGACGCCAGCCGCGGCGGCCGGGGCGCGCGCCAGGCGAGCACCCCCACGCCGGCGCAACACAGAATGAACGCCGCCACCGACACGACATTGAGCACCGTTGGCAGTTCCCCGGCATCGAGCGGGCCGTCGAATCCTGGCCAGTCGGCGAAGTAGGCGACCACGAAGTACACCGAGTCCAGGTCAGCGGAACGAGTCAGGTTCAGCCGGAAGAACTCCCACCAGCCCGTGGTGAAGGCCAGCGCGACCGGAGCGTTGACCGCGACCCAGGTGAGCGTGGCCGCGGCGGCCGTGCGCAGTGCCGGGCCGCGTTCCCCGCGCCGCGCGCCGACCAGCAGCACCGGCAGCAACAGCAGGAGCGGGTAGAACGCGAACGCCCCGCCAAGACCCACGAACACCCCGCCCACCACCGGTCGCCGTCGGGCCAGGGCGAGCATCCCGGCGGTCGCACAGGCGACCCCGAGAGCGTCGAAGCCGGTGAGGACATGCACGACAGCCAACGGCGAGAGAGCGACCAGCGCCGAGTCCCACGGCCGCGACGGGCGCAGCGCCCGGACCGCCCACACCACCACGAGCCACGCGAACGACAGCCCGAGCGCGGAGATGTCGAAGTAGACGACCTCCGGTAGCGCGACCGGAAGCGGCACCCGTTGCGCCAGCCACAGCCACCCGTCGGCCAGGCGGGCGTTTCCCCACTGTAAGAAACCGGTGAGCACCGGATACTCCATGTAACGGACCGACTCGGCCGGAGTGCCGGCATCCTGAATCCACGGGTCACGATACGGAACGGCGCCGACTCCGAGGCCCTCGCCGCCGTACAGCGGAATGGCGTCGGTGTAACACATGGCGACGTACTGGCGGTTGTTGCGCCAGTCCAGGGCCAGGCTGCCGTCCTCGGTCGGGTACTGCTGGAGGCACGCGGCCTTCCCCAGCCAGCCTGCGGCGAGCACCGCCACCGCGAGTAGGAGGACCACTCGCAGCGGGGTCCAGAACCGGCTGCGCCCGACGAGTGCGTGGCGTCCGAGCGGTCCCCCGACCACCCTGCTGGCCGCCGCCGCGAGCGGCTCGGTCCAGGTCGGGATGACCCGCACGAGCCCGGTTCCCGGACCGGGACCGGGACCGGACATCACCGGCCGTTGTTGCCAGGCTGGTCCGGGCGCCCTCCACTGAACTCGTCCGGATCAAACCCGCTCGAGGGCTGCTCGCTGAAGTCGAGTTCGTCGTCGCCGGAACGCCCGGGGTCCCGGGTGCGGCCATCCTCAAACTCATCGCCGCTGCTGCCCGTGGAGTCATCGGAGGGAAAGCCGAAAGGTGGTGCGGTGGTGGACTCACCGGAACCGTCGGGGTCCTCGATCTCGGTCACCAGTGGGTCGCCCATCGGGACGAACTTCGCGAACTGCTCCACCTCCGCATCCCGCAGGGCATCGCTCATGTACGCCTTCCAGATGGCGCCCGGCAGCATCCGACCGAACACCGGCCGGCCGGCCGAGTTCTGGATCGGCTCGCTGGTGTCGGTGCCCAGCCAGACCGCGGTGGACAGCGACGGGGTGAAGCCAACGGTCCACGCGTCCTTGTTCTGATTGGTCAAGGTCGGGTGCTGCACGGTGCCGGTCTTGGCGGCCACCGGGCGCCCGTCGGCGAGCCCGAAGCCGGACGAGCCGGCGACGTCGAGCATCGCCTCGATGACGTTGCGCGCCACCAGCGGCGGGACTTGAGGGACGTCCAGCTCGGGCGTGTCGGCCCGGTCGTAGAGCACCCGGCCGTCAGCCGCGGTCACCTTGGCGACCACATACGGCTCGCGGTGCACCCCACCCGCGGCGAAGGTGCCGAAGGCCGAGGCCATGTCGGTGGGGTGCACCTCCTGGTCACCCAGCGCGATGCCACCACGTGCCTGCGGGAGCAGGGCGTACGGGATCCCGGCCTCGTGGGCGGCGTCGACCACCCGGTACGGACCGACGTCCAGCGCCATCTGGTAGAAGACGGTGTTGATCGAGCGCGTCATCGCGGTCTTGACGGTGACCTCGCCCGGATCGGAACCCTCGGAGTTGCGCACGGTGATCCCGCCAGGGAAGTCCCGCGGACCGGACCCGTCGTAGGTCGTACCGAGACCGATACCGCCGGGACCCTGCAACGCCGCCGAGAGCACGAAGGGCTTGAACGAGGACCCGGGTTGGCGCAGCGATTTCGCGTAGTCGTTGCCCACACCGTTGGGGCCGCCGTAGTAGGCGACGATCGCCCCGGTGCGCGGGTCGATCGAGACGAGGGCGGAGCGCAGATTGTCGGGCTGCCCCTTCAGGACCTTCGTCACCGCGCCCACGGCCTGCTTCTGGCGGGCGGGGTCCACGGTCGTCTGGATCGTGAGGCCCAGGGTGTTGATCTGCTCCTCGGTGATTCCGCGTTCCTCGAGCTCGGCCTTGGCGAGGTTGTAGACGTGGCCGCGATCGTCGCCGGGAATGCCGCCGCCCGCCGGCGGCTCGGGCAGCCACACCGGGAACCGTTGGGCCGCCCGCTCGCTCGGAGTGATCCAGTTCTGGGACACCATGCCGTCGAGGACGAATGTCCAGCGCTCGACGGACTTGTCCGGGTTCTCCTCAGGGTCCCAGCGTGACGGGGACTGGATGATGCCCGCGAGCATCGCGCCCTCGGAGATGGAGAGATCCTTGGCGTCCTTACCGAAGTACGACTGCGACGCGGCCTGGATCCCGTAGGCGCCCCGCCCGAAGTAGATCAGGTTGAGGTAGTTCTCGAGGATCTCCTCCTTGGTCTGCTCGCGGGAGATCTTCGCGGCGAGCACGACCTCCTTGTACTTGCGCCACAGCGAGAGCTCGTCCTGGCCGGTGGACACCTTGACGTACTGCTGGGTGATCGTGGACCCGCCGCCGGTGCCGCCCTGGAGCTGGTTCCAGGTCGCGCGGCCGATGCCGGAGATGTCGAAACCGGGGTTGGAGAAGAACGACCGGTCCTCAGCGGCGAGCACGGCCTCGCGGACGTTCTCGGGCACCTGATCCAGCGTGATCTTCACCCGGTTGACATTGTCCGGGCGCACGGTGGCGAACGGGGTGCCCTCGGCGAAGGTGAACGTGGCCACCTGGGTGACCGCGGTGTCGTCCGCCGAGCGCGCGTCGAACAGGAACCACCCGATGAAGAAGGCCAGCGCCGGGCCGAACACGACGATCCCGAGCAAGGTGTAGAGCGCGCGACGCACGCGACGCCAGGCCACCGAGGCCGCGCCGCGAGCAGAGCCGGTACCGATCCGGCGCACGTACTCGCCTTCGGCATCCTCGACGAGCATCGCCCGCTGGTTACGGGCGATCGACTCGGCACCGGTCTCGTCGTGGGTGAGCAGCGGCATCTCCCCGGACGTGTACGGGGCGCGCGGGGGGACCGGTGGCGGCAGGGGTGACGGTGGCGCGTGTGGTGCCGGCGGTGGGAGTGCCGGTCGCCCGGTCTGCGGACCGGGACGGCGATGCCGCTGGGGGGGCACATCAGCGTGCGGTGGACCGGGCGGCACGCGGCCGGGTGGCATAGGGCCGGGTGGCATAGGGCCAGGCGGCATAGGACCAGGCGGCTGGGGACGCCTGGGCGGGTGCGGGAGGTAGCCGCCAGGGGGCACCGCCTGTCCGATGGGGGGTCCCTGACGGCCGGGGAGCCGGCCCGCAGTGCCCGCCTCGGGGCGGATGTCGCGCTGGTCGGTCACAGCTCAGCCACGCCCAATGCTGCGTCGACGGGTGACCTCGCACGCTCGGTCACGGCATCCTCCGGGATGTTGACGGGGGTAATGGGTCACTCGGCGGCGGTCCTCCGCCGATCGGTTCGACCGCGCTCGGGACGGCCGCCGGTGCCGAGGACGTAGGACAGCACCAGATGGTTCCAGCTGCATGTGCGGCAAACCTCGACCACGTAGACGGAGAAGTCCGCGTACTGGGCGGCCAGTCGCTCGAGCTCCTCGGGGGTGCGGGCCGAGCCCGCGGCGTGCTTGAGCGCGTCGCCGAAGATCCAGGACACCAGGGTGAGCCGTTCCTTGCGGCAGACCGGGCAGGTCTGGTCGCTCGGTTCGCCGTGGAAGCGGGCCGCCAGAAGGAGGTACGGACTCGCGTCGCAGACCGCGGCCACACCGACCCGGCCGGAGTGGACGTCGGCAAGCAACGCCCGGCGCTGCAACGCGTAGTCGACCACCTGTCGCTGGGTACGCACCCGGTCAGGGTACGCGCGCCTCATTCCGGACCGACCCGCAGCGCCTCAGGAGCACCCACTCCATGGCGTGATGCCGGTCGCCCATGCTGTCAGATGTATCGCATCGATATAGTGGGGGTACAGGTTGATGATGAACAGGCGACAGGACGTGACCCGAGGGAGGAACTCCGATGTTGGAGCTGGCGATCCTCGGCCTGCTCCACGAGGCACCGGTGCACGGCTACGAGCTTCGCAAACAGCTCGGCCTGCGCCTCGGTGGCTTTCGGGTGTTCTCCTACGGCTCCCTGTACCCGGCGTTGCGCAGGCTCACGCGGGCCGGGCTGATCATGGAGGATCCCGAGCAACCGGCTCCGGAGCCGGGCAGCTGGTCCCGGCGGGCCCGGCGGGTCTACCGGATCACGGCCGAGGGCAAGGAACGGTTCGCCGAGCTGCTGTCCGGGTGTGGTTCCCAGAGCTGGGACGACGAGATGTTCGGCGTGCGCCTCGCGTTCTTCTCCCGGACTCCGGCCGAGGCGCGGATGCGCATCCTGGAGGGGCGCCGACGCTGCGTCGAGGAACGCCGTGAGGGGCTTCGTTCAACCTTGTCCCGGGCCGGCGAGCAGGTCGACCGCTACACCCGCGAGCTGCACCAGCTCGGGTTGGACACCACCGAACGCGAGGTGCGCTGGCTCAACGAGCTGATCGCCAACGAACGAGCCGAACAGCGCAAACCCCCCGGCGACCAGGCCGGCACGTAGAACACCCCATCGCCAGTGCGAACAAGAAGAATGGAGCCGGCCATGAATCAGGTCCGAGTCGCCGTCGTCGGCGTCGGGAACTGCGCGGCGTCGCTGGTACAGGGCGTCCACTACTACGCGGACGCCGACCCGACGGCGCGCGTCCCCGGTCTGATGCACGTGGACTTCGGGGGTTACCACATCCGTGACATCGCGTTCGTCGGCGCATTCGACGTGGACGCCAAGAAGGTGGGTCGGGACCTCTCCGAAGCCATCAGTGCGAGTGAGAACAACACCATCAAGATCGCTGATGTGCCTCCGTTGAACGTCCCGGTGCAGCGTGGCCACACTCTCGACGGACTCGGCCGGTTCTACCGGGAGACGATCACCGAGTCCGACGAGGAACCGGTCGACGTCGTCGCCGTGCTGCGCGAGACCCGCGCCGACGTTCTCGTGTCCTACCTCCCCGTGGGCAGCGAGGCGGCCGACCGCTTCTACGCGCAGTGCGCCCTGGACGCCGGCGTGGCGTTCGTCAACGCGCTACCGGTGTTCATCGCCTCCGACCCGGTGTGGGCGGAGAAGTTCCGGGCCGCAGGCGTGCCGATCATCGGCGACGACATCAAGAGCCAGGTCGGCGCCACGATCACCCACCGGGTGCTGGCGCGGCTGTTCGAGGACCGCGGTGTGCAGCTCGACCGCACGATGCAGCTCAACGTCGGCGGAAACATGGACTTCCTGAACATGAAGGAGCTCGAGCGGCTGGAGTCGAAGAAGGTCTCCAAGACCCAGTCGGTCACCTCCCAGGTGGACCGCGACCTGGGCAAGGACAACGTGCACATCGGGCCGTCGGACTACGTCGCCTGGCTCGACGACCGCAAGTGGGCCTACGTGCGCCTGGAGGGCCGCGCGTTCGGCGACGTGCCGCTAAACCTGGAGTACAAGCTCGAGGTCTGGGACTCGCCCAACTCCGCCGGCATCATCATCGACGCCGTGCGCGCGGCGAAGATCGCCAAGGACCGCGGCATCGGCGGTCCGATCCTGTCGGCGTCGAGCTACTTCATGAAGTCCCCGCCCGAGCAGTACAGCGACGACCAGGCCCGGCTGGCCGTCGAGGAGTTCATCCGCGGCGAACGGGAGCGCTGAGCGGGTGTGACCGGTCCCGACGTCCGCCCGCTCGCCCTGGTCACCGGCGCCTCGCGGGGCATCGGTGCCGCCGTGTCCCGAGCGCTCGCCCCCGGGCGCGACCTGCTCCTGGGCGGGCGGGACACGGCGGCGTTGGCGGCCCTCGCCGCCGACCTGCCCCGTTCCCGGCCCTGGCCCGTCGACCTCACCAACGACCGGGCGGTCGCCGAGGCGACCGGCGGCATCGAGCGGCTCGACGTGCTCGTGCACTGCGCGGGCGTGGGAATCTCGGCGCCGTCGCCGACACCACCGCGGCGACGTGGCGCCGGCAGTTAGAGGTGAACGTGGTGGCGGTGGCCGAGCTGACGCGGCTACTGCTGCCCGCGCTGCGGGCCGCCCGCGGCCACGTCGTGCTGCTCAACTCCGGGGCCGGACGCACCGCCCGGCCGCAGTGGGCGTCCTACGCCGCGAGCAAGTTCGCCCTGCGGGCGTTCGCCGACGCGCTGGGTGCGGAGGAGACCGGCAACGGGGTGCGGGTCACGTCGGTGTACCCCGGCCGCGTCGACACCGACATGCAGCGCGGGGTGGTGGCGTACGAGGGCGGGGAGGACCGCGCGGAGTCGTTCCTGAGCCCCGAGTCGGTGGCCGACGCCGTCCTGCTCGCCGTCACCGCACCCGACGACGCCACCCTCACCGAGCTCGTCCTGCGCTCGGCAGGCACCTGACAGGCCTCGACACCGGCCGAGCTGGCGCCGCCAGAGTCGCCTTCAGCGTCCATGCTGCTGAGGCAGCTGGGTCAACCACGGTGCTCAATCCCCCGAGGTCCCCAGTTGCTTCAAGATCGATTAAGTCTGGCCTGGGCGCTGGGAAGCGCACGTTGACCTACCAGGTCTGTGATCGTCAGCGTGTCGCAGCGGGGAGGCGACAGAACTCCGGCATGCACGAGTAGTCCTGGAACCCGATGACCGACACGACCTGGCCGCGGGCCTCACCGGCCTGCCGGGCAGCAACCCGGATACGGTGTGCGCGCAAGTCTCGTTCCCGCCGTTGGAGCCCGCCACGGCCCACGTCGCCAGGGCCGTTCGGTCCCTCCCGGCCCTGGTCGGCCTCGCCGACCACCCCGACAACACCGCCGACTCGGGCGTCTTGACGCCCCAGGACCTGGCGATGGGCTGTGACAACCACCGCCCTGACCGAGGCGGGTCACCCGCGTGTGAATGTTGCACTGACGGACGCCAATTTCGTACCAGGGTGCGCACCCCATATGACCTGAGCATTATTCGATCGAGCTAGGGATCCAGCCTGGACCAACCAACTTACCCAGGGTGGGACCATCACCGTCCCCTTGCGACATAAGCACAAGCCATAGATCAAAACCATCACCATAGTAATTATCGATAAAAATTCAAGTAGTTTGTTACCGTTGTCAGACTCTGCATCGATATCATCCGGTCAACGAACTCGACGCCGTCCAGGTGGTCGATCTCGTGTTGAACTACCCTGGCCAAGTAACCGGAGTAGCGCTCCGTAGCATCTTTACCATCGGCTGCGGCTTGGTTTCAACCAGTGAGAGCGCCATCGGCGTTTCCTAGTAATTCGCTGAGCTTCTCGCTCGGCGTGGTCCATTCTAGCGTACGGCGTGGGCGGCCGTTGAGGCGGTCGGCGATCGCGTCGAGTT
>JBOHEO010000065.1:0-24520 GCA_050701055.1 Pseudonocardia sp. | reverse complement strand
GACTCCCGCAGCTGCGCCAGCGTCGGCCCGCCCACCGCGTCCGCGTAGGTCGAGGCGTCAAGCGGCGGCATGGCGCGCAGCTCGCGGCGCCACGCCAGCTCCGCGCGCACCCGCCGCCCGCCCAGCACGACCAGCGTGCCGCCGCCGGCGCACAACACCGTGACCAGCAGGCCGGACACCAGACCGGCGACGGCCGGCCAGATCGCCGCCGCCAGCGCGACCACGCCCATCGTGCCCAGCCCCGTCGCGACGATCCGCTTCATCAGCTGCACGGCCGCCCCCCTTTGCTCGTGATCTCGGTCTGCGTGGTCTCGGTGTGGTCGGGGCGTATCGGGTGTGGCCTCCGACACCTGGAACAGATCGACCAGACAACTGGTATGTATGAGCGATGCGAACCGCTGGTGGACGCGGTGGGCGACGTACAACGGTCAATCAACTGATAGGTTCCGGGGTGAGGAGAGGACCCGGGATGGCACGTCGTCGCACCGCGGTGCGGTCTGAGGCGATGCACCACCAGATCGCCCGGCAGCTGCGCACCGACATCAAGGCCGGGGTGCTGCGCGACGGTCAGACACTGCCCTCCACCCGCGCCCTGGCCCAGGAATGGGGGGCAGCTCCTTCACCGCGAACGAGGCACTGGTACCTGCGAGAGATGGCCTGGGTAGCGGGCAACCCCAGATGGTCTCCGAGCGCTACTTGGGGTCCGCGACCGATATCGCCGCGCTGCTCGACGCCAGGGAGGCGGCGGTGCGCCCGGAGCGGACCCGGCACCTGGGCTTCGGCGACGTCGCCGCGGTGTGGGGGATGCTGGACCGGCTGGGTGTGGTCGAGATCATCGACGAGGTAACTGGGCCGCTCGCTGCCGCCAGACACCGTGGCGCCGAACGTGGTCCGACGCCTCGGGCCTCTGGTACAGCATCGCATGAGTTCATCGGGGTCCGGATCACGCTGCCAGCTTCGTGACCGTCGAACGGGAACACGGAACCGCATCCCGAGCGGCTTCCCGTACCGAGACGGTGATCTTGGTAGATCACCGTGGCCCCGGTGCTGCCGAGATCATCGATTGGGAACCCGGAACCGCACTCAGCACGCCTGACGGTACCCCAACAGCGATCATGCGCTCGACACCTTCCGCCGACCGAACCCCGAACCCCGCACCACCTCCACGCCTGTCCTCGACCCGACCGAAACCCCGAAGAAGTTCTGCGGCGCTGCACCAGCTACAGCCGGACCGGCAGCTCCACCAGCCGGCGTGCACCCGGCACCGTGTCCCACCGGGGCGAGTCCGTGGCCAGCGCCAGCATCGGGAACCTTCGGGTCAGCATCGACAGCGCCACCTCGGCCTCCTGGCGGGCGAGGGCCGCGCCCAGGCAGTAGTGCGCCCCGTTGCCGAACCCGACGTGCCCGTCGCCGCGCCCAACCGGCTGGCGGGTCAGGTCGAGGCGCTCCGGATCGGCGTACTCCCGCGGGTCGAAGTTCGCCGAGACGAGCACGACCAGCACCGCTTCCCCGGTTCGGACCGTGGTGCCCCCGACCTCGACGTCCTCGGCGGCGTAGCGAAGGTTCGTGAGGTGCACCGGCCCACAGAACCGCATGAGCTCGTTCACCGCCCCCGGCCACAGCTCCGGATCGGTCCTGAGCAGATCCAGCTGATCGGGATGGGTGAGCAGGGCATGTGTCCCGTTCCCGATCAGGTGGGCGGTGGTCTCGTGCCCGGCGAAGACGAGTGTGAGCACCATCGAGACCAGTTCGCGGTCGGAGAGCCGGTCGCCGTCCTCGTCCTGGGCGCGGATGAGACCGCTGAGCAGGTCGCCGGTCGGTTCGGTGCGGCGCTGCCCGATGAGCGCGTGGACATGATCGACCATGGACCGCAGGGCGCCCGGCATCGTCTCGGGGTTCATCGTCATCAGCCGCCGACCCCACTCCCGCCACGACGGCCGGTCGACCTCCGGGACGCCGACCAGCTCGCAGATGACCGTGATCGGCAACGGATAGGCGAAACTCTCGATGAGGTCGACGGGCCCGGGTGGCGCCGCGGCGAGACCGTCGAGCAGCCCGGCGGCGATCTCCTCCACCCGGGGACGCAGCTCGGCGACCCGGCGCACGGTGAACGCGCGCGAGACGAGCTTGCGCAGCCGGGTGTGGTCGGGCGGGTCGACGTTGGGCAGGTCCCCGGTGAGGTAGCCGGTCAGATCGCCCGGAACGCCGATCTTCTCCAGGGTGTTGTCCCGGATGAAGGTGACGTCCATGCCGGGCACCGACGTCGGGTCGTTGACGAAGCGGGGGTCGCCCAGCACGGCGCGGACATCGGTGGCCCGGGTGACGTACCAGACGGGGCTGCCGTCGAGGAAGCGTCCGCGCACCACCGGAGCCTGCTCCCGCAGCCGGCCGAAGCCGCCGTACGGATCAGCGATCAGGTCCGGGCTCATCAGGTCCGGTTCGACGGTCTGGTTCGCGCTCATCTCTCTCCTCCTTCGGCGCGGCCGCTCCGGGATCACCGGACCCGGCGGCGCCACTCGTCATCAATGTGCCCGTTCAGGGATCGGTACAGGCCCGCGACCGCCGGGGCGACCCGGGTTGCGGCCTCGGCCGCGACGTCCGGTGCGTGCAGTGCGGCGGCAACGGCGTGCTCGAGCAGGTCCGCGCGGTCCGCGGGGTCGGCAGGGGCGTACGGCCGGGCGAGCGGATCGACGAACAGGAACCCGGAGACGATCGCGCCGAGCATGTGGAGCTGGCCGTCGACCGGGTGGTCGGTGCTCACCAGGCCCGCCTCGCGCAGCAGCCCGAAGTGCTCCCGCGCGACCCTGTCGCGTCGCTCGCCGAGCGCGCTCAGCGCGGTCGCGGCCTCGTGGGCGAGGCGGCCGAGGACCTCGCTGTCGCCGAGGTACAGCGGCCGCGTGACGGGATCGGCCGTCAGGTCGAGATACAGCGAACGCATCATCCGGCCCGGCAGCGCCTCCGCCGGATCGGCCGCGAGCCGGTCGACCATCGCGGTGACGACCCGGTGATTGGTCCGCAACAGGACGGTCAGGAACAGCGCCTCCTAGGTACGGAAGTGCAGGTAGACGGTGCCCTTGCCGATGCCGGCCTGCCGGGCCACCGCATCGACGGTGACACGCTGGTAGCCCCACCGCACCAGCAGGTCCGTGGCCACGTCGAGCAGTCGCTCCTCGCGCTCCATCGGTCGGTCCGGCATCGCCACCTCGACCCCTCCTGACCTGATGACCAGAATCGAACTCTGGTCACACGGTCACGCTAGATCTGGCTTCGACGCCGAGCAAATCCTTTTCTCCTGTGCTCCCTGTGCGCGAGGATCGCCGCATGGTGCTGCGCCTGGCCGGGCTACCGGTGTGGACTCCGACCGACATGATCGCCGGCGCGAGGGCGGTGCTGGGCTGGACCGGCGAGGCGCTCGGGATGGTCGCGGCTCTCCCCGAGCGGGTATCGGGCCTGCTCGACGACGTCGACGTACTCGTCGTCCGGATCACCGAGGTGGCCGATCGGGTCGAGGCGATCGTGGGACGCGTCGACCCGCTGCTGTCCGACGTGTGCATCGTGGCCGAAAGCGCGGCCGCGCTCGTCGCCCGCGCCGACGTGGTCACCGAGAACGCCGCGGGCCTGGTCAGCCGGGCCGATGTGGTCGCCGAGGAGGCCGGCACGACCAGCCGCATCGCCCAGGAGCTGCTCGGGGTCTATGCGCCCGTCGCGGCCAGGGCGGCGCCGCTGGCGAAGAAGTTCGTCGACGAGTTGTCCGAGGTGGAGGTCCAGGCGGCGATCCGGCTGATCGACCAGCTGCCGCTCTTCACCGAGCACATGGAGACCGACATCATGCCGATCCTGGCCACTCTGGACCGGGTCGGCCCGGACGTGCACGAGTTGCTCGACGTGCTCAAGGACGTCCGGCAGGCCGTCAACGGCATCCCGGGTTTCGACTACCTCCGGCGGCGGGGTGAACGCGAGGAGGCTGAGGAGGCTACGGAGTAACAGTCTGACTGATCGGAAGCGGGAGCGAGCGCCGGCGTCGGCCACCGGGTTTCCGATCGCAGCCCGAGAGCGAGCTCTGCCGGTACGCCGCCACGGGCGCTGTGGAGCAGCTCACCCAGCCGGCCGGGTACGGAACGGACAATGCGGGTAGTCCCGGAGAGATCGGATCATGATCCCGTAGAAGGAGCTGCAGTATGTCGACCCGCCCACCCGGACCCCACGAGTTCCTGCCCGACGTCCCGTCCTTCAACCTCACCAGCAACGACATCAAGCAGGACGCGACCCTGGACGAAGCACAGCGCAGCGGCGCCATGGGCGTGCCCGGTGGCCAGGACGTCTCCCCGTCGCTGGCCTGGGCCGACGCTCCCGCCGATACGAAGAGCTTCGCGGTCACCGGGTACGACCCCGACGCCCCGACCGGCAGCGGCTTCTGGCACTGGGCGGTGGCCGACATCCCCGCGACCGTCACCGAGCTCCCCCGGGGCGCGGGTACCCCGGGCAGCACCGACCTGCCATCCGGCGCCGTGACCCTGACCAACGACGCGGGGATGCAGGGCTACGTCGGCGCCGTCCCACCCGAGGGGCACGGCGAGCACCGCTACTACTTCACCGTGCACGCCGTCGACGTCGAGTCGTTGAGTCTGCCCGACGGTGCCACGCCGGCATTCCTCGGCTTCAACCTGTTCTCGCACACCCTGGCCAGGGCCACGATCATGGCGGTCTTCGAGCGGTAGACACGCTCACCCGGTCACGCGATCGGACCCCGCCGTGCGATCCGCACCTGCGGCCGGCGGCCGAACGGCACATACCGGTGGAGCCGTCCGGTTCTGCCGTACCATCCGACCATGCCGAGCTCCGCAGACGGGATCGAAGATCGCCTGGCTCTTCTGGAACGGGAGGTCGCTCGGCTCCGTGAGCAGGTCGCCCTCGCCAGTTCCGACGCCGGAGCCGCTCGCGTGTTGGCGGCCGGGGCGGACCACGATGTCGCGGAGGTCCGGGCCGAGCTGCGCGCGCACACCATGGCCCTCAACGCCTTGCGGGAGACCCAGCTGGAGCAGGGACAGACTCTGCAACACCACAGTCAGCTCCTGCAGCACCACGGCCAGCTCCTGGAGGAGCTCGAGCAGAAGATGTCGGACGGGTTCTCCACAGTGAATGTGGGCATGGCTCAAATCACCGTTCTGCTCAAGGGCATCGCGGAGTCGTAGCCGGGTCCTAGCTAGCCGGCACTGGCCCCTACATCAGCGACAGTTCGATGATCTTTGAGCCGGCACCGCCGCCGGGGTAGCGCGGCGAGTCTTCGCAACGCCCGACCCTGGTCGGTTCGCTCACCGTCGCCGACCACAGCCTGGCTGGGCCGATCAGCGTGTCATCACGGCTGAGCTCCGGACCTGCTCGGTGAACCAGGTCTGTCGACCGGGACTCGACCGGTGGCCAGATGACAGTTGCTCACAGTGAAACGACCTTCGTTCTATGTATCGATGGCTACTGCACCATCGTGGCATTAATCACGTATGGTGACAGCGACGCATCCCCGGGACGAGGCGGCACGATGATCCAGAACACTGCTGTCAAGAAGATCGTCAATACTTACTGGAACAACAGGGCCCGCACCTACGACGCGTCCCCCGGCCACGACGTACGGTCCGCCGACGCCCTCGACAGATGGCATGACCTGCTCGCCCGGTCGGTCGGAGAACCTGCACTGGACGCTGTCGACGTCGGCTGCGGCACCGGCTTCATCGCCGTGCTCCTGGCTGAGCTGGGCCACCACGTGGTCGGCGTGGACCAGTCACCTCAGATGCTCGAGCTGGCCCGGGCCAAGGCATGGGACCGGACGGTCGAGATCGACCTTCGACAGGGCGACGCCGACGAACTGCCGTTGTCTGATGACTCGGTCGACGTCGTCGCCGAGCGGCACGTGCTGTGGACGATGTGTGACCCGGCAGCGACGTTGACCGAGTGGTCCCGAGTGCTGCGCGCGGGTGGGCGGTTGGTCCTGGTCGAAGGAGACTGGCGCGACCGGATGACCGATGCGCAGCTCGCCGACCATGAACCGGATTTCGTCCGGGACTACGCCGCGGTGCGTAGCGAGCTTCCGCTCTACGGCGGCCGACCTGCCGAGCAGATCGCGGAGCTCGTCGAGTCGGCCGGCTTCACCGAGGTGGCGATCGAGCATCTCGTCGAAGCCGAGCTCTGGGAAGACACCCCTGACTTCGCTCCGCACCCGGGCGGCCGCTACCTCATCCGGGCGCGCCACTCATAAGCCCTTCAGCGGCCGTAGTACGACCAATTGCCCAGAGGAGCCCGCACTGATGGCCACCATTCACGATAATCCGACTGGCGGCGCATCTGCCCCCTGCCCCGGTCGAGATACTCGCCGCCGAGACGGGCACCGGTTCCCGGCCCTGCTGCCGGCCGAGACGGGACCGGTGCAGTGATGCGTACGCATCCGGGACGGCCGTCGACCCGGCGCCCCGTCCTTCTCGCCCTCACGGTGGCGGTGACCCTGGTCAGCGCGGCCTGCTCGGCCGGCGGGCAGGGAGAATCCGCCCAGGACCAGACCCTGCGCACCGCCTCCACCCGCGACTTCAAGGCTGCTCCGCAGGGTCGCTCACTGGTGTTCGACACGCTGCTCGACCTCGACGAGAACGGCGATCCCGTCCCACTTCTCGCCGAGTCATGGGAGAACAGCGCCGACCAGAGGACTTACACGTTCACGCTGAAGGACGGCGTGAGCTTTCACGACGGAACGCCCTTCTCCGCCGAGACCGCCAAGTTCTCGATCGAGTACGCCGCGACGACCGTCCCCTTCGGCCGATTCATCTCCAGTGTCGACGCGGTGGATCCGAGCACCGTACGCATCAGCCTGACCGCACCGTACAGCCTGCTGCTCGACAACCTCGCCAGCGAGCTCTCCGTGAAGATGATCAGCCCCACCTCGGTGGTTCCGGCCGGCGACCTGGCGGGCAAGCTGGACAACTACATCGGCACCGGGCCGTACCGCCTGGAGAATTACCGCAAGGACCAGGATGCCGAGCTGGTCCGCAACCAGGAGTACTGGGGTGGCGCCCCGGCGCTGGAACGGATCGTGTGGCTGACCATTCCGGACCCGTACACCCAGGTGCTCGCGCTTCGGGCCGGGGAGGTCGATCTCATCGGCGCCGCCGAGCACCACAGCGCGCTGCCGTACTCGGAGATGGCGAAGCTCAACCGGGCCGGGGAGTACACCGTGGAGTACCGGTCCTACGGCCGCTACCAGGTGATCGACTTCAACACCATCCGGGCCCCACTGGACGACGCCCGGGTGCGGCAGGCGTTCAACGCGGCCGTCGACCGCGAGGCCATGGTGGCCACCTTGTTCGAGGGGCTGGCCGAACCGGTGCGGTATCTGAACCCGACGAGCGATGTATGGAAGCTCGGACCGCAGGTCGGGCTGGCGGGTTTCGCCTATGACCCTGACCGGGCGAACGCGCTGCTGGACGAGGCGGGCTGGCTGCGAGCCGATCCCACCGGCGTGCGGACGAAGGACGGCAACCCGCTGCGGGTGTCGCTGCTCGTCCCGTTCGGCGAGGCCAACGCCGACGTCACGTCGCTGTACGTGCAGTCCGAGCTCCGCAAGGTCGGCGCGCAGGTGGAGGTCACCACGCTGGACAGCAGCGCCGCCGCGGAGCGCCGCAAGAGCGGGGACTACGATATGTACGTTCACCACTCCTGCAGCACGGCCACCACCGGATGCCTCGGGCCGGACGGGAAGTACACGACCGGTTACGGCTTCCCCGGGGTCTACGCCACGCCCGAGCTGGACAGGCTCATTGAGCAGGCGCTGACCGCCGAGGACGAGCCGGCCCAGCGGGCCGCCTTCGACCAGGTGTGGGAGACGCTGCATCGCGAGGCCGTCGGCCTTCCGCTCTACGACATCGCCAAGCCGGTCGCCTACCGCCAGGGTGTGAGTGGCTTCGGTTTCGGCTCGACGATGTTCACGATGGATCTGCGCGACGTGAAGGTCTAGCCGGTGCTCGGTTACCTGGCCCGGCGCCTCGGCGCCGGGGCCGGACTCATGATGGGTGCGTCGCTGATCTCCTTCCTGCTCCTCTACGCCGCGCCCGGCCGCCCAGCCGAGGCCGTCATCCGGCTACAGATCGCCCGGGACCCGACCGCCCCGGAGATCACGGCGTTCGAGCAGGGAGCCGACCTGGACCGGGGACTGCCCGAGCTGCTGGGCGGCTGGATCAGGATGCTCGCCCACGGCGACCTCGGGGACTCGATCCGCACCGGGGAGCCGGTCCTGGAGGAGTTCGTGGACCGGTTCCCCGCCACCCTCGAGCTGGCCGGGGCGGCGGTCCTGCTCGCGATCGTCCTGGCGGTGCCGTTGGGTATTCTTGCTGCCCGTCGGACGGGATCCGCGGTGGACCACGGCTCCCGGGTCTTCGCGCTGCTGGCGATCTCGGTCCCGCCGTTCTGGCTCGGCCTGATGCTGATCCTGATCTTCAGCGTCGAGCTGCCATGGCTGCCCGCCTTCGGTCGCGGCGGTCCGGAGAACCTGCTGCTGCCCGCACTGACGCTCTGTCTCGGGCTGGCGGCGATCCTCACCCGCCTGCTGCGGACCAGCATGCTCGAGACGCTGGGGAGCAACTTCGTCCGCACCGCACACGCCAAGGGCGTGCCCGAGGCCGTGGTCCTGATCAAGCACGGCTTACCCAACGCGCTCATCCCCGTGGTCACGATCGCCGGGCTGCAGGTCGGCAACCTGCTGACCGGGACCGTGATCGTGGAGTCTATCTTCGCCTGGCCAGGGGTCGGGCGGTTCTTCGTCGAGGCCATCTCGGCGCGGGACTACCCGGTGATCCAGGGCTTCGTGCTGGCCTTCGCGCTGATCTTTGTACTGGTCAACCTGGCCGTCGACATCCTGTACGCCTATCTCAACCCGAGGGTGCGCTATGCCCGCGGGTGAGATGTCCCGGCTCGCGGGGGTGCCCCGGCCAGGGATGAGCCCGATGATCTCGGCCGGGCTGCTCCTGGTCCTCACCGTGGCCGTTCTGGCAGCCTGCGCGCCCCTGTTCACCGATCCGCTGGAGGTGGACGTCTTCAACCGGCTGGCGGCGCCGAACCTGGCCGAGCCGATGGGAACCGACGCACTCGGCCGCGACTACCTGAGCCGGATCGCGCACGGCGCCCAGGTCTCCTTCACTCTCGCCGCGGTCGTGGTCACCTTCAAGATCCTCGTCGGCGTGCTGTTGGGCGCCGCGGCAGGCTACGCGGGCCGGTTCGTCGACGGCGCCATCAGCCGCATGATCGACCTGTTCCTCGCCCTGCCCAGCCTGATCCTGGCGCTGGCCATCGCGGCGATCCTCGGGCCGTCGACGGTCAACGTCATCCTGGCCCTGGTGGTGGTCGGCTGGGAGGGCTACGCCCGGCTCGTCCGGGGAGCGATCCTGACGGTCAAGGTGGCGCCCTGGGTGGAGAGCTCCCGGGCGATCGGCTGCCGGCGCCGGACCATCGTGGTGCGGCACGTGCTTCCGCACGTGGTCGCGCCGCTTCTGGTGTTCGCGGCACTCGACATCGGGCACACCATCCTGGCCGTCGCCGCGTTGAGCTTCCTCGGCCTCGGCGTACCGCCGCCGACCCCCGAGTGGGGCGGGATGCTCGCCGAGAGCACGCGTTTCCTGGAGACCTCGCCACATCTGATGATCTTCCCGGGCCTGCTGATCCTGCTCTCGGTGCTCGCGTTCACCCTGCTCGGCGACGGTCTGCGGGACCGGTTCGATCCCCGGGCCAAGGACACCGTGGTGCTCTGATGGCGCTTCTGGACATCGACGATCTCCGCGTGCACTTCCCGACCGCGGCGGGCCTCGTCCGGGCCGTCGACGGGGTCAGCCTCACCGTGCAGGAAGGCGGGTCGCTGTGCCTCACCGGTGAGTCGGGAAGCGGAAAGACCGTGGTCGCGCTCGCCATCGTCGGCCTGCTGCCCACCGGCGCCATGGTGGGTGGCCAGATCCGGTTCGACGGCCGGGACCTGATGACCATGCCCCGGCACGAGCTCCGCCGGCTGCGCGGCCGCGCCATCGGGATGATCTTCGAGCAGCCGTGGAACGCGCTCAACCCGACGATGCGGGTCGGCGAGCAGATCGCCGAGGCCGTCCGGATCGCCGCCCCCGGCTCCCGCCGGGACGCGCGCAGCCGTGCCCTCGACCTGATGGCGATGGTCGACATCCCCGCCCGTGCCAGCCGCTACCGCCAGTACCCGCACGAGTTCAGCGGCGGGATGCAGCAGCGGGTGATGATCGCGATCGCGCTGGCCGGGCGGCCACGGCTGTTGATCGCCGACGAGCCGACGACCGCTCTGGACGTCACCGTGCAAGCCCAGATCGTCGACCTGCTCCGTGAGGTGACCGAGGAAACGGGGGCGTCGCTGCTTCTCGTCACCCATGACCTGGACGTCGGGGCAAGCCTGTGCGAGGAGCTCGCGGTGATGTACGCCGGCGAGATCATCGAAAGCGGTCGCCTGCAGAAGGTGGAGGCGACCCCACGCCACCCCTACACGCAGATGTTGTTGCACGCCGTCGCCGACGATGGCCTGCACCCGATTCCCGGCACGGTCCCCGAGTTGTCCGACCTGCCGAGCGGGTGCCGGTTCCACCCACGCTGCCCGGCCGTCATGGACAGATGCGCAGCAGAACATCCCGTGTTCGACGCCGACGTGAGGTGCTGGTTGTGGAGCCGCTGATCGAGGTCCGCGACCTGAGCAGGCATTTCAGCAGCGGCCTGTTCCGGCCCCGGCTGGTCCGGGCGGTCGACCGGGTCTCGTTCAGCGTCGCACCCGGCGAGACGTTCGGCGTCATGGGCGAGTCCGGCTGCGGCAAGTCCACGCTGGCCCGGCTGCTTGCCCGGCTGCTCCCGCCGACCGCCGGCACGATCCGGCTCGACGGCATCGACCTGTCGGCGGCCTCAGGCGAGCAGCTGCGCCGGCTCCGCCGCCGGATCCAGATCATCTTCCAGGACGCCGAGGGGACGCTGGACCCCCGGATGCGCGTGCGCGACCTCCTGCTCGAGCCGCTGCGGGTGCACGGCTTGCTCCACGAACCCGAGCCGACCGCCATCGATCGACTGCTGGGCGCCGTCAACCTCACACCGGATCTGCTGGACCGTTTCCCGCACCAGCTCTCCGGCGGCCAGCGCCAACGGCTCGGCGTCGCGAGAGCCACCTGCCTGGATCCCGACTTCATCGTCCTGGACGAACCGGCCGCCTCGCTGGACCTGTCGATCCAGGCGCAGGTCCTGGCGAACCTCAGCCAACGCCAGCGGGACCGGGGTACCGGCTACCTGCTCATCACCCACAACCTCACGGTGCTCAGGCTGCTGGCCCAGCGGGTGGCGGTCATGTACCTCGGACGATTCGTGGAGGTCGGCACGGCAGCCGAGATCTTCGACCGACCGCGCCATCCCTATACGCAGGCGCTGATCAGCTCGATGGGCCGACGGACCGGAGCCCGCAATGCCGCGCCGGTGGGCGAGCCACCGAGTCCGCTCGACCCGCCGACCGGATGCGCCTTCCATCCCCGGTGCCCTCGCGCAGAGACGGTCTGTCGGGAGACGCCGCCGGCGTTGCTCGGGGAACGCCGGCTGGTCGCGTGCCATCTGGCGGTCGAGCCCGACGCTCGCCGGCCCGCGCATTCGTCCACATCCGGGGGTGGCCCCGCAGCAATCTGACGCTCAAGAACACTTCTCGCGTGCGGCTCTTCTCACGTGCGGGTCGTCGATGGAGAAGAGCCGCACCCATATCGAACCCTCCACCCGTCGACGGCCAAACCGGAGGAGGCCTCTCGGCCTTCGCTTGGGCTTCTGGCCTGGGCGGGCAACGCTTACAGCGGTGACCAAACGGCGTCGCCAAGGAGGCTGGTGTCACGACGGAACCGCAGGTCGCGCGGTAAACGCCGCTGCTTTGCCCTTGCCCGGCGGCGATCTCCTCCTCGGCGATGGCGTGCTCGCGATGGTCAGTCGAGCTGGTCATCCAGGTGGGCGACCAGATCTTCGTCGAACGAGCCGAATACAGATGGTGGAAAACGGGACTGGCGGCGGCACTGACCGCAGCACCGCCAGTCCCGCCGGTCTCGGGCCGATATCGGGTCACCGGGCGTCCTCGGATGAGTCCGTGATGCCTCGGCAAGGGGTTGCCGTCGCCGGACGGACGGGATGACCTCGTCGACCGACCGCAGCTCAGGAAGTTCCCAGGCCAATGCACGCGGTGAGCAGTCCGGTAACCAGCGGTAGCGAGTCGACCCGCCACCGTTGTGCGCGGTGATGGTCGGGGGAGCCGGTACCCAGGAGTTGACGGAGCGTAAGCTCGCCGCAGCGAGCATCGGGCGCGATCCGACATGGGTTCGAACGAATAGCACGAGGGCGCCAACCGGAGTCAGCATCGTTGGCAGCCGAAGCCGGGCCTCGTGCAACGGCTCGACCCTTCGCCGCATAGCTGGCAGACGAGGTGCACCCGCGCGGGCATCACGGTCCCGGCGTCGAGCCCGTCCACTCAGCTCACCGCCTCGGCAGGACGCGGCTTGCCAGCCTGCGCCGTCGTGGCCGTCGAGCGGATCGCCCCGGCGCGGTACCAGACCTGCATGCCGGTGACCTGACCCTCCCGGTTCTTGCGCTCCATGACACCGATCTCGAAGTCGAGCAGTTCGGCCGGTGTACCGGGGGTGAGCCCCCCTCCCCCGGGTCCTTCTCGGTCGTGACACCGATATTGATCAGCTCGCGCTGCAGCCGGCCGAACGCACAGAACTTGGCCACGAGCCAGCGACCCACTTGGGCGTGCCATCCTTCGCGGTCTCCTGCCGGTACGGGTCGCCGAACGCGGTCTTGGGCTAGATGCCGAACAGCAGGACCGAGCTGAACGTTCCGATCTGGTTGATCTTGAAATTCTGGATCATGCGGATCGCACTCTCTCATCCAGCGCAACAACTGCGTCCTCTACAGAAGGCTTCTTCGTCCTAGCGTGAGGGACAGAAATATCACATGTCCAGGGCAAATCAGTCCGCAACAGCGTCGCAGTTCACCACGCCGGTACCCCACCAACCCAAGTTGGATCGATCTTCGTACCACCGTCAAGCCCCAGTGGGGCTGGCTTGCTTGGGCCGCGCTGTCTGACCTTGCTGGGCACCCGGTCGGCGCCGCACCCCGTCGACCGGCTCAGATCGAGTCGGAGCAACGCCGCGGGTCGGCGCTCACCCGAGCGATATCGGCACCGAGGCCCTGGAGGTTCTCGACGAACCAGGGGTAGCCGCGGTCGATGTGGTCGATGTCCCACAGCTCCGTGGTCCCCTCGGCGCACAGCGCCGCGAGCACCAGCCCGGCACCGGCCCGGATGTCGCTGGCCCACACGGGGGCGCTGGACAGGCACTCCACTCCCCGGACGACCGCGTGGTGGCCGTCGGTGCGGGCGTCGGCACCGAGCCGGATCATCTCGTCGACGAACCGGAACCGCGCCTCGAACACGTTCTCGGTGATCATAGACGTGCCGTCGGCCACCGCGGAGAGGGCGATCGCCATCGGCTGCAAGTCAGTGGCGAAGCCCGGGTAGGGCAGCGTCACGAAGTCCACGGCCCGGGGCCGGCCGTTCATCGCCACGGTGAACGAGTCGATGCCGATGTCGGTGGCCGCTCCGGCGCTGCGCAGCTTGTCGAGCACCAGGTCCAGGTGGTGCGGGTCGACGCCGCGGACCGTCACCTCACCGCGGGTCATCGCGGCGGCGAAGGCCCAGGTGGCGCCCACGATCCGGTCGCCGATCACCCGGTGCTCGGCGGGTTCCAGCCCGCTGACGCCGTGCACGGTGAGCGTTGAGCTGCCCACCCCGTCGATCTTGGCGCCCATCTGCTGGAGCATCGCGGTGAGATCGACGATCTCCGGCTCGCGTGCGGCATTGTCGATCACCGTGGTGCCATCGGCCAGCACCGCGGCCATCAGGATGTTCTCGGTGGCGCCGACGCTGGGGAAGTCCAGCCAGATCTGCGCGCCGCACAGTTCCTCGGCGTGCGCCAGCACCCGCCCGTGCTCGATCTCGGTGATGGCGCCGAGCTTGCGCAGGCCGGCCTGGTGCATGTCCAGTGGCCGGGAGCCGATCGCGTCGCCCCCGGGAAGCGGCACCACCGCGCGCCGGCAGCGGGCGATCAGCGGGCCGAGCACGCACACCGACGCCCGCAGCTTGGACACCGATCGGTAGTCGGCCTGCGCGCCGGGCTCGGCCGGCACGTCGATGCTGACCGTGGCGCCGTCCACCGCGACCGTGCAGCCCAGGCTGCGCAGCACGTCGGCCATCAGCGGGACGTCGAGAATCTCGGGACAGTTCGTAAGCGTCGTCGTGCCCTCGGCCAGCAGCGCCGCCGCCATCAGCTTCAGCACGCTGTTCTTCGCCCCGACCACGTCGACCGAGCCGACCAGCCGCGAGCCACCGTTGACCGCGAAGTGCTCCACCACGGGCAGCGACGCTAGCGGGTGCGGCCCGACCATCCGTCCCCGGCCGTAGGCTTCCCCCATGGCTGTGCACCTGACCAGGATCTACACCAGGACCGGCGACGACGGCACCACGGCGCTGGGCGACTTCAGCCGCGTCCCCAAGACCCACGTCCGGCTGGCGGCCTACGCCGACACCGACGAGGCCAACGCCGCGATCGGGGTCGCGGTCACGGTCGGTGGCCTGGTCGACGAGGTACTCGCCCCCCTGCTGCAGATCCAGAACGACCTGTTCGACGTGGGTGCGGACCTGTGCACGCCGATCGCATCCGCGCCGGAATACCCACCGCTGCGTGTAACCGCCGACTACGTCACCCGGCTGGAAGGCTGGTGCGACGAGTTCAACGCCGGCCTGCCCACGCTCGCGTCGTTCATCCTGCCCGGTGGCACCCCGGGTGGGGCGTACCTGCACGTCGCCCGTACCATCACCCGGCGTGCCGAGCGCTCCGTCTGGGCGCTGCTCGAGGTCGACGCCGAGCGCACCAACCCGCTCACCGCCAAGTACCTCAACCGGCTCTCCGATTTGCTCTTCATTCTCGGCCGGGTGGCCAACCCCGGCGGCGACGTGCTCTGGGAGCCCGGCGGTCCCCGGGGCTGACCCGGGAGCGGTCCCCGTTTTCCTTGGTTGAATGGCGTGGTGAGTGCAGCGGACGGGGGATCGTCATGATCGCGGACGGCCTCATCGGGGGCCGCTACCGGCTGCACGAGCAGGTCGGTTCGGGTGGCATGGGGGTGGTGTGGCGAGCGACGGACGAGCTGCTCGACCGTCCGGTGGCGATCAAGCGCATCCGGCTCAAGACCGTCGATCTGGATCCGCCCGAGATCACCCGGCAACGCATGTTCCGCGAGGCCCGGATCGCCGCCAAGCTGCACCACCCGCACATCGTGTCGATCTTCGATGTGCTCACGGTGAACGACGAACCCTGGCTCGTCCTGGAGTACCTGCCGTCGGAAAGCCTGACCGACGTGATCGGGCGGGGCACCCTGCCACCACACCAGGTGGCGGTGATCGGCATGCAGATCGCCGACGCCCTCGCCGACGCCCACGCCAAGGGGATCGTCCACCGCGACATCAAGCCGGGCAACGTGCTCCTCGGCACCGCGGACGAGGTCAAGCTCACCGACTTCGGCATCTCCCGAGCGACCGGCGACACGACCCTGACCACCACCGGCCTGGTGACCGGGACACCGGGATACCTCTCCCCCGAGCTCTGCCGGGGTGAGCAGGGCGGCACCGCCTCGGACATCTACTCCCTCGGTGCCACCCTCTACGCCGCCGTCGAGGGTGCACCCCCGTTCGGCGACGGCCAGGACAACATCCTGCGCCTGATCCGGTGCATCGCCTCCCAGCCGGCTCCTCCGGCGAAGCACGCCGGTCCGCTGGCTCCCGTGTTCGACCGCCTGCTGGATGGCGAGCCGGCGACCCGCCCGGATGCCGTCACCGTCCGCGAGCTCCTCCGGCCCATCGCCCAGGGCACCGTCATCCCGCCGACGATCAGCGGGCCTCCACGAGGCCCGGCATATCCGGGGCCGCCGCCGAGCTCGTGGAACCACGGCCGTCGCCGATGGCTCATCGCCGGGGCGATCATCGGCGTACTGGCCCTCACCGCCACCCTGGTCATCGGCACCGGCCGCACGGGGGACTCCACTGCGGTCGCACCCGTCCCCAGCACGCAGGCCGCCGCACCCCCGACCACCGCCACCGCACCCACCGGCCATCCCGCGCTGAAGGCCGACCCACCCACCGCCGACCCCTGCTCGCTCATGGACCCGGCGCCGCTCGCGGCCTACGGTGAGCCGGAGCTCGAGGTCGACTTCGGCCTGTTCTCCGCATGCCAGGTGGCCGTACGCCCGGCGAGCGGCGGGATAGTGGTTGTCATTGCGCGTTTTTACCCCCAGCTCGACCCGACTCAGGGTCTTCCCGGCACCGTTGAGATCCGCGGAGACATCGGCATCGGGCGGGAGACCGACAACGACGGGTACTGTCAGCGCACGATCCTGTTCCCGGACCGAACCCGGCTCATCGTCTCGGCCGCCAACTACGGCGGAGCCGCCACCGATGCCTGCGCGGTCGCGGAGACCGCCACCGCAACAGCACTCGCGCGGCTGACCACCACCGGCATCGGGCAACGCCCCGCGTCCGACGCCCGCAGTTCGCTGGCATTGCTGGATGCGTGCGGACTGCTGGACCCGGGCACGCTGACAGCGGTGGGCGTCGATCCCTCGAACCCGGCACCCGACTACGGGAACTGGGACTGCAGATGGGGCTACACCCCGCGCGTGACGGTTTTTTCCGACCGCGGGGACGAAGTCACGGCCACCGACGGCACGCCGACGGCCGTGGCCGGCCGCACCGTGCTGGCGCTGCCCGGCGGCTACAGCAACGAGCCGGATACCTGCTTGGCGCAGGTGTTACACCGGCGCTTCCTCGCGTCGGACGGCGAGCAACGGGTGGAGAAGCTCCGAATAACCTTCACCGGCACCGGCACCCCGGAGCAGCTGTGCCGGATCGCGACCGACCTCGCGGCCAACGCCATCCCGAAGCTCCCGGCCATCTCATGACCGCCATCCGGCATCCGGGAGTGGTCCCCAGGTTCGTTGGTTGACTGCCCTCGTGATTGCCTGCGGACGGGGGGACGTCATGACCGTGGACAGCCTCATCGGGGGTCGCTACCAGCTCGACGAGCAGGTCAGCGCCGGTGGCATGGGGGCGGTGTGGCGAGCCACCGACGAGCTGCTCGGCCGCCGGGTCGCGATCAAACACATCCGGCTCGACCGCCTCGACGGAGGGTCGGCCGGCATCATCCGACGACGAACGCTGCGCAAGACCCGGGTCGCCGCCCGGCTGCGGCACCCGCACATCGTGTCGATCCTCGACGTGCTGACGGTCGCCGGGGACCCCTGGCTCGTCCTGGAGTACCTGCCGTCGGAGCGGCTCTCCGACGCGATCGCGCGCGGCACCCTGACTCCGTGGCAGGCAGCCGGCATCGGCGCGGGGATCGCCGACGCCCTCGCTGTCGCCCACGCCGCCGGGATCCTCCACTGCGACGTCAACCCGGGCAACCTGCTCCTCAGCAGGACCGGCGAGGTCAAGCTGACCGGCTTCGGCGTCGTCCGCGTGGCCGGTGACGCGACCCGCACCGGGCCCGGCCTGATCATCGGAACACCGGCCTACCTCGCCCCCGAAGTGTGCCACGGCGAGCAGTCAGGGACCGCCGGGGACATCTACTCCCTCGGCGCCACGCTCTACGCCGCCGTCGAGGGCGCTCCTCCGTTCGGTGACGGTCACGGCGACACCCGCCACCCGACCCGGCTCGTCGACTCCGGACAGGCCCACACGGCCGAGCGCGCAGGTCCGCTCGCGCCCGTGCTTCAGTGGCTCCTGCACCACGACCCGGTCGCCCGCCCGGACGCCGTCACCGCGCGCGAGCTGCTCCGCCAGGTCGCCGGTAGCAACACCGCGTCGCCGGTTCCCGTCGGACCCATCCATGCCGGGCGCACCACCCAGGCCGTCCCGCCCACCATCCCCACGCTCCCGCCCATCCAGTGACCGCAGCCACGAGAGCGCGGCGATCCCCGGGCGGCGTGGTTCCGTTCCGGCACCGATCCGCCGGTGACATGCGGTTCCCCTGGTTGAATGGGGTCGTGGTCGGTGCCGACGGCGGAACTCGATGACCGCGAACAGCCTCATCGGTGATCGCTACCGGCTGCACGAGCAGGTCGGATCCGGTGGGATGGGCGTGGTATGGCGGGCGACCGACGAGCTGCTCAACCGTCAGGTCGCGATCAAACGCATCCGGCTCGACGGGAATCCCGGCGAGCTCACCCGGCAACGCCTGTTGCGCGAGGCCCGGATCGCCGCCCAGCTGCACCACCCGCACATTGTGTCGATCTTCGATGCGATCACGGTCGACGACGAACCCTGGCTCGTCCTGGAGTACCTGCCGTCGGAGAGCCTGTCCGAGGTGATCAGGCGGGGACCCCTGGCGCCGCGGCAAGTGGCCGGCATCGGTGCGCAACTCGCCGATGCGCTCGCAGCGGCCCACGCTGCCGGGGTCGTCCACCGGGACGTCAAGCCAAGCAACGTGCTGGTGAGCAGGACAGGCGAGGTCAAGCTGACCGACTTCGGCATCTCCCACGCCACCGGTGACGTCACCCTCACCAGCACCGGTCTGCTGACCGGGACGCCGGCCTACCTCGCCCCCGAGGTGTGCCGCGGTGCGCAGACGGAGGCCGCCTCGGACGTCTACTCCCTGGGCGCCACCCTCTACACCGCCGTTGAGGGCGTACCCCCGTTCGACGACGAGAATGACAATGTCCTGTACCTGGTCCGGCTCATCGCCGCGGGCAACGTTCCCCCGCCGCGGCGCGCAGGTCCGCTGACGCCTGTACTGCTCCGCCTCCTGGACAGCGATCCGGCCGCTCGGCCCAACGCCATCGCCGCTCGCGAACTCCTCCGGCAGGTCACCGATGGCCCCGGTGTCGCGCCACGGATGGGCGACGAGCCATCGGCCGGTCCATCGCACCGCGGATCGTTCACGCCGCAGGTCCGGCCACGATCCCCGAGGCGGCGCAGGCTCGTCGCCGGAGCGGTCGCGGGAGTGCTGGCCATCGCCACCGCGATCGTCATCGTCGCCGTCGGCCGCGGCGCCGTCTCCGACGGACCTGCGACGACCGCCTCACAGGCCGCGCAGCCGACGACCGTCCCGTCGCTCACCGGTCCGATCCCCGGCGTCGATCCGCGCATCGCGGACCCGTGCTCGCTCGTGGATCCGGTGCCGCTCGAAGCGTTCGGCCGGTCAAGGCTCATCGTTGATTTCGGAACGTTCGCTGCCTGCCGGATCGATGTGAATCTCCCGGGTGGCGGTTCGGTGATCGTCAGTACCCAGTTCCTGTCTCGGCTCAGGCCGGACGTCGCCCTTTCCGGCACCGTCGAGATTCGGGGAAGCGTCGGCATCGGAAGGAAGGAGCAGAGCAACGGATCCTGCAGCCGGACCATCCTGCTGCCGGACCGCACCCGGATCTTCGTGTCCGCCGAACTGCGCAGCGATGCGGTAGCCGACGTCTGCGCGATGGCCGAGGCCGCCACCGAGACGGCGCTCGCGAAGCTGGCCACGACCGGCATCGGCGAGCGCGCCGGGCTCGATGCCCCTGGCTCGTTGGCGCTGCTCGACGCGTGTGCACTCCTGGACCCGAGCCCGCTGACAGCGGCGGGCGTCGACCGACCGACAGCACAACCCGGCTACGGGAACTGGATCTGCGAATGGGGGAAGCCACACCGACCGTAGAAGTCCTCCTGGCCCGTCAGGACGAGATCGACAGCGAGGACGGTCAGCCGGTCACCGTGGCCGGGCGGACCGTGCTCGTGCTCCCGGGCAGCTACACCCGAAGCCCGGACAAATGCCTGGTGCAGGTGCCACACCGCCGCTTCTTCGCCCCGAACGGTCTGCAGCGGGTGGAGAAGCTGCAGGTTCTGTACACGGGCACCGGCACCCCCGAGGAGCTGTGCCGGGTCGCGACCGAACTCGCCGGCAACGCCATCCCCAAGCTCCCGCCGATCTCATGACAGTCTCGTGTGGTGAATGCGCCTGTGGTTGCGGCGACGGGAACTCGCAATGACCGTTGACGGTCGCATCGGCGACGGCCGTTACCGGCTGCACGAGCAGCTCGGCTCCGGTGGCATGGGCGTGGTGTGGCGAGCCACCGACGAACTGCTCGACCGGCAGGTCGCGATCAAACGCATCCGCCTCGACGGGGACCCGGCCGCACTCACCCGTCAACGCATGCTCCGCGAGGCCCGGATCGCCGCCCGACTGCACCATCCGCACATCGTGACGATCTTCGATGTGCTCACTGTGCAGGACGAGCCCTGGCTCGTCATGGAATACCTCCCGTCGGAGAGCCTGTCTGACGTCCTCGACCGGGGCGCCCTGCCACCCGGGCAGGTCGCAGTGATCGGCGTACAGATCGCCGACGCGCTCGTCGCCGCCCATGCCAGGGGGATCGTCCACCGGGACGTCAAACCGGGCAACATCCTCCTCAGCCGGACCGGTGAGATCAAATTGACCGACTTCGGTATCTCCCGCGTCGCCGGAGACGCGACCCTGACCAGCACCGGCCTGATCACCGGAACACCGGCCTACCTCGCCCCTGAGGTGTGCCGGGGTGAACCCGGCGGGAATGCCTCGGACATCTACTCCCTCGGCGCCACCCTCTACGCCACCGTCGAGGGCACACCCCCGTTCGGCGACGGGCACGACAACATCCTGCAGCTGATCCGGCGCATCTCCGCCGAGCAGGCTCCCGCACCGACCCGCGCAGGTCCGCTCACATCAGTGCTACGACACCTCCTGGACAACAATCCGGCCGTCCGACCCAACGCCCTCGCCGCCCGCGAGATGCTCCGTCGGATCGCCGACCTCACCACCGCTGCGCCGGCCCGTATCATCGGACCCCCGTCCGGTCCGACACCTGACTGGACAGCCCCCCAGCCCGATCCACCGCGTCCCCGGCGGCGTCGCCTGCTCATCACCGGTTCGATCGCCGCCGTCCTGACCATCACCGCAGCGCTGCTCATCGGCCTGGAACGAGGCGGTGGCTCCGACACCGCCGACCCACCGATCCCGACGCCCACGACCCAAGCAGCCCCGCCACCCACAACCTCCCCAGCACCCACCGCCGGCTCCCCAGCGCCCACTGTCGGCCAGATTCCCGCCGACCCGCGCATCGCCGACCCGTGCTCGCTCATGGATCCGGTGCCCCTCGCCGCGTTCGGTGAATCGACACTCGACCCCGACTTCGGCGATTTCTCCGAATGCCAGGTCGACGTGGATCCACCGAACGACGAGTACGTGGTCGTTGCCGCGCAATTCGACTCCCGACTCGACCCGAATGGCAGGCTCCCCGGCACCCGGGAGATCCGTCCGGACGGCCTCGGCATCGGGCGGGAATCCGAGAGCAACGGGTACTGCGAGCGAACCATCCTGCTCCTCGACCGCACCCGGATCCTCGTCTCAGCCGAACTGGTGGCCGGGGCCGCCGTCGACACCTGCGCGATCGCGGAGACCGCCACCCAGACGGCGCTCACGAAACTGACCACCACCGGCGTCGGGCAGCGCCCCGCACCCGACACCCCCGGCTCGTTCGCGCTGCTCGACGCCTGCCTAGCCCTCGACCCGCCCGCGCTGACAGCCGCGGGCATCCCCGCCCCCACCCCGACACCCGGTTACGCGAACTGGTCATGCAGATGGGGTGACACCCCATCTGCTGAGGTCGACCTGCGCCGGATAGGCGAGATCACCGCCAACGACGGCGAGCCGACCACCGTGGCCGGCCGCCCGGCGCTCATCAAGCCCGGCGGATACAGCGCGAGCCCCGACCTCTGCCTGGTGCAGGTGCCCCACCGGCGATTCCTCGGCTCCACCGGACAGCAGCGGGCGGAGTCGCTGCAGATCTTCTACACCGGCACCGGACCTCCGGAGGAACTGTGCCGAAGCGCGACGGAGCTCGCGACCAACGCCATCCCCAAGCTCCCGCCCATCCAGTGACCGCGGCCAAGGGAGCGCGGCGCTCCCCGTAGCCTGGTTCGGTGAGAGAGGTGCCGTGATGGACGATGGCGACGACGCACGGCGGTTTCAATCGGTCATGGCGACACAGTGCTCCGCAATCCATTCGCACGGTCCCCCACCACAGCGGGTTGGCTGGCATGCGCCTGCCCCGAGCCCCTCAAGCCCGGAGCACGCGGTGTCATCGACGAATGGCCGAGCCCAAGATCCCCGCATCCGCCGGGCGTCGTTGCCCGATGACGCGCTCATCGTCGTTCGGGGTGACGACCTCGACCCAGCAGCCTCCCGCCACCAAGCCGACGTGTTTCGTCGCCGCTTCCCCGACTGGGGCCGATGGGGGCTCTCAGCGTTCTACGCCCGCAGCGATGCCGAGATCGAGGACCTCGCCGCCCCGGCGAGCCGCTTCCGGACCGCGCCGGTTTCGGCGGACACCGTCGCCCCGCCCTGTGAGTCCATGAGCGCCCGCACGGTCTCGTCTCGGCGAAACCCGGCGAAGCGTGCCGTCTGGACGCACGAGAACGGCCGTGGTCCAGGTGGAACCCACGTCAAGCCAGACCGAGCGGTCTGATCCGCGGGAGGCACCATGGCAGAGGACCTTAACCACCGCCGGTACCGTCCCGGATGACGCAACACTCACTCACTGCCGGGAGATCCCATGCTCGGGCTCATGCAGGACCGCCCCCTCGCCCTGCCGCACGTATTCCACCGCGCCGAGCAGTACTTCGGCCACAAACAGATCATCACCGCAACCGCGGGCGACGAGACCACCATGACGATCGCGAAGTGGGCGGGGCGGGTGCGGCGGCTCGCAACTGTGCTGGACACGCTCGGGATCAGCGCGGACGGCCGGGTCGGCACGTTCTGCTGGAACACCGGCCGGCACCTCGAGCTCTACCTGGCCGCGCCGTGCACCGGGCGGGTGTTGCACACGCTCAACATCCGGCTGTTCCCCGAGCATCTGGTCTATGTGGCGGGCCATGCCGAGGACGAGGTCGTCTTCGTGGACCGGTCGCTGCTGCCGCTGCTCTGGCCGCTGGTCGGCAAGCTCGACACGGTGCGGCACTACGTGGTGATTGACGACGGCGCCGAGGTCCCGATCCCGGACGACCCGCGCGTCCACGACTATGAGGAGCTGCTCGACGCGGCAAGTCCGTTCGAGGGTCGGTTCGAGATCTTTGACGAGAACACCGCAGCGGCCATGTGCTACACCTCCGGCACCACCGGCAACCCCAAGGGGGTGGTCTACAGCCACCGCTCCGCGGTACTCCACTCGCTCATCTCGCTGGTCGCCGACGGTGCCGCGCTCTCCGAACGCGACATCGTGCTGCCGGTCGTGCCGATGTTCCACGCCAACGCCTGGGGCCTGCCCTACGGCTGCCTGCTGGCCGGCTCCGACATGGTGTTCCCCGGGCCGAACATGAACCCGGCCGCCATCGTGGCGCTGCTGGAGCGGCACCGCGTCACCGTCACCGGCGGGGTGCCGACGATCTGGATGGGCATGTTGCCGTTGCTGGGCGACCACGACCTGTCCGCGCTGCGGGTCGTCCTGTGCGGTGGGTCGGCGGTGCCACGGTCGCTCTCGGAGGGCTACCGCGAGGCGATCGGGGTGCCGATGCTGCACGCCTGGGGCATGACCGAGACCTCCCCGATCGCCACCGTATCCACCGCCCGCTCGCACCACGACACGATGACCGAGGACGAGCGCGCCGCCGTCCGCGCCCGCCAGGGCCAGGCCGTGCCGCTGGTCGACCTGCGCCTCGTCGACCCCGAGTCCGGCGAGCTCCAACCGTGGGACGACGTCGCGACCGGCGAGATCCAGGCCTCGGGCCCGTGGATCGCCGCGGAGTACTACCGCGGCGAGGGTGGCGGCACGCAGTACACCACCGACGGCTGGCTGCGCACCGGCGACGTCGCCTCGGTAGACCGCTACGGCTTCGTCCGGCTGGTCGACCGGACCAAGGACCTGATCAAGTCCGGCGGCGAGTGGATCGGCTCGGTGGAGCTGGAGAACGAGATCATGGCGCACCCGAAGGTCGCCGAGGCCGCGGTGATCGCGATCCCGCACGAGAAGTGGGGGGAGCGCCCGCTGGCGTGTGTCGTGGTCAAGCCCGGGGAGACGCTCACCGGCGAGGAGGTCATCGCGCACCTGGAGCCGCGGGTGACGAAGTGGTGGATTCCCGATGCGGTCGAGTTCATCGACGAGGTGCCGAAGACGAGCGTCGGCAAGTTCTCGAAGAAGACACTGCGCGAGAAGTTCGTCGGGTACGAGCTGCCCGACGCGAAGGGCTAGAACCAGCCCTGCTTGATCCCAACCGGTGGAAGCTGCGGTGCGGTGGTGATCTCCTCGCGGGGAGGCATCACGGTCAGTTCGGGTCGCGGGCGAGGTTGTTGGCCGTGGTCAGGGTGTTGGGGTGGTTCTCGCCCAGCTGGCCACGGCGCAGGGTGTACGCACGCTCGGACAG
>JBOHEO010000064.1:0-24989 GCA_050701055.1 Pseudonocardia sp. | reverse complement strand
GTGAGCACCTGGAGCACCTGCTGCGCCGGGCGATCGCCGACACCGCCCGCGCCCGGCTGCGCGGCATCGACCTGGGTCCGCTGGCCGAGGCGGTCGCGGGGTCGCCGGTGCGCACCGGGGAGCGGGTGCCCGCCGTCGAGGTGGTCGCGGCGCTGCCCACCGTCGCGGCGCTCACCGCGGTGGCCAAGCGGCTCGATGCGGCCGGTACCGAGGACCCCGGGCCCATGGCGAGTGCCGCGGAGCTGGCGTTGGAGCTGCTGTTCCTCACCCGGCGGCTGGCCAAGGATGAGGCTGACGACGAGAGCGTCAGCTACGGCTGACCCCGGAGCAGATCAACGGCTACCCCGGATGACGAGGCACGCCGCGTCGACCACTGAGTGCCGCTGCTCGTCGGTGATCATTCCGAAGAGTTCGCCCACCATCTCGGGTGGGAACCAGAGGATGCAGTCGGCGAGGACTACCCCGAAGTCGGTGAGGATCCGTGTTGGGTCGCGCGTAGCCTCGTCCCGGTCTCGATCTCCGCAACGAGGACCGAGACGCAGCTCGGCCGGCTGTTGTAGGCGTCGGCGGAGATGACGACTCGAAGCTCACGCTCGTTGGTGATCGGAGACGGGGTGGAGAGGTAGACCTCCCCCTGCTTCACCCAGCGCGCCCTTCAGCCGACCGACCAGCAGCCTTCCACTCCCCGATGGCACATTGGCGCTCAGTGACCTTCACTCGGAGTAGGTCGGGCTCGGCGCAGCCAGCCTGGCGCATCATCTCGTTATGGTCATCGACGCCGCGCCGGAAGAGCTCGCGGGCGAGTACCCGATCGACGAACACCGACAGTGCCAGCCCCTCGGCCTTGGCGACGGCGACGGCAGCGTGGTGCGTCTCGTCGGAGAGCGAGATGCCGAGCTTGACGGTCATGCTCAGAGTCTGACCGGCAGTACTCTGCATGTCCACCGCACTCGCGGTGTCGAGGGGAGCGAGTGCCGGCAGCGAGCTGGGCGGGGCCCGGGTCGAGCTGCGACTGCCGGCGCTGAGCGACGGCTGAAGGAGTAGCGCGAAGGTCACCCTCCACCGCACCACTCTTCTGCCTCGACCGAATTACTACTGAGGGTGTCGGTACCCGCTATCGTGGCACCAACGGCATGCAGCGTGGGAGCTTCGTGGACCGCGAGCGGCTGCCTACGTCCACGCCGGCCCCTGATCCGCATGCCGGCCGAGAACATCCCGGAGATCGTGTCGGGTCTTGCGAGGTGGACCCGCGGGCACGCTCAGGCCGAACCGCCGCCGCGCTTGCTCGGTGTACGTCCCGGACCACGCTGCGCAGGTGCTCGGTGTGCGAGCCGTCCGCGTCGATCATCTCGGCCACCTGTTCGGCGCGGTCCGCCAGGATCGGAGAGGATTTCTCCGGCGACAAGGCGAGCAGGGCGGCGGTGGCCTGCTCGGCTCCCTCCTGGGGGTAGCTCTCCCGCGCCATCGCCTCGGCGCCGTCCAGTCGCAGGAACGTGGTGTCGGTGGCGGCCCCGGGCGGGTAGGCCGGCAGCGACTCGTCCTGGTAGGAGCGCGCTCGCTCGAAGTCCCCGAGCCGGGTGTGCACCTCGCTGGCGAACCTGCCGAGCCGGTACCACGGCATCGAGTAGGCGGTGAAGGTCTCCTGATCGGACTGCGCGTCGACGGCGCGCCGCGCGCTGTCCAGCGCCTGGTACGCGGCTGCCCGGTGACCTATCCGGGCCAGCGTCGCGGCGGCGAGCGCGTTGCCGAGCGTCGAGCCGAGCTGCCCGCGCGGGGACAGCATCACGGCGTACGCCGCGTCGTGCAGCACCTGCTGATCGTCACCCCGGTGGACGGCGAGCAGGGTGCTTCGCCCCGCGATCCACGCCGCGGACTCCCGGGACCGGCCACGCCCGGCGTGCCACAGGCCGGCCCCGTACCATGCGTTGGCCGCGTCGTAGTCCTGCCAGTCCGCCATGTTCCCGCCGGCGAACGCGCACAGCTGGCTGAGCCCGTGCTCGACGCGGAACCGGAGATGATCGCCGACCTCGCCCGCGAGTCGCCGGAACCCGGCGTAGTCGCGCAGCAGGCGGGGGAGCTGGTCGACGGTCGGCGTGGTGGGGAACTCCAGCGCACGGGCGTGCACCGTCTCCTCCAGCTCGGCCACCTGCCGAGCCAGCGACCCGGCCGCACCGACCGGCTCCAGACGGGCGGCGGAATCGAGCACGCCGCGCGGGACCGTCAGACCGACCAGGGCGGTGGCGATGAACTTCCGGCGACGCATTATCTCCTCTTCGCTCGGTGTCATGACCCGATCGTCCCCCACCACGTCGCCGCTCCGCCAGGGGCCTGCCTGGTTCACGCTGATCGACGGCCGAACTCCGATGCCGTCACCACGCGGTCGGCCTGCCGTCCACACGACCCAGCCATGAACCGTTGCGAGGTGCCCAACCCGCCCACAGCCCTCGCGACGGGCGTCGGCGCAGGCGGCGCCTGTCTGTCGGCCGACCTGGCCAAGGACGACACCGACAACGAGACCGTGTACCGCTGAGGATTCCGGGATCAGGACACTCCTCTACACCTGCCGGCTCCAGGCGATGAAGAACAGCGCGGCGGCGGCACAGGCCATGAACACGATCGGTACGACCCACCACGGTGCCCGGGTGCCCTCGAGCCGCCGGGTTGTGCGCCGGTGGAGACCGGTGACGCCAACGGCCAGGAGCATGGACGCCGCCAGGATGGGGAGGGAGACGGCGAAGTGGGTGATCCAGGCCCCGCCCAACGTCGGCCCGCCCCAGGCCTGGTCATAGGGTCCGGCGTCGACGAATCCGTACAGCGCGCCTCGGGCGACCATCAGGCCCACGATCGCGATGAGCATCCACCCGACGAGCCCGAGTAGGACACTCATGACGGCATGCCCCGCCAGCCAGACGCGGCCCGGTGCGCAGTTGAGGTCTCCGGTGCGGTGACCGATGGTCCTTCTCGCGAGCCGGCCCCAGAGCCGGGCGGTGTGGTCGGGATGAGTTACTGCCAGGCCGAGGGCCGCGACGCCGACCGAGGTGATCGAGGCGGCGTATGCCAGCGACCTCAGCACGGCGTTGAGCCGGGTGCCCTGCGCTCGGACGTGTTCGGAACTGCGGTCGCGCGAGGACATGCGTCTCCTGACCGGCGATGGTGCTTGACGACGTTACGACAGGGCGATGCTGCCGTCGCGGCATTACTCCGGCGTGATCCACTGCGGCTTGCCCATGGATGGCGCAGGTAAGGGTGTTGGCGCCGGGTTGGTGATTCAGTCGCCCGACCTGCGGGAACGACGTCGGATCAGGCGCGTCGGTGCCTCCGCGACGACCGTGAGACCGCTGCGCGCCAGGGCAGGTGGCCGACCGTATCCGACAACGCCGACGGCGTCGTCGTTGACACCGCCGGCACCTGCATTGCCGGCACGAACGGCCCGGCGACTCTGATCATGCCCGGGGAACCGTGGTCGGCCAAGTGCCCGTCCGGATGACAACCCGGTCTGGTCCTCGAGGAGGTCGGTGTCACCGCCGTCGACGGTGGTGGGCGGGTGTTCAACTTCGCCAGGGGCTGTTGTCGAATCGATTCGGGATGGACCGACCGGAGTGGGCAGACGCCCTGCTTCATGATCAACAATTGTGAACGCACAGCTCCGAGATCTGCTGCTCAGTGCTCCGAAGTCCCGATCAAGGCCGTTGAGAGCGCCGTACGGCTCGCTCTCTTCGCCAGGAGGAATGAAGTCTGCAGGCCTGGCAAGAGCGGAGATGTCGGCCTCGTTCACGACTGCAAACAATCAGCTCGATGACTATTATACGAACATGCGTTCGAGTAATATGGTGCTGTGACCGAGTGGTGGGAGGCCTCCGATGCGGAGTTGCTCGTCGCGTTGGGTGAGTCGAACCGGGAGCTCAGATGGCCAAGACCAGCACCGGCAAGCACCGCCCCGTCATCGACGAACTACGCCACCAGATCAGCACCGGCGACCTCGCCCCCGGCGACTGGCTCCCGTCCGAGGGCGGCCTCATGAACACCTACGGCGTGTCCTGCTACGGCGCCCGGGAAACCCTCAAAGGACTCGCCGCCGACGGGCTGATCGTCGTCGTGGACGGGAAGGGGTCCTACGTCCGGGCCCGCCACGAACGCGCCCGCCACCACGACACCCGAGGACTCCTCACCACCGGCGGGCCGAGCGGCGCGGTAGGTGACACCGAGTTCACCGACTGGACCGGCGTGGAAGACCCGATCACCTACCGGGCCACCGCCAGCGTGGATCTCGCCTTGACCCTCGGCATCCCCGAGCACACACCCCTGTTCGGCATGGACCGGCTCCTGACCCAACCCGGCGGCACCACCGAGCGGCCCCGCCGGATGCTGCACCGACTCACCATCCCCCTGTCCACCTGCACCCGCGTGCCCGCCCTCGCCGAGGACCCGTTCGTCACCCCCGACCAGCTCTACGCCGCGCTCAGAGCGCGGGCATCACCATCGAGGTCACCGAGCACATCCGCGCCACCGCATCCGCACCCGACGACATCACCAGCCTCACCCTCACCCACGCCACCCCGGTACTGATCACCCGCCGCATCCTGCGCGCCCCCCCACGGACGACCACTCGCGCTCGAAGAAACCCGCCGCAGCGCCGAGGACACCCAACTCAGCTACACCATCACCCCTACACCGACAACAACCCTGCCGGGCACCTCAGCACCCCACCCAGCACCCGAACCGACACGTCAGAAACGCGCACGAGCCGCCAGGCGCACCACCACGACGTGACCAGCCCGGCCGCAACGGCCGCCACGCTCCGCTCCATCGCCGATGACCTGCCACCGGCGCCGCTCAACGCCGCTGCGGAACAGCTCGACGACGCTGTAACCCTCCTGGCCCCACCGCGCACGGCAGCTCCGATCCCGAGCTACACGACGCCGTCGCGTACCTGGGCACGGCCTACCACCGGGCACAGGACCTCGCTCAAGAATGCTCCCTCATCGCGCGCACGCTGCGCACCATCGCCGACCACGTCGCCGACGGGGCCCCACCGAAAGACAACCTCGACGCCTGGCAGCCGATGGAGGATCCCGCCACCTATCGCATCAACGCCGGGGTAGACCTCGCCCTCGCGCTCGGTATCTCCGAGCACACACCCCTGTTCGTCCGGGACTGCCTGCTCCAGCACACCGACACCGACCGGGCCCCCCGAACACAAAACACTCAACACAAGCGGACGTAGCGTTCGTGCTCGGCTGCGCAACCTTTGATCGCTTCTCTGACCGCATGTCAGGGGGAAAGTTCCGCTTCGACCGCGCGTCCAGCTCTTCGAGGGTGCAAGCTCCCCACGAGACGTCCACCTCTGCGAGCGCCACGCGCGCGATATCACGTCGATAATCAAGGTTAATCCGCTGTCCTCCAGTGTGATCCGTTCCTGCCCTTGATCACATCGGGTGATAGTTCAGTGGAGTTCGTCAGACGACCAGTACTCGCGGAGGCTGGCGATCAGGCGACCGTCGAAGACGAGGATCGCGACTTCCCTCATCCGCTTGCGCACCCTCTGGGCTAGGTCGTCGAACTGGGCTTCCCACTCAACGATGGCTGTATTGCCGTCGAGGTAAAGGCTCAGCAGCTCACACTTGATATCAGCCTGCGACTTGACGACCTTCTCTTGCCAGTAAGCTCGGATACCCTCCCTATCGCGGATCGGTGCGTCGAATACCCGCTCATGATACGTCGCATCCTCTCTGAAGATGGTTACGATCAGATCAGGGTCTTGCTCGACCCATGCCTTAATGTAGAGGGCGACGACGTCATGGACCTCTTGCTTTGTCAGAGTCATCTATTTTAGTTGCCTTCCACGACATCGGTCAAGGCCAGGGGTGCATCGTACGCTGAGCCTTCTAGGATCGCGTGGATCGCGTCTGGCTCCTTCAACACTACCTGCGCCAGCTCGACACCCGACAGCGATACTGTATCAAGGCGTACCCATGTCCAGCGCATGGTCTCCAAAAGAATATCACTGGAGAGGCCGGTATAATAACCTTCCATTACCGCCTCGCCAGGTAAGACGGCGAGGTGGACTGAGCCGAAGTAGCGGGTATCGCTAATGTTCTTCCAATGGCCGATGAGGTGACGGTTCGCCAACTGGGCCTCGATCTCGTTACGGAACGGTGCGTGCCCCTGGGTACGCGGCGCAGGCGGAAAATTCGTAGCCGTCAGCCGCCAGCCTGATTCGGGTGTGATGTAAGTGATATCTGCGTGAACTTGTATACCTTGTCTGGATTTGAACTGGTAGCACGTAACCCACGAGCCGTTTAGCACGTCGGCGGAGAAGCTGGGGGGTACCGACTCAAGCAGACTTCGGCGAGTGCCGGCCGGATCAGTATCGATTGCACAGTCAAGTGATCGGCAGACAAGCTGACCGGCGAGGTTCTGTTCGTTCGCGGCGATATCAATGTAGGTGGCGCCGTTGCGATGAAGAAGATGTGGAATTCTAGGGGTCCGCTCCGAGTCCTGAGCTACGGGCTCGAACATCTGCGCTGCTCGAATCCCGGGAAACATCGCCTCCAGAACGCGGCAGTGATGCGCGTACGGAAGGCCCTTCAAGTCACCGTGCAACCAGCGGTGCAACTGAGCCCGACTCGGATACGAGCCAACCAGTTCCCTGTCAACGGACCGCGCAGCGTTGTTGTACTCAGCGCAGAACATTCGATATGTCTGCCAATGGCGATCTTGTAGCAAATGCTTCAAGAGCGCCGGCTGTGACGGCGGCATTACTCCCCCAGCCTAAGAGGTGAACGACGACGATATACCTGACGAGACATAGACGCAACATAGATAAGCAGCAACGAGAAATACATGAGACGCCTACGCCGACGCGACGAGACGCCAGGGCTCGGCACACTGACCCGAGCGCGTTGGCTCTGTCCGACGTGAAACATCATGAGTTCCTCGAAGGGAAGTGAGAAGAACCGAGTTGTAGGGCCGGGCCACTCAACTTCACCTGGCAAGTGCGTGAGTGGCCCGGCTTGGGGGGCCAGCCTCCGATACCAGATGGTACCGGGTCCGTCGTGCTGGCCTCGCAGTCGTGTCCCAGCACGGAGGGCCCGTGACGGAGGTGGAGTGTCACGGACATGGTGGAGACCGAGCCCCACGACGACGACCTGGTCTGCCTGCCGCAGGCCGTGCGTTCAGCCGACGCTGCTGCGCTGGTCGCTGCCTACCAGCAGGCGCAGGCAGCCGAGACGATCGTGCGCCGGCTGCTCGCTCACCTGGGCGCCGCGACGGACGCCGAGAACCTCGTCGCGACCCTCGACAGCGACGGCCATCCTGTCGTGCGCCGCACGCTGGAGGAAGGCCAGCGAGAGCTATTGCTCCGCATCATCGCGGGAGCAAGCGCGATCGAAGCGAGACCAACCGACGCTGCCTGAACGGGCGCGATCGCCTGCAACGCCTGGAGAGGACAGGAAATGGACGTGTACACCAACTGCGGTCAACAGATTAGCGTGGAGAAATAAGGTGTCACACCGACGGTCACGACCCGCATCACCTCCGTCAATGGCGACCATGCACGCCGACGTCGACCTCCGATGCATCGGCGACGCCGCACAACAGTTGCACGAGCTGTGGCCCACACTCCACGACGACGACATCGCGCTCCTGACACTGCGCGGAACCGCGCTACGCCAGAAACTGCACGAAACCCACACCCTCGACAACCGCGGCCGGTGCCAGACGCGGACGTGTCGCAGCTGGTGGCCATGGCGACGACAGTCGGCGTGTCTGACTCATCGCATTCTCGTCGACTGCGGCCAAGCGGACGTGACGACACTGTGGACCTACTTATTCAATCCCACGGGTAGCCAACCCTTCGATACGAGAGTACATGAATGGCTCCAAGAGTGCGCGGAGACCGACAGCCATCTGCTGCACGAGCTGCGCCACCCTCGGCACCGCCCGGGACGAGCGCGGCTCAGCACCGTGACCGGCCCAATCGAGAGCGGTTCTCTGTGTGGTTCTCGCTGCCCTGACTCGCGAACCATCCCACCGCCCCCCGGTGGTTGCGGCGGGTGACCAGACCAGAAACGAGAGGACGCACGATGTATGACGATCCCACCCGATGGCTCACTGTCGGCGAAGACTCACCGTGCGGGTACTGTCGTCTACGGGGGTCACGCCGTGCGGGACGGTGCGCGTCCCGCACCGGCGGCCTGGTGAACCCCCTGTACCCGTCGCCGCTCCGACCTGCCCACCAGGACGAGCAGGGGTTGCCTGCGTTGATCTACGGCTACCTGCGGGTCACCGACGACCTCGACGACCACGCGGTACGCGGGATGGAACGCGGCCTGCAGCAGCGGGCCGAGACCGCGGGTCTCTGCTACGCCACGACCTTTCATGACGACCAGCCCGGCTACCACGGTGGCTTCGACGAGCTCGTCCGCGAACTCCAGCGGGCCCAGGCACAGCACGTGGTCGTGCGGTGTCTGGGGCATCTGTCCGAGCATCCGCTGCTGCGCACCCTCATGGTCCTGCGTCTGGCGCGGGACGCGCACGCGCGGGTGTGGGTGGTGGCGCGGTCATGACCGGCGCGAGGAGAAGCGGGCGCGGCTCTGAACCGCAGCGCCCCCACCCGAGGAGCAGGCGTGGTGGTGGCTCCGTGCCCCGAGTAGCTCCGGTTGGCTGGGTGTACCTGGAGGACGGCTTCACGATCCGATGGCGGCGGGGAGACACCGTGGCGTACATGTTCAGCGGTGAGCAGCACTGGGCGGATCCCGCTACGACCCCCGTGGTGGCGACCATACCGGTCGCGAAGAAAGGCTGGATCGATCACACCCAGATCCGCAGTGTCGGTGAGCGATGGGTCCGGGAGAAGGCCGGGTCACCCGGTATGCCGAAGCTGGCCGACCGCCTCCGGGCCGTACTGTCCCACAGCAGCCCGACAGACGAACAGATCAGACGGATCGTGGCACGCTCAACGTCACCATCATGAACGACAGCACGCCCCGACCGCACCCACCGCTGATGACGCACGGTCTCGCTACAGGCGGGCCGCAGTAGCGGATGGGTGATGCCGTTGGATGGTCGCCGCAGGAGGAACCACTCGGAAGGGCTATGCAACCTCGTCCTGCTCTGCGGACGCCACCACACCCCATCCACACCACCGACTGGGCGGTCACCATCACCGACAGCCTCCCGACCTTCCACCCACCCGCCTGGATCCCCGGCGGACCACGACGCAACCCACTGCACCGCATCGACCTCCTGCCGACCGCGAACTGCGGATCCGCGGATGCCACGGACGTACTCCTCCAGTCCTCGCTCAACGCGATCCTGCGCACGTGAAAGCGCGCTCGGGTGGTCGACGGCCGGGCCCAGCAAGTCAACTGGTGGCGGCTCGGGCCCAGGTGCCGAGGTAGCCGGCGAGAGCCGGCCCGACGTGCTGGTTTCAGGAGGTGGAAGAGGTGGAAGAGATGAGCGCCGCGGGTAGCCTCGGGGACGTGCGCAGGAGAGATCGGCGGGTGTGGTACGGGCCCTACTCAGACGGGCCCGATCCGCTCGCTCCACCGTTCGACATTCGGGCGGCGGTGGACGAGATCGGGCGCGACGTCATGGAGGGCGCATCCCCTCGGTCTGCGCTCCAGGAGCTGCTGCGCCGCGGCATGGAAGGTCGCCGCGGGCTCGACGAGCTGACCCGGGAGATCTGGCGGCGGCGCAGCCGGCTCCAGCGGGAGAACCGGCTCGACGGCACGCTCCAGCAGGTCCGCGAGCTGCTGCGACGGGCGCTGGACGCGGAGCGGGACACGCTGGGTCGGCAGGATACCGACGACGCCCGGTTCCGCGAGATGACCCTCGACGCGCTGCCGTCCGACACCGGCGGGGCGGTCCGCGAGCTCGACTCCTACGACTGGCAGTCCAGTGACGCCCGCGAGGCGTACGAGGAGATCCGCGACCTGCTCGGCCGCGAGTTGCTCGACCAGCGCTTCGCTGGGATGAAGCAGGCGATGCAGAACGCCAGCGCGGCGGACGTCGAGCGGGTCCGGCAGATGCTCGACGCCCTCAACGACCTGCTCACGAACCATGCCGCCGGACGGGACACCCAGGCCCAGTTCGAGCAGTTCATGGCCGCGCACGGCGAGTTCTTCCCGGAGAACCCGCAGAACACCGACGAGCTGATCGACCTGCTCGCGCAGCGCTCCGCGGCGGCCCAGCGGATGCTCGCCTCGATGACCGCCGAGCAGCGCGCCGAGCTCATGCAGCTGTCCCAGCAGGCGTTCGGCAACCCGCGCCTCGCCCAGGCCCTCGCCCAGCTCGACGCCCAGCTCGAGGGTCTGCGCCCGGGGGAGGACTGGAACTCCCCCGGCCGGTTCCGCGGCGACAACCCGCTGGGCCTGGGCGAGGCCACCCGCGCGCTGGAGGAGCTGGGGCAGCTCGATGCGCTGGCCGAGCAGCTCTCCCAGAGCTACCCGGGTGCGAGGATGGAGGACATCGATCTGGATGCGCTCGGCGAGCACCTCGGCGACCAGGCCAGGGTCGACGCCCGCGCGCTGGCCGACCTGGAACGCGAGCTGCAACGCCAGGGCCTGTTCGAACGGATGCCCGACGGGTCGTTGCGGCTCTCCCCCAAGGCATTGCGGCGGCTGGGGGAGTCGGCGCTGCGCGACATCGTCGACCGGATCGGCGGACGGCGGGGGGAGCGCGAGACCCACCACTGCGGGGCGGCCGGTGAGCCGACCGGGGCATCCCGGTCGTGGGCGTTCGGCGACACCGAGGCCTGGAACGTTCCGCGCACCCTCACCAACGCCGTGCTGCGCCGCGCCGTCGGTGACGCGCGCATGCTCGACGTCACCGACGTGGAGATCGTGGAGACCGAGCTGCGCGGCCGGGCCGCGGTGGCGCTGTGCGTCGACACGTCCTGGTCGATGGTGCAGGACGGGCGCTGGGTGCCGATGAAGCGCACCGCGCTCGCGTTGCACCAGCTGATCTCCACCCGCTTCCGCGGCGACGACCTCAAACTGATCACGTTCGGCCGGCATGCGCGCAACGTCGAGCTCGGTGAGCTGGTCGGGCTGGACGGGGCGTGGGAGCAGGGCACCAACCTGCACCACGCGCTGCTGCTCGCCGGCCAGCACCTGCGCCGCAACCCCGACGCCCAGCCGGTGGTGCTCGTCGTCACCGACGGTGAGCCCACCGCCCACCTCGAACCCGACGGCCACGCGCAGTTCGACTACCCGCCGCGCCCGCAAACGTTGCGCGCCACGGTCGGGGAGGTCGACCGGCTGGCCGGGCTGCGCGCGGCGTTCACGTTCTTCATCCTCGGCGACGACCCGCGGCTGGCCGCGTTCGTCGACGCGGTTGCCCGCCGGTGCGGGGGCCGGGTGGTGGCGCCCACCCTCGACGGGTTGAGTGCCGAGGTGGTGGCCGACTACCTGCGCACCCGGCGCTGAGCGGCGTCAACCGGCGAGTTTACCCCGTCACCGTATAGAACTGTCGCCGTGGGTCACTTACAGTTCACAGAAATGTCTGTCTCGACGGGGGGATCACCATCGGCTCCATGTCGCCCGCGCCGCACCGGCTGCTCCGCGCCGCCGTGGCGTCGTCCGGGGCGATGATCGTCGGTGTCGCGGCGCACCTGATCGGCGGCGGCTCGCTGTCGTCGGTCGGGGTCGTGGTCGGTTTGGCGGTGCTGCTCGGCCCGGCGTGGTTGGCGACCGGACGCGAGCGGGGTTGGGCGGTGATCGCCGGGGGGCAGGTGGCCGGCCAGCAGGTCGTGCACGTGCTGCTCGAGCTCACCACCGGCGAGCACGGCACCCCGCTTCCCGATGACGTCACGCTGTACGGCCATGTCGGCGCGGCCGCGCTCATCGCAACCTGGCTGCGCTGCGGGGAACGACATCTCTGGGCCGCGGCGCGCCGCGGTGCCCGGTCGGTGGCCGCCTGGGGTCGATGGGTGCTGCGCCTGGGCGAACGCGCTCCCCATACCTTCCCCGTTGTCACCGCTGCCGCGATCGAGGCATCTCGCATCTGTTCCGAGGCTGTGCTGCGCCACGTCGTGACTCGTCGAGGACCGCCGCTTCTCGCCTGAGATCTGTGCACTGTGCGGTCGGTTGCCGACCGCACGCCCTGCGGTGCGCGCCGAGCACGGCTCGCCCCGCCGACCCCATCCGCGCCCCGTTCGTCGGGCGCCGGGGCCCCGTCGTCCCTCTGGCAAGGAGTCATCCGTGACCACGACCGCCGACCGGCCGCAGCTGGTCCGCACCCATCCACCGCCACCGTCGGCCCCGCCGGGCACCTGGGCTGTCCTGCGTCCGCTCGTGCTGCGGATCCATTTCTACGCCGGCGTTTTCGTCGCGCCGTTCCTGGTCGTCGCTTGCCTGACCGGCCTGGCCTACGTGTTCAGCCCGCAGCTCAGCGACGCCGTCTACGCCGACGAGCTACGCGTCGGCGCCCACGCCGGCCCGGTCCTCCCCCTGGACACCCAGATCGCCGCCGCGCTCGCCACCCACCCCGAGGGCACTCTCAGTTCCGTGGTCGTCCAGTCCGACCCGGACCGCACCACCGCGGTGGTGCTCGCCGTGCCCGGGTTGGCAGCCGACGTCGAACGCACGGTGTATGTCGACCCCTACACCGGGCAGGTCCGCGGGGCCCTCGACACCTGGTTCGACGCGCCACCGGTGCAGACCGTTCTCGACGGGCTGCACCGCAACCTCCTGCTCGGCGAGCCCGGCAGGCTCTACTCCGAGCTCGCCGCGAGCTGGTTGCCGGTGCTGGTGCTGGGCGGATTGGCACTGTGGATCGGCAAGCGCCGGGCCCGGCGCAAGGTGGCCGCGACGCTGCTGCCGCCGTCGGGGATGCGGCCCGGTCGCGCCCGGACGATGGGCTGGCACGGCTCGATGGGCATCTGGCTCGCCCTCGCGCTGCTGTTCATCAGCGCGACCGGACTGACCTGGTCGCACTACGCGGGGGAGCGCTTCAGTGCCGCGGTCGTCGCGGTGCACGGATCGAGCCTGCAGCTGGCGGCCGAGCCGGTTCCGGTCCGGGACGCCGGCCGGGTCGATGTGCAGACCGCCGTGGACGCCGGCCGCGACGCCGGTCTGGTCGACCGGTTGACGGTGACGGTCCCCGCGGAGCCCGGCACGCCGTTCACCGTCAGCGAGAACGCGGATACCTGGCCGGTCCAGCGCGACGAGGTCGCCGTCGACCCCTACACCGGGCAGATCACCGAGACCGTCCAGTGGCGGGACTACCCGCTGATGGCGAAGCTGACGACGATCGGGATCCTCGCCCACATGGGGTCGCTGCTCGGCCTGGTCAGCCAGCTCGCCCTGACCGCGATGGCGGTGGGGTTGCTCTGCGTCCTGTTCTGGGGGTACCGCATGTGGTGGCGGCGCCGCCCGACCCGTAACGGACGGATGAGCCTTACCGCCCCGGTGCCGCGGGGGGTCCTGCGGGGGCTGTCCCAACCCGCGGTCTTCGTGATCGTCCTGATCGCCATTGCCGTGGGTTGGGCCATCCCGCTGCTCGGGATCAGCCTGCTGATCTTCCTCGCGACGGACGTCGCGGTAGGAGTCACAACAACAAGAATGAGGTCCGCATGAATGACACCACCAACCTCCGCCACATCGCCACCTTCTGTGGCCAGTGCAGCTGCGGTTGCCCGGAACTGTTCATCGACGAGGACGCCGCACCAGAACGTCAGGTGATCATCACTGACGACTTCGGACAGCGGATCCAGATGAGTCTCGGGCAGCTGCACGACCTGGTCTCCGACGTGAAGGCGGGCGTTCTCGACCGCCTCCTCGTTCCGACGGTCGGCTGAGCAGCGCTTCAGTGACCGGGTCGTCGTCCGCCGGCACTGCGCGGGCGACGACCCGGCCCGGCTCATGCCCCTGTCACTGCGGACTATCGTTCGCTACTGCAAGATGGTAGCTCTACCTCATTCACTGCGAAGGAGCATCGTGGCCGAGTACGTCCTCCCCGGGCTGCCGTACGACTACGGAGCCCTCGCCCCGCACATCGCGGGCGAGATCATGGAACTGCACCACACCAAGCACCACCAGACCTACATCACCGCACTGAACGCCGCCCTCGAGCAGCTCGCCGAGGCCCGGGAGAAGGGTGAGTTCGGGTCGATCGTCGGGCTGGAGAAGACGCTGGCGTTCAACCTCGGCGGGCACATCAACCACTCGGTGTTCTGGAACAACCTCGCACCGGACGGCGGCGGCAAGCCGGTAGGTGAGCTCGCCGCGGCCATCGACGAAGAGTTCGGGTCCTTCGAGCAGTTCCAGGCCCACTTCACCGCCACGGCCACCACGATCCAGGGCTCCGGCTGGGCGATCCTCGCCTGGGAGCCCCTCGGCCGGCGACTGGTGATCGTCCAGCTCTACGACCAGCAGGCCAACGTGCCCATCGGGCTCGTCCCCGTGGTGATGCTCGACATGTGGGAACACGCCTTCTACCTGCAGTACAAGAACGTGAAGCCCGACTACGCCAAGGCCTGGTGGAACGTGGTCAACTGGGCCGATGCCGCTGCCCGGTTCGACGCCGCGCAAACCCGGACCGACTTTCTGATCGTCTCGGACTGATCGGCTGCCCGACGCGGAGCGGGGCCAACCGGTTCCGTTCCGCGCCGGGCTGCTTCCGGGGCGCGCCTATGATCCGCGCTGTCGGTCCTGAGCCGTTGTGATGGCCGGGCGTATCCCGCTGGATCACGGTACGAGCTCCTGTGGGGGGCGCTGCACGGGCACCGCTGGATCGATGTCACCACGGCGTCGATGGACCGCGCGCTCGCCGTGCATCGCAAGCTGGCGACCACCAGCCAGCACCGCCACTTCCGGTTGCCTGACCTGATCATCGCGGCTACCGCGGAGCTGAACGGGGCCACGGTCCTGCACTACGACGCCGACTATGAGCGGATCGCGGCGATCACCGGGCAACCCACCGAGTGGGCGGCGACCAGGGGTTCGCTGTAGCTCTGTCCCGGTTACCCAACCCACAGCGGATCTGCGGGGAAGGGCCCGCCGCGTACGTTGTCAGGTATGCAACCCTGGGCCCCCGTCGTCGTGCCCCGGCTGGCGGGCCGGGCTCCGCCGCTGCGCCTGCACGACACCGCCACCGCCCGGGTCCGGCCGACCGCACCCGGGCCCACAGCCCTGATGTACGTCTGCGGCATCACTCCCTACGACGCCACGCACCTCGGTCACGCCGCCACCTACCTCGCGTTCGACCTGGTCAATCGTCTATGGCGGGACGGCGGGCACGACGTGCACTACGTGCAGAACGTCACCGACATCGACGATCCCCTGCTCGAACGGGCCATTCGTGACCAGGACGATTGGGTGGTCCTCGGAATGCGCGAGACCGCCCTGTTCCGCGAGGACATGGAAGCGCTGCGGGTGATCCCGCCGCGGCACTACATCGGCGCGGTGGAGGCGATGGGGGAGATCGCCGAGCTGACCGGCAAGCTCCTCGCTGGGGGGGCCGCGTACCGGGTGGACGACGCCGAGTTTCCCGATATCTACTTCGACAGCTCGGTCACCGGCCATTTCGGCTACGAGTCGAACTACGACGAGGCGAGGATGATCGCGCTGTCCCGGGAGCGTGGCGGCGACCCGGACCGGCCCGGCAAGCGGCACCCGGCTGACCCGCTGCTCTGGCGGATGGCCCGCGCCGGCGAACCCTCCTGGGAGTTCGCCCTGGGGGCGGGGCGTCCGGGGTGGCACATCGAGTGCGCCGCGATCGCGCTGAACCGGCTGGGCCCGCAGATCGACCTCAACGGCGGCGGCTCCGACCTGATCTTCCCGCACCACGAGTGCGGGGCGGCCCATGCCGAGGCGTTCACCGGAGTGCACCCGTTCGCCCGCCACTACGCGCACACCGCCATGATCGGGCTCGACGGGGAGAAGATGTCGAAGTCGCGGGGTAACCTCGTCTTCGTTTCCAAGCTGCGCGCCGAGCAGGTCGATCCGAACGCGATCCGGCTGGCCCTGTTCGCCGGGCACTACCGGACCGACCGGGCGTGGACGGGCGGCCTGCTCACCCAGGCCGAGGCCCGGTTGGCACGCTGGCGGGAGGCCACCGCGTTGGCCGCCGCGCCGCTCGCGGACGACCTGGTGACGCGGCTGCGGGTGCACCTCGCCGACGATCTCGACACCCCCCGGGCATTGGCCGCCGTCGACGCGTGGGTCACCGACGCGCTCGCCCGGCGTGGTCGCGACGCGGGGGCTCCCGCGCTGGTCCGCACTGCGCTGGACGCGCTGCTCGGGGTGGCCCTGTAGCTCGCCTACCTCAACGTCGATCAAGTGCTCGGCACCTTCCGGTCGCTTGCCAGCCGACCGGTACACGTCCCGGCTGGCCGTGCGTCGAGCACCTGTCCTGTAGTCGAGCACCTGTCCGTACTGGTTGCATGGGCACATGGCGCGCAACGTGCTCGGCGGGGACCTGGAGATCTGTTCCACCAACCCGATGACCGGCTTCTATCGCACCGGCTGCTGCGACACGGGCGGCGAGGACGCGGGCGTGCACACCGTATGCGCCCGGATGACGGCGGAGTTCCTCGAGTTCAGTGCCGAACGCGGCAACGACCTGTCCACCCCGCGGCCCGAGTTCGGCTTCGCCGGGCTGGCGCCGGGGGACCGCTGGTGCCTGTGCGCGGACCGCTGGGTGCAGGCGCACGCGGCCGGCGCGGCGCCGCCGGTGGTGCTGGAGGCCACCCACGCCCGCACCCTGGAGTGGGTCGACCTCGCCGACCTGCGGCAGCACGCGGTCGACGCCGAGTAGTGCTCCGACCCGTTGGGGTCAGTTGCCCGGGCCCCCCGTACCGCGCCGGCGCAGGTAACGCTCGAAATCGGCCGCGATCTCGTCGCCGCTGGCCTCCGAGAGCGACCCGGCATCGTCGGAGTCCGCCTCGGCCTGCTCCTCGAGCTGGCGGACGTACTCGCGCACCTCGTCGTCGGCCTCGGCCATCTCCGAAACGGTGCGCTCCCACTCCTCGGCCTGTTCGGGCAGCCCGCCGAGGGGCACCTCGACGTCGAGTACCTCCTCGATCCGGTGCAGCAGCGCCACCGCGGCCTTGGGCACCTTGGCCTGAGAGACGTAGTGCGGCACGGCCGCCCAGAACGAGATCGCCGGGACCCCCGCCTCCACGCAGGCGTTCTGGAACACCCCCACAATCCCCGTGGGGCCCTGATAGCTCGACGGCTCGACGCGCAGCTCCCCGGCCGAGGACGCGTCGTAGGAGATGCCGCTGACCGGGGTGGGCCGGGTGTGTGGGGTGTCGGTCAGCAGCGCCCCGAGGGTGATGACCTTCGTCACGCCGAGCTTCTCGATGTAGCCCAGCAGCTCGACGCAGAACGTGCGCCACCGCAGGTTGGGCTCGATGCCGTTGACCAGGACGACGTGGTGGTCGATGCCGGGGGGCCGGCACACCGACAGCCGGGTGGTCTGCCACTCGATCTTGCGGGTGACGCCGTCGGCCTGGCGCACGTGCGGGCGGGTGACCTGGAAGTCGTAGTACTCCTCCGGGTCCATAGCGGCCAGTGGTGTGGCGTCCCAACTCAGCTCAAGGTGCTCCAGTGCCATGCTGGCGGCTTCACCGGCATCGTTCCACCCCTCGAACGCGGCGATCATCACCGGGTCGACCAAAGTCGGCAGGTCGGGCTCCGCCCCGGGTCGCGGCTCGCGATCGGTCATCGGCCCAGCCTACGGGCGGGCCGCGACGGAAGATGGACGTATCCCCCGCCACGACTAACCTGGGCATCGTGCCGTCCGACACCAACACCGATTCCCCCCGCGCTTTCGACACCACGTTGATGGCCACCCTCACCGAGCGGGTGGTCATCGCCGATGGAGCGATGGGCACGATGCTCCAGTCCGTCGACCTGACCCTCGACGACTTCGCCGGGCTCGAAGGCTGCAACGAGATCCTCAACGACACCCGGCCCGACGTCGTACGCCACACTCACCGGGCCTACTTCGAGGCCGGCGCGGATACCGCCATGACCAACACGTTCGGGGCGAACCTGCCCAACCTCGCGGAGTACGACATCGCGCACCGGATCCGGGAGTTGGCCGAGAAGGGCGCGATCCTCGCCCGGGAGGTCGCCGACGAGTTCGCCACCGCGGACCGTCCCCGCTACGTGCTCGGCTCCGTCGGGCCGGGCACCAAGCTTCCGACGTTGGGCCACGAGAGCTTCGCCCGGCTGCGCGACGCCTACGCCGAGTGCGGTCGTGGGCTGCTCGCCGGCGGATCGGACGCACTCGTCGTCGAGACCTGCCAGGACCTGCTCCAGGTCAAGGCCGCGGTGCTCGGGATGCAGCGCGCGATGGCCGCGGAGGGCCGACGCGTCCCGATCATCACGCAGGTCACCGTCGAGACCACCGGGACGATGCTGCTGGGCAGCGAGATCGGCGCGGCGCTCACCGCCCTGGAACCGCTGGGCATCGACCTCATCGGGCTGAACTGCGCCACCGGCCCGGCCGAGATGAGCGAGCACCTGCGCACGCTGGCCAAGCAGGCCCGCATCCCGCTGTCGGTGATGCCCAACGCGGGCCTGCCCCAGCTCGGCCAGCGGGGTGCGGAATACCCGCTCACGCCCGACGAGCTGGCCGAGGCGCTGGTGACGTTCGTCCGCGACTATGGCCTGCGGCTGGTCGGCGGTTGCTGTGGGACGACCCCGGAGCACATCCGTGCGGTCGTGGCGGCCGTGCGGCAGGTCACGCCGGCCCGCCGGCACCCGAGGCCCGAGCCGGGCGTCAGCTCGTTGTACGCCGCGGTGCCGTTCCGGCAGGACACCAGCGTGCTGATGGTCGGTGAGCGCACCAACGCCAACGGGTCCAAGAAGTTCCGCGACGCGATGCTGGCGCAGGACTGGGAGGCCTGCGTCGGGATCGCGCGCGAGCAGACCCGCGAAGGCGCGCACCTCATCGACCTGTGCATCGACTACGTGGGCCGCGACGGCGTCGCCGACATGGCGGAGCTGGCCGGACGGCTGGCCACGGCGTCCACGCTGCCGGTGATGCTCGACTCCACCGAACCCGAGGTGCTCCGGGCCGGGCTCGAGCGCCTCGGCGGGCGCTCGATCGTCAACTCGGTCAACTACGAGGACGGCGACGGCCCCGGGTCGCGTTTCCAGCGGGCGATGGAGCTCGTGCGCGAGCACGGCTGCGCCGTCGTCGCGCTGTGCATTGACGAGGAGGGCCAGGCCAGGACCGCCGAGTGGAAGGTCCGGGTGGCCGAGCGGCTGATCCGCGACCTGAGCACCAACCACGCCATGCAGGTCGCGGACATCGTGGTCGACACCCTGACCTTTCCGATCACCACCGGCCAGGAGGAGGTGCGCCGCGACGCGCTGGAGACCATCGAGGCGATTCGCGAGCTCAAGCGCCGCCATCCCGACGTGCAGACCACCCTCGGCGTGTCGAACGTGTCCTTCGGGCTGAACCCCGCCGCCCGCCAGGTGCTCAACTCGGTGTTCCTGCACGAGTGTGTCAACGCCGGGCTCGACACCGCGATCGTCAGCGCCGCCAAGATCCTTCCGATGGCCAAGATCCCCGACGAGCAGCGGTCGGTTGCGCTCGATCTCGTCTACGACCGCCGTCGCGCCGGGTATGACCCGCTGAACCGCTTCATGGAGCTCTTCGAGGGCGTCACGGCATCCTCGGCGCGGGCCGGGCGGTCCGAGGAACTGGCCGGGTTGCCGCTGTTCGAGCGGCTGGAGCGCCGGATCGTGGACGGAGAACGCGGCGGGCTCGAATCCGATCTCGCCGAGGCACTGGAGTCCCGGCCCGCCCTGGAGATCATCAATGACACCCTGCTGTCCGGGATGAAAACCGTCGGCGAGCTGTTCGGGTCGGGCCAGATGCAGCTGCCGTTCGTGCTGGCCAGCGCCGAAGTCATGAAGACAGCGGTGGCGCATCTCGAGCCACACATGGAAAAGTCCGACTCCGGCGGCCGGGGCACCATCGTGCTCGCCACGGTCAAGGGCGATGTGCACGACATCGGCAAGAACCTCGTCGACATCATCCTCACCAACAACGGCTACAGCGTGGTCAACCTCGGGATCAAGCAGCCGATCAGCACGATCCTGTCGGCCGCCGACGAGCACCGCGCCGACGCCGTGGGCATGTCCGGCCTGCTGGTCAAGTCCACAGTGATCATGAAGGAGAACCTTCAGGAGATGAACTCCCGGGGGATCGCGCAACGGCTGCCCGTACTGCTCGGTGGCGCCGCGCTCACCCGGTCCTACGTCGAGAACGACCTGTCGGACATCTACCAGGGCCGGGTCTCCTACGCCCGGGACGCATTCGAGGGCCTGCGCCTGATGGACGCGACGATGGCGCGGGTTCGGGACGGGGCACTGCCGGTCGACCCGGCCGAGGAGGCGGCCCGCGCCGAGCGCAAGGCCCGCCACGAGCGTTCTCAGCGGGTCGCGGCCAAGCGCAAGGCGGCAGAAGCGGCGCTGGCCGGGCCGATGCCGGCCCGATCCGATGTCACGGTCGACAACCCGCTTCCCGTGCCGCCGTTCTGGGGCACCCGGGTGGTGCGCGGGGTCGCGCTGGCCGATTACGCGGGCATGGTCGACGAGCGTGCCCTGTTCCTGGGCCAGTGGGGCCTGCGGGGGGTGAAGGGTGGCTCGGGCCCGTCGTACGAGGAGCTCGTGGACACCGAGGGGCGCCCGCGCCTGCGTTACTGGCTGGAGCGCCTGTCCACGGAGGGTGTTCTCGCGCACGCCGCCCTCGTCTACGGCTACTTCCCCGCTGTGTCCGACGGCGACAGCCTCGTCGTGCTCGACCAGCCGAGTGCTGATGCGGAAGAGCGGTACCGGTTCCGGTTCCCCCGCCAGCGCCGCGACCGCCACCTCTGCCTGGCCGACTTCTGGCGGCCGCGCGAGTTGGCTGCCCAGCGTGGCGAGGTGGACGTCCTGCCGCTGCACCTGGTGACGATGGGGCAGGCGATCGCCGACTATGCGGGCGAGCTCTTCGCCAAGGACGCCTACCGCGACTACCTCGAGGTCCACGGTCTGAGCGTTCAGCTCACCGAGGCGCTCGCCGAGTACTGGCACCGGCGGATCCGTGAGGAGCTGACGTTCCCCGCGGGCGGCGCCGTCGCCACGGAGGACCCGGCCGACGTGACGGAGTTCTTCAAGCTCGGCTACCGCGGGGCCCGGTACTCCCTCGGCTACGGGGCCTGCCCCAACCTCGACGACCGCACGAAGATCGTCGAGCTGCTGGAGCCCGCCCGCATCGGCGTGGAGCTGTCCGAGGAGCTACAGCTACACCCCGAGCAGTCAACCGACGCCCTGGTGGCCCACCACCCGGAAGCGAAGTACTTCAATGCCAACTGAGAAGCGCCCCCCACCTCCCGCCCCCGCCCCGCCCCGCCCCCCGCCCCATGGCAACGAACGGCACTCTCGTCCGTTAGGTATGGACGAAAGTGCCGTTCGTTCGAGTTCTGGGGGGCCTGGGGCGGTGTTGTGGGACATGGACGGCACCTTGGTCGACTCGGAGAAGGTGTGGAGCGTTTCGTTGCGAGACACCGCGCGGTGGCTCGGTGGGGAGTTGAGCGCCGGCGCTCGCGAGGCCGTCGTCGGGTCGAACATGGCGCACACGCTCGTGATCCTCTTCGAGGATCTGGGGCTGCCGCCCGACCCGGAGCGGACCGCCGCCGTGCAGCGGTGGTTGCTCGCCCGCACCGGTGAGCTGTTCGCCGCGGGTCTGGAGTGGCGCCCCGGTGCACTCGACGCACTGCACACCGTGCGGGCCATGGGCCTGCCCACGGCGCTGGTCACGAACACGGGGCGGATCCTCACCGAGATGGCGCTCGACGCCATCGGTCGCGAGCACTTCGCCGTCATCGTCTGCGGGGACGAGGTGTCCCGCGGCAAGCCCGACCCCGATCCGTACCTCCGGGCGGCCGAGCTGCTGGACGTGCCGATCGCGGAGTGCGTCGCGATCGAGGACTCACCCATCGGCGCACTGGCCGCCGAACGCGCGGGCGCCACGGTGTTGGTGGTGCCCTGCGAGGTCCCGGTCCCCCCGGGGCCGCGACGTGTGCAGCGGCGCTCGCTGGTCGGGCTCACCGCCACTCAGATCGTGGACGCCCACACCTGGGTCCGGGCTCGCAGGGCAGCATGAGACCAGCCCGCAAGGTCACGTCCGGACGTCCGCGTTGCTCGGCAGTATCAAGACGTCATCCCGACGTACTGAGACCGTTGGGCCCCGCACATGAGCCTCTCATCGACTCATCGCTCCGGTCGGGTAGATCATCGGACGGTCGGGTTTCAGCCATCCAACGCATCCCCGGGTCCGGCGACAGCAACGATCCGCGTGCTGGTGCATCGGCACATCCGAATCGGATGACACTGAAGTAGGAAGAGGGGACGCCGACATGAAGACTTTCGACGAGCTGTTCGCCGAGCTGACCGACAAGGCCGCCAACCGGCCGGCGGGGTCCGGCACTGTGGCGGCACTCGACGCCGGGGTCCACGCGCAGGGCAAGAAAATACTCGAGGAGGCCGGTGAGGTGTGGCTCGCCGCTGAGCATGAGGCCAACGACGCGCTGGCCGAGGAGATCTCGCAGCTGCTCTACCGGTTGCAGGTCCTCATGATCGGCCGCGGGCTCAACCTGGAAGATGTCTACAAGTTCCTTTAGTACCCAACCCAGCACGACACTTTCGAGGGGAAAGTTCATGCTCCGCGTCGCCCTCCCCAACAAGGGGACCCTGGCAGAGCCCGCGATGTTGATGATGCGGGAGGCCGGCTACCGGCAGCGCTCGGATTCTCGCGATCTCAGCATGCTCGACGAGGAGAATCAGGTCGAGTTCTTCTATCTCCGGCCCAAGGACATCGCCACCTACGTCGGCTCGGGCGACCTGGACCTCGGGATCACCGGCGCGGACCTGATGGACGAGTCCGGGAGCCAGGTTCAGGAGATGCTCAAGCTCGGCTTCGGCGCGTCGAAGTTCCGGTACGCCACGAAGGAGGAGAACGACTGGAAGCTCGAGGACCTCGAGGGCAGGAAGATCGCCACCTCCTACCCTCGGCTGGTCCGTTCGCACCTGGCCCGCAACCGGATCCGAGCCGAGATCATCAAGCTCGACGGCGCGGTGGAGATCTCGGTCCACCTCGGTCTGGCTGATGCCATCGCCGATGTGGTCTCGTCCGGCCGCACCCTGCGCCAGCATCAACTCAAGGTCATCGGCGATGCGATTGCCGAGTCGCAGGCCGCCCTCATCCAGCGCGAGCCGCGGCCCGATCGGGTGGAGCCCCCGGCGACCACCGTGGCCAAGGGCGTGTTCACCGAGCGGCTCCGCGGGGTCGTTTACGCCCGTCAGTACCTGATGCTCGACTACGACTGCCCGATAATCGTGCTCGAGGAGGCGAAGGACATCACGCCGGGGCTCCAGGCGCCCACGATCTCCCCGCTGTCGGAGAACGGGTGGTTCGCGGTCCGGGCGATGGTGCTGCGGAGCCGGGTCAACGGCGTGATGGACAGCCTCGCCGTCCTCGGCGCACGGGCCATCCTCACCTCGGAGATCCGTTCCTGCCGCGCGGTCGACGGGCGCAACGCGGGTATCGAGCCCACCTGAGGCCCGTCCGATACCCCACCGGCTACCTGAGGTCGAGTTCGATCAGTGCTGACCGTGACCGGGGCCATGGAGACTCTCCTGTCCGCGATGATCAGATGATGTTGACGGTGGGGAGCCTACGTTCACGGGGAATGTCCGGGTACTCCCGTTCATGGGAGGCCCGGACACCACCGTCAGGTCAGTCATCCTCGATCATCCGTCGGCGCAGCCCGTGAACGGTCTGGGCGAGCAGGCGGGAGACGTGCATCTGGGACAGGCCCACCCGGTCGGCGATCTGCGTCTGGGTCAGGTTGCCGAAGAACCGCAGAACGATGATGGTCCGCTCGCGTTCGGGCAGGTTGTCCAGCAGCGGGCCGAGGGTCTGGCGGTACTCGACCATCTCCAGCTCCGCGTCTGCCGTGCCGAGGGTCTCGGTGAGCGTGGCCTCCGCACCGGTGATCAGCTCGTCGAGGGAGCTGCTGCGGTAGGCCTGCCGCGCGGTGAGACCCTCCAGGACCGTGTCGGTGGAGACCTCGAGATACTGGGCGATCTCGCTGGGCCGCGGGGCCCTGCCCAGGTCCTGGGACAGCGGACCGACGGCGGCGTTGATCGTGCCCTGCAGGTCCTTGAGCCGCCGGGGCACCCGCATCGCCCAGGTGCGGTCCCGGAAGTGTCGGCGGATCTCTCCGGTGATCGTGGGAACGGCGTAGGCGAGGAAGTCCACCCCGCGGTCCGGTTCGAACCGGTCGACGGCGTTGAGCAGACCGACGGTGCCGGCCTGTACCAGGTCGTCGACGGGTTCGCCGCGTCCGGCGAAACGGCGAGCGATGTGCGCAACGACCGGGAGATAGCCCGTCACCAGCTTGCGCCGCAGCTCGATATGGCATGGATGGCCCGGTTGCAGTGTGATGAACTGCTGGAGCAGCGGGGTGAGGTGCGCATAGTCGACGTCCCGCGACGCGTCAGCCACGGCGTCCGGAATCCTGGCGGCAGGACGGAATCCGGCGATCCAGGAATGGGTTCACATGATGGGTTTCCCGCGGGTTGCGTGGCACAAACGCCCACGCTGGTACGTTTGTGAGTCGCTATCCCGTCCTCCCGGCTCGTGAAGGTGATCTCCTCGTGTCGAACAGCGGTCCGACCGCGATCCCGTACACCCCGAATCCCGGTGCCAGGGACCCCGATGGCGGGCTCGAGCACGAGCGCGCGTACGTCGCGATGCTCTACGCGCACCTCGACGCCCGGCGGGCCGATACCGCCGGAAGGCTGCACGGGGTGCTGCACGACGAGACGGTGGGCACTCCGCAGGCTCTCACCGAGCGGGACGCCGCCGTGGCCATGTACACCGACCGGCTGGCGGCGCTGCGGGCCGCGGAGCACGGGCTCGCGTTCGGCCGGCTCGACGCCGAGGACGGCGAACGGCGTTACGTGGGCCGGATG
>JBOHEO010000063.1:0-25271 GCA_050701055.1 Pseudonocardia sp. | reverse complement strand
CCTCTGCGGGGGCGGTCAAGGGGAGGATAGGGGGAGGTAGTGGTGTTTGGTCGTGATTGTGCTGCCCTGCTGTTGTCGGCCGCGCAGCGTGAGATATGGTTTGCTGAGCAGCAATTGAACAGGGTGAACCAGGTCTACAAGTTCGGTGAGTATATAGAGATATTCGGGCCGGTCGATCCGGTACTGTTCGAGGTGGCGTTACGGCGGGTTGCCGGGGAGGTCGACGGGCTGCATGTCCGGTTCGTCGAGGACGACGACGGGCCGCGGCAGGTCGTGGTGGCGTCGTCGGATTGGTTGATGCCGGTCGTCGATGTCAGTCGCGAACCTGATCCGCGCGCGGCTGCGCGAGGATGGATGGCGGCGGATGCGGCTCGGCCGATGGATCTCACTCGTGATGCACCGTTCAGTTACGCGTTGTTCAAGGTGCGGGCCGACCGGTTCTGGTGGTATCAGAGTTATCATCATATCGTGATGGACAGGCTGGGCTGTTCTCTCGTTGCGCAACGGTTGGCGGTGATGTACACGGCGCTCGCCCAGGGGTCTGCTGGTGATCCGCAGGTATTTGGTTCGCTGCGTGAGCTGGTGGACAGTGATGTGGCTTATCGTGCGTCGGGGCAGTTCATCGGTGATCAAGAATATTGGGCGAAGCGTTTTGCTGATCGGCCGGAGCCGGTCAGTGTCACCGGTCGGTCTTCGCGGAGACCTGCGAGTTTCTTCCATCAGACAGCTGTGTCCTCGTTGTCGTCTACGGGGGAGAGATTGCAGGCAGTGGCGCGTCGGGCTGGGGTGCGGTGGTCCCGAGTCATGATCGCTGCGACGGTGGTGTACGTGCACCGGCTGACCGGTGCGCGGGACGTCGTGGTTGGCTTGCCGGTCGCGGCTCGGCAGGATCCTGCGCTGAAGCGCATACCGGGTATGGTGTCTAATCTCTTGCCACTGCGGTTGTCGGTGGGCCGCGCCACGGGTCTGTCCGAGCTTGTCGGGCAAGTGGCGGGGGAAGTTGGTGAGCTGTTGGCGCATCAACGCTACCGGGGTGAGGATCTTCGTCGGGATCTTGGGCTGTCCAGTGACATTGGGACGTCTTTTGCGCCGGTAGTCAATATCATGTCGTTCGACTATGATCTGCGTTTTGCTGGGTATCGGGCCGCCGTGCACAACGTCTCCATTCCGTTGGTTGGTGATTTATCGTTTTTTGTGTGGGACAGGAGGGATGGCTCGGAGTTGCAGCTCGCCTTGCGGGCGCACCCGGAAGTCTGCAGCGCTGACGAGCTGACCGCCCACCATCATCGCTTCCTGAACCTGTTGGACACCATCACGGTCGCTGATCCGGATCGGCTGATCAATCAGATCGACGTCCTCACCGCTGAAGAACGTCACCGGTTGTTGGTCGACTACAACGACACTGCCGGCCCGATCCCGGTGACCTGCCTACCGATGTTGTTCCAGGCTCAGGTGGCGGCCACGCCGCAAGCGGTGGCGGTGGCGTCCGAGGCCACCACCGTGACCTACAACCAGCTCAACACCCGAGCGAACCAGCTTGCCCACGCGCTCATCGCCCGGGGGGTGGGCCCCGAGCAGATCGTCGCGCTGGCGCTGCCACGCTCACCGGAGCTGATCGTCGCGATCTTGGCGGTACTCAAGACCGGAGCCGCCTACCTGCCACTGGACCCCGACTACCCGTCTGCGCGGATCAGCGCCATGCTCCACGACGCACAACCAGCGCTGCTGTTGACCACCACCCAGACCGAAGGCAGGCTGCCCGACACCGACCTGACCGCCCGGCTGGTGATCGACGATTCCGACACCATCGACATGCTGGGCGGTTGCGCGGACACTGATCCGACCGGCACCGACCGCACCACCCTCCTGATGCCCGCGCACCCGGCGTATGTGATCTACACCTCCGGCTCCACCGGTCAACCCAAAGGCGTCGTCGTCAGCCATGCCGGCATCTCCAGTCGTGCCGCGGCCCAGATCGAGCACTTCGAGGTCGGTGCCCACAGCCGGGTACTCCACTTCTCCTCACCCAGCTTCGACGGATCGTGCGCGGAGCTGTGCCTGGGCCTGTTGTCAGGGGCGACGCTGGTGGTAGCCCCCACAGAACAGCTGCTGCCGGGAGCCCCGCTGGTCGCGTTGGTGAACAGTCAGCGGGTGACGCATGCGACGTTGCCACCGTCGGCGCTGGCAGTACTGCCAGCTCAGGATGGTCTGCCGCCAGCGGTGACGGTGGTCGTGGCAGGTGAGGCGTGCCCGCCGCAGCTGGTGGACACCTGGTCGACGGATCGGAGGATGATCAACCTCTACGGTCCCACCGAGACCACCTGGTTCGCCACCATGAGCGATCCGCTGTCCGCCGCGACGCAGCTGCCCCCGCCGATCGGTCGGCCGACCGTCAACACCCGGGTGTATGTGCTTGATGCTGAATTGCGGTTGGTGCCGCCCGGGGTGGTAGGTGAGTTGTATATCGGCGGGGTGGGGTTGGCGCGGGGTTATCTGCACCAGCCGGGTCTGACCGCGCAGCGGTTCGTGGCCGACCCCTACGGCCCTCCGGGGGTCCGCGTGTACCGTACGGGGGATCTGGTCCGCTGGCGTGCCGACGGGGATCTGGAGTTCGTCGGCCGCGCGGATGATCAGGTCAAGATCCGCGGGTTCCGGATCGAGCTGGGCGAGATCGAAAACGCACTCGCCGGACACCCCGACATCGCACAAACCGTTGTCGTAGCCCGCGAAGACCGGCCCGGGGACAAACGGCTGGCCGCCTACGTGGTGGCTGCCAGGGACGATGGCACCCGACCGGATCTGCTGCGCGAGTTTCTGCGTGAGCGTCTGCCCGAGTACATGGTGCCCTCGGCGTTCGTGCCCGTGGACCGCTTGCCGTTGACGCCCAACGGCAAGCTGGACCGTAACGCGTTGCCCGCCCCGGAGCTCGGGTCAGCAGGGACCGGTCGGGCGCCCAGAACACCCCAAGAACAGCTACTCGCCGAGCTGTTCGCCGAGGTGCTGGGCCTGGTCGGGGTCGGCATCGACGATGGCTTCTTCGATGTGGGTGGGCATTCGTTGCTGGCGACTCGCCTGGTCGCCCAGGTCCGCGCCACCCTCGGTGTCGAGCTGGAACTGCGCGCCCTGTTCGAGACCCCGACAGTGGCCGGATTGGCCGCACGCCTGGACAACGCGGGACAGGCGCGGTTGGCGTTGACGCCCGGTGCGCGTCCGGATGTGGTGCCGTTGTCGTTCGCGCAACGCCGGTTGTGGTTCGTCGACCAACTGGAGGGTCCCAGCGCCACCTATCACATGCCACGTGCACTGCGCCTGTCCGGAAAGCTGGACCGTCAGGCGCTGCGCACCGCGCTGGGTGATGTCATCGCCCGTCATGAGAGTTTGCGGACGGTCTTCCCGCAGGTCGATGGTGTGCCTTACCAGCAGGTCCTCGACGCCGATGCGGCGCGCCCCTCGCTACCCGTCACCCAGACCAGCGAGACCGCGTTGCCCGAGGCGTTGGCCGGGGCGGCCCAACGCGGGTTCGACCTTGCCACCGAGCCACCGATGCGCACCGAACTGTTCATGGTGGGGCCCGATGAGCATGTGCTGCTGGTCGTGGTGCATCACATCGCTGGTGACGACTGGTCAATGGGCCCGCTGTCGCAGGATCTGGCCCGGGCGTACGCGGCGCGGTGTCGGGGTGCGGAGCCGGGGTGGGCGCCGTTGCCGGTCCAATACGCCGACTACACGTTGTGGCAGCACCAGCTGCTCGGTGATCACGCTGACCCCGGCAGCCTGTTTGCCTGCCAGCTGGCGTACTGGACCGAGGCGTTGGCCGGGTTGCCCGAGCAGTTGACGCTGCCCACGGACCGTCCCCGCCCGGTGGTGGCGTCCTATCGGGGTGGTCGGGTGGCTGTTCGGTTGGAGCAGACGTTGCATCAAGGGTTGGTGGGTCTGGCCCGCGGTGGTGGGGCGAGTGTGTTCATGGTGTTGCAGGCCGGGTTGGCTGCGTTGTTGTCCCGGCTGGGCGCGGGTAGTGACATTCCGGTGGGCAGCCCGATCGCCGGGCGCACCGACCAGGCGTTGGACGAGTTGGTCGGGTTTTTCGTCAACACTCTGGTGCTGCGTACCGACACCTCCGGTAACCCGACCTTCGCGCAGCTGCTCGCCCGGGTACGCGAGACCGCGCTGGCCGCTTACACCCATCAGGACGTGCCCTTCGAGTATCTCGTTGACGTCCTCAACCCCACCCGGTCGCTGGCGCACCACCCGTTGTTCCAGATCATGCTGGCAGTGCAGAGCATTCCCCAGGCCGATTTCGAGTTACCCGGTCTGGGGGTGTCCACCGTGCCGGCGCGGACCGGGGCCGCCGAGTTCGACCTCTGCTTCAGCCTGCGTGAGCGGCGGGGTGCAGACGGTAGCCCGCAGGGCTTGGATGGGCTTGTCGAGTACGCCAGCGATCTGTTTGATGCCGGCACGGTCGAGGTGCTCTTCGCGCGGTGGGTGCGGTTGTTGGAGGCGGTGGTCGCTGATCCGGACCGGTCGATCAGCCGGATCGACATCCTCACCACCGAGGAACGCGCCCGGTTGGTGGTCGATGGCAACGACACCGCCCAGCCGGTGGTTCAGGGTAGCTTGCCGGTGTTGTTCGAGGCTCAGGTGCGGGCCACGCCGGAGGCGGTGGCGATGGTCTTCGGTGAGGTCACGCTGACCTATGCGCAGCTCAACGCTCGGGCGAATCAGCTGGCGCGCGCGCTGATCGCTCGGGGTGTGGGTCCTGAGCAGTTCGTGGCGTTGGCCCTGCCCCGCTCACCCGAGGTGGTGGTCGCGATCCTGGCGGTACTCAAGGCGGGAGCTGCGTACCTGCCGGTGGATCCGGATTACCCCGCGGCGCGGATCGAGTTCATGCTCCACGACGCGCAACCAGCGTTGCTGCTGACCGACACCCAGACGCTGGGACGTGTTCCCCAGGACGCCGCCACGACCCCGCTGGTGCTGGACGATCCGGAAACCGCCACGGTGTTGGGTGGTTGTGCGAGCACTGACCCCACTGACGCTGACCGCACCGCCCGCCTCAGACCGGCACATCCGGCGTATGTGATCTACACCTCGGGTTCCACCGGTGTCCCCAAGGGTGTGGTGGTCTGCCATCAGAGTGTGGCGAATCTGTTCTCTAGCCATCGTGAGAGCGTGTTCGCGCCCTCGGTGGTGGCGGTGGGGGGTCGCCGGTTGCGGGTTGCGCAGACGACGTCGTTTGCGTTCGATGCGTCGTGGGATCAGCTGCTGTGGATGTTCGCGGGTCATGAGTTGCATGTGGTTGATGAGGTGACGCGGACGGATCCGGATGAGTTGGTGGGCTACGTCGCCCGGCAGCACATCGATTATGTCGATGCCACACCTTCCTATGTGCAGTTGCTGGTGCTGAGGGGGTTGTTGGGTAACGGTCGGTGGCGGCCGTCGGTGGTTGTGGTAGGCGGGGAGACCGTTTCCGAGCAGTTGTGGGACCAGCTACGGTCGGTGGCGGGGGTTGAGGGGCTTAATTTCTATGGGCCGACTGAATGCACGGTCGATGCGCTCGTGGCGCGGATGGGCCACTGGTCCTCTCCGGTGATCGGTCGGCCGATCACCAATTCCCGGGTGTACGTGCTCGACGCCGGTATGCACTTGGTGCCGCCGGGTGTGGTGGGGGAGTTGTACGTGGCTGGGGCGGGGTTGGCACGAGGCTACTTGCACCAGCCCGGTCTGACCGCGCAGCGGTTCGTCGTCGACCCCTATGGCCCGGCGGGGGTTCGGATGTACCGCACCGGTGATCTGGTCCGCTGGCGTGCTGCGGGGGAGCTGGAGTTCGTTGGTCGCGCAGATGATCAGGTCAAGATCCGTGGTTTCCGGGTCGAGCCAGGCGAGATCGAGGCCGTGCTCACCGAGCGCCCTGACGTCGCGCAGGCCGTGGTGATCCCCCGCCAGGACGGGCCCGGGGACCATCGGCTCGTCGCTTATGTGGTGCCCGTTGCGGGCGGCGGTTTCCCCGGAGATCTGCTGCGTGAGTATCTGCGTGCGCGTCTGCCCGAGTACCTGGTGCCCGCGGTGTTCGTGGTGCTGGATGAGTTGCCGTTGACGGCCGGCGGCAAGCTGGATCGCGACGCGTTGCCTGAGGGTGGGGAAGTGCGTACCGGGTTCGTTGCCCCGCGGGGTGTCGTGGAGGTGACGATGGCGCGGGTGTGGGCGCAGGTTTTGGGGCTGGAGCGGGTCGGGCGGGAGGACAACTTCTTTGACCTCGGTGGTGATTCGTTGTTGGGGGCGCGCCTGATTTTCCGGCTTCGTGAGGTGTTCGAGTGGGAGATCCCGTTGCGTGAGTTGTTCCGGTGCCAGACGGTCGGTGAGCTGGCTGCGGCTGTGGTGGCTCCTGCGCGACCGTTTCCAGCGGGTGCTGAGCCCGGTCGGTTGCCCCTGCCCAGCGGTGGTGGCCGGCGCAAGCAGGAGTCGCCCTCCTGGCCACACCCTCTCCCACTGGTGACCCGGCATCATGGAGATAATGTGCTGCTTACCGGCGCGACGGGATTCTTTGGGGCGTTCTTGCTGCGCGAGGCCCTGGCTCGTTATCCAGGGATGGTGCACTGTCTGGTGCGGGCGAGTAGCACCCAGCAGGGGTGGGACAGGCTCTTGGCGAACTTTGAGTGTTACGGGTTGTCGCCCGACACTCTTCCTCGGGATCGGATTCGTGTCGTTGTGGGTGACCTGGCGCGCCCGCGTCTTGGTCTCACAGACGACGAATACGAGTGCCTGGCCGAGGAGATCGACCTGATCATTCATAGTGGCGCGAACGTGAATGCGTTGCATCCCTACGAGACACTTGAGGCTGCCAATGTGGATGGAACCCGGGCGTTGCTCCTGCTCGCGGCAACGACCTGGTGCAAGCCACTGCGCTTCGTCTCGACCAGCTCGATCACGGGATACCACCCCGCAACGTCGGCCGACAGATCAGGTTACTTGGAAAGCAAATGGCGAGCAGAGAAAATTGTCAACGAAGCACGAGCGCATGGCATTCCGGCTACGATATACCGCGCCCCGAGGCTCATGGGCGACAGCGAAACCGGACGGGGCAATGACCGCGATATCCTTATGCGCACGATCCGTTGTATCCTGGAGCTGGGCATTGCACCAGATACTGAGCTGTCCGAGTACTGGATACCCGTCGATGAGGCGGCGCGGCGGCTGCTCGGGCACGACCCCGAGCAGGGGGGTTCGTTCATCCTGACCGCGCATCGTCAGGTGTCGTTGACGGAGATCATCGAGCAAGCCCGCCGAATCGGCTACAAGATTGAATGCAAGCCAAGCTCCGAGTGGCGCCGCGACCTCGCGGGCCGATCTGTTGAGAAGTACGAGATACTGGCTGCAGCGCTGCCCCCCCATTCTGCCAGCGACCCGCCCGACAAGAACAGCTCAATGCCACGGGCGAAGGAACCCCTCGACGGCTTCGCTCCGATCGTTGCGCACGGCGTGACCGAACAGTTACTGCGCCAGTACTTGCGCATCATGAGCCCGGTCCACCAGACCGACTGACACGGTGAAACACTCCCATCCTCCTGGGGACGCGCCCCCGGCCACTTCACGGGCCTCTGTATTTAGAGCTTTCCCGATGGAATTGCAACTGAACGGGGCAATAGATATGAATACGATCACGGGCGACGACGCCGGGAAAGCGGCGGCTTATATTTACAACTCGGCGGTGGCGGCGTCAGCGATTAGCGCGGCCTGGGAGCTCGGTGCGCTGGACGAGTTGAACGAGCGTGGTGCGCTGGACGCGCACGAATTCGCTACCAGTCGGCGGCTCGACGTGCCATCGACCGTGGGGATGTTCCGGGCGTTGGCCGCAGTGGACGTCGTGGAACGCGACAACACCAAGGTGGTTCCGGCCGTGAACTTCGCTGAGGTGTACCGGACGCGGTCCTTCTTTCACTGGCTGACCAGGGGTAGCGCAGAGCTCTTCCGACAGATGCCGACCGTGCTCCGTACGGAGAACCGGTTCGGCGACTTCTACCAGCGGGACCCGGTCGCAATCGCGCTCGCCTGCCGCGAGATCAACACTTTTTGCTACGATCCGTGGTTTTGGGAGGCAGTCGACGGGCTGGACTTCGACTTCACCGTCGTGGCGGATCTGGGTTGTGGAAGCGGTGAACGAGTAATGTAGATCCTTCGCCATTATCCGGGAACGCGCGGCCTGGGAATTGACATCGCCAGGCCCGCGCTGGAAGTGGCTGCGGCGGAGGCCGGAAACGCCGGACTGGCCGATCGCGTAAATTTTTTGGAGGCGGACGCGCGGACGATGGAGCGACGCCCAGAATTTGTCAATGTCGAGCTTCTTATGTGTTTCATGATGGGCCACGACTTCTGGCCGAGGCAGCAGTGCGTAAACACGCTCCGACACCTGAATGTGTTATTTCCAAACGTCCGGCGATTCTTGCTCGGCGATGCCACACGGACGGTCGGAGTCACCGACCGCGACCTGCCCGTGTTCGCGCTCGGCTTCGAATTAGCACACGACATGATGGGAGCGTTCCTGCCCACCACCGCGGACTGGGAGTCCGTGTTCGAAGAGAGTGGTTGGCGGTTGCTCCGCAAGTACTGGATCAACGTTGCGGTCGGTGAGGTGATCTTCGAACTTGAGCATCTGTGACGGCAGGGCTGGGGCGTGAACCGTCGCACCGGAACGACGCGCAACAGCCCCGTCTGACCGACCCACACCAGGCAACCGGACACCCGGACCGGGACATCCCAGCCCCCCGGACGCCCCCGACCCCGGGACATCTCAACCACCGGACATCTCGGCCCCGTCAACCTGACGGTGCTCACCCCGGCCTTGTTTACCAGGAGTGGTCGGGCTAAGATCCGAGCTGGGGATACCGCGATACTGCAGAGCTCAATACGCACCTGTACGAAGAAGACGCCTGGTCGCGGAGACGAGCAATGCAGATTCAGGCGGTTAATTGTTCGGGTCTGAACCGGTGGGGGGCAGGGTGAAGATTTCTATTGACGGTCTCGGCTGGCTTTTTCTTGCCGCGATCATCGGTGGCCATCGATCGCCGGTAGAACGGCGGTAATCTGGGATCCTAATGACAGCGTCGAACCTATACCTCTCTTGCTGTGTCGGGGTGGGCCGGGCAACTCACAGCCTGGCAGCTTAGGTTATCAGCAAATAACTTTGCCGGGGCCTTGAATGGGCCGCCGACTTCGAAATCGGTGACTGTGACGTATGCCATCAACAACGGTAGGTGCCCTCATGGGGCGCCAGCGGGAAAAACTTGTGATGCGACCGCGGTCGGTCATTCGGGGGCGCCAGCGGTGGGACATTGGGGGGGTGCTGGGCTCGCCTGGCGTCGCCGAACTCCTGGAGGAAAGGCTCCGGGAATCGCCGGGGGTCGGCGTGATACGCGCGAACCCGGTCACCGGTCGGTTGCTCGTCTGCCACGACACCGCACTGAGCGGAGAGGTGGTCGGTCAGCTTGTCCGGGAAGCTGTTGCGCTGGCTGTTCGACAGGCCGTAACACTCACTCGATCCTCGAGTCCTGAGCCCCCTGTGGAATCGGCGCGGGTTAGGCACCGGAATCACACCGACCCGCTATTCACTCTTGCCGGCGGCGCCGCACTAGTCTTGGCCCTAAGGCGGTCTCTTCGCCCGCCACCGGTGGTGCGCCTGGGGGCCGTCGTCCTGGCAACTGTGGTCGTTGTCCGGCGCGCCTGGCGAAGATCCAGCAGTTCTCAGCATGCCTCGACGGTACCGTTGCGATCAACGCGGCATCCTCTTCTATACATTGTCGGATCGCACAAGCGAAAGTTCTATCTGGCGTCATTTCTCTCTGTTTTCGGACAGATCCTAGAAATGACAATTTTTGTGTTTTTTGCCTGGTTTTTTTTGATCCTCATTAATGGGGGCAGCGCTGTTCTCGCGCATCTGGGGTTGGCCAGCGCTTCCAGTCAGATCTGGTTCCTAGCCGGAGCAACCGTCTTCGTGTTTGCGGTCATCGCTGCGCTGTCATTCGGCGCGGGTGTGCTCTGGCGCGATCTCGCCCAGTCCGTGCAACATGAGTGGCGCACCGAGATGTATGCCCATGTTCAGCGAGTCGGACTCCGGCACCTGGAGGGCGAGCGGACAACCAGGATCGCCAGTACACTGACCGAGGACGTCAACCAGTTAGGACGTTTTTTTGCTACCTCGGCGAACGATCTTGTTCAACTCGGAACCAGTTTTCTCGTTTTCATTCCAGTGTTTCTGTTCTTTGCTCCAGGAATTGCTTGGATCGTTTTTCTGCCGGTACCGATCATTGCCTGGCTGTCTTTCTACCACCAAGAGCATGTGGTGCCAGATTACGCGATCAGTGGCGAGAAGGGTTCGCTGTTGAACAGTCAGCTGATCAACAATCTAGAGGCGATCGCGACCGTCAAGAGCTTCGCCGCTGAAGAGTACGAGATCGACCGTGTTTACCGCCTCAGCGAGGCGTACCGCCAGGGCAATTACCAAGTCGATACGCGTACGACGCGCTACGTTCAGACGGTACGATTGTGTGCCATGGCTTCCCTGGTGGGGGTCTTCCTGTCGGGCGGCCTCGACGTGCTGGCCGGCGCGCTCTCGTTTGACGCTTACAATGCTTTGGCTAGCATGCCTTTATTGCTTCTCGGGCGACTGCCGGCACTCGGGGACGCTGTTGAGCAGTACCATCGGATGATAGCGGCACTGAGACGGATACTCGACCTTCGCCGCCTCCCGGTGGAGTCGGATGGGACCGGCCGAGGTCTGGAAGTGGCGAAGGTCAAGGGCGAGATTATGCTGGACAGGGTCACATTTGCCTATCCAGGGCGCCCACCAGTCCTGCACAACCTGTCCCTGCGTATCGCCGCTAGAAAGACCACGGGCATCGTCGGCGTCACTGGGGCCGGCAAGACGACCATCGCGAAGCTCCTGTTGCGCTTGGAGGACGTCGCATCGGGGCGAGTGCTCCTCGATGGTCTCGACATCCGCGAGTTGAGATTGCACGATCTGCGGAAAGCAATTGGTTTCGTGGGCCAGGACGCCTTTCTGTTCGACGGGACAGTGCAGGACAACATCAGTTACGGCAGTTTCGATGCTGACCTAGAGCGGGTGGCGAACGCAGCTCGACTGGCTGAGGCCGATGGTTTTGTCCAGGCCCTGCCATTCCGGTACGATACGATGATCGGGGAGCGTGGTGCCACCTTATCCGGCGGCCAGAAACAACGCATCTCGTTGGCGCGAGCGATCGTGAAGAACGCGCCCATCGTCATCCTCGACGAGGCGACATCGGCCGTGGATAACGAGACAGAGGCGGCGATCCAGCGGGCACTCAAAGACTTCGCGAAGGATCGAACATTAGTCATTATCGCGCATCGTTTGTCGACGATCCGTCATGCCGACTGGATTTATGTGTTGGGTCAGGGCGGAGTGGTTGTCGAAGGGGGAACGCATCATGAGTTGCTGGAGCGCGAGGGCGTGTACGCGTCCTTATGGCGCCTACAGGTCGGCGAGGCGAGCGCGTGATTCAGCGCTGATTTGGAGAATCACGCGCTCCTTCGAGCCGCCGCACACGGTCGATTGTTCGACAGCGGGACGCTGAGATGTGGGTGGGGGCCGCAGCACGTCTTCATACCCGATCCTCGACCCCCAAGACCGTGGGTCGGAGCCGAGGTTCGGGCACCGTGTGGTGGTCCATCGAGGCTCGACCGACCACGGAGTAGAGGACATCGTTAGGACCATCGGCGATGCGGAGTCCTCGGATATCTCGGAGGAACCGCTCGAACGGCTGGTTGACGGCGTAGCCTTCCGCACCGAACAGTTGGATGGTGGTGTCCACGGCGTGGAAAGCTACGTCGGTCGCCAACGCTTTCGCTCCGCACGCATCCATCATATCGGCATGGCCACGGTCCATCCGCTCCAACAGGCCAAGGCACCACGAGATCGTCGAGTCGACCTGGACAGCCGAATGTCCCAGTCGGTGGGCCGCGACCGGGATGTCGGCCAGCCGGCGACGGCCGATCCGTCGGGAGCGCAGCCGCTGCCTGGCGCTACCGATCGCACCAAGTGCAGCGCCCAGACAGGCCAGGCCCATCAACAAGCGCCACTTGGTGAAGTGCTGATCGAATATGCCACGTCCCTCGTCGGGGTGGCCCAGTAGAAACGTCTTGTCCAGCTCGACGTCGTCGAAATGTAGGTAGCCCCAGCTCCATCCGCGCATTCCCATCGGCTCGATGTGCTCCCTGACTACGCCGGACGTATCGCCAGGAACCCAGAAAGCACAGAGCGGATCTTTGCGCTGCTCGTCGTTCGCCAGCGCTTCCCACGTGCCCGGCTGGGAGAGCTTGGCGAAAACCACGAAGCCCTCTGACTCGTCGATCCGGCTGAGCAGGCCCTTGGATCCGTTGAGAACCCATCGGCCAGCACGCTCGACCACTCGGCAGCTCAGGCCCGCCAGGTCGGTGCCGCCGCTGGGTTCGGTACTCGCCACCCCAACCAGCTGACCGGACCCCAACACGCCGTTCACCACCTTATCGACGAGTTCCGGCTGGCCGTGTCGAACCACCATCTCGGCGTGTCCGAGCCCGAACACTTCCCGCGCGTCTGGATCATGCATGCCGGCCGTCAGTGTTGCGATCCCCAGTGCGAGGTTGCCCAGCCCCAGCCCGCCACGTCGGGATTCCAGGTCCACTCCCAACAACTCTGCCTTTGCCGCATTGGCCCGAAGTTGGAGCCACTGTCGAGGGGCGAGCTCTACAGCGGGTGACTGGTCGAGCTGCTCCCCGAGGAAGACGTCGACGCTCGCCGCATAGGGCAGCAGATCTTCTCGATGCGAGATGTATCGATGGATGGCATCTACGGCCTGCATGGGTCCCCCTAGCTGCTGTAAATCATGGCAGTGGTTGTGGAATCATCACTTCATCTGGAATTATTATGCAGTCTATATGCGAGCAAGGCAACTCATCGTTCGGATGTTCCGTCAGGAACCCAGGATTGTCGCCAACGACATACCCGGGTGTCTATGACGAGTTTGGTGGAGCTAGGTGTTGCAGGCCCATCCACCGCGGGCACAATCTCCCCGCCCTGCCATGGCCAAATGCTTCGTCGCACCCGCAGCTCCGGCACCTCGGCGTCCTCTCCCCGTCCACCGACCCGAACCAAGGACAATTACAGGGAAGAGGGCGAGCAACGCCCCGGTGAGGTAAAGAATCCGTGCAGCACGCTCGCGTCGATTATCCCCTCGCCGTCATGGTGACCGGCGAACTGGACGAGGTCACCGCGGTGGCAGCGCAGCGTGTGCAGGCTCTTGTTGGCGTTGGCCAGATCGGCGAGAAACTCTCGCATCGGTCGGCCAGCGGATGCCCGGCGGGCAGCTCTATTTTGGTTGGCGCTACCGCTCGGTACAGCGGATCGTCAAGCCTTCAGGCCGCACCGCGCGCAGCTTGTCGCGCACGTAGTCACGGGTCGGCCAGCCAGGGTGGTGCGCTGGTCACCGTTGAGGTTCGGGGGTTTTTCAGCAACGCCCACCGGCTGCCTTGAGCTGTCGTAGCCCGGGCAGCGCCGCCCGCAGCGTGAGCACCGACAGGCCACCCCACGCCGCCGCCATACCCTCGTGGTGCGCACACCGTCGTTATGATGATCGTTCCGGCTGGTAAGCAGGAAACTCCAGACAGGGCACCGTGTCCTACAGTGCCCCATCGGCACCCCAACTACCCGACCTTGGCGGCACTCGCCTCGGCGGCGATACCCTGAACCTCCGCACCCGCCTCCGCGGCTGCCCTCCTGGCCTCCAAAGCGAGTCCCACCGACGCCTTGACGGTGCCCCGCACTATCGGCCTAATGATCCTCACTACCAGCGGGGCGGTCACGACACCAACCAAGTATGGGGTTACCACAGCCGGAAACATTATTCAGATCCCCCTAATATGGGTACTTGTGCGCATGTAGACATTGCCATGTCATTGCATTCGTGCGCATGTGGTGAATGCAGTCGGCTTCAAGTCTAGCTCGACCGCTCTCGACAATCAAGGTCCCGCGTTGACTCATCAAAAATGCGCGCGTAGGTGGGGTCGTTGACTCATCTGGGGATGCCCGCGTGGGGCGCGCCTACGGGGGGTAGTTGCACGACCTGCCGGTAGGCCCCGAGGGTGGGACTGACGATGAGTCAGCGACAGGCAGTGACCAGGGTGACCGCGACGCGGTATCGGCACCGACGAGGACAGGACAATCATGAACCCTGCCCTGGTCACGGGTGAACCCGGCCGCGATCGGGCGCCGGATCCAAGCCCTGACCGCGCAGTCACTACGCCGATGCCCACCCGCCGGCCGCAGGGCGACTTGACACCTGCCGCCCCGACCAGCACCGCCGCCTGCGCCGCGTCCAGGGTGACCTCAAAGATCCGGTCCACCGCCTCCCGATCCGACAGCCCCTCGATCCGCTGCAACGCCATACAACGCCAAGCTGCAACGCCATACAACGTCAAGGAGCCGATGACGCTGTTCGAGCTGCAGGCCTGGCTCGGGCACCGCTGGCTGGGCGGCGCTGTCATGGTGCGATCAACGGCGCCTCTGACCATCTGAATTTTCTGGGAGAGCAGCGGCAGAGACGCCAGATTTTGTCTCGGCCGCGATAAATTCGGCGCTCGCCTCAGCCGCGAGATCCTGCAAGTCCTCAGCCGCCTCCGCGGCCAGCTTCTTCACTTCCAAACTAATCCTCATCGTCGTCTTGATAGTGCCCCGTATTAGCGGCCTAATAGTCATTCCGACTAGCGGGGCAGCTGCGAAGCCAATCAAGTACGGTAGGGCTGCCTTGAAAGATTTGGCCATCTTGCATCAGTCTCCATATCCTTGTATCAGTCTCCCCGTGCCCGCATTCCTGCGCATCGAGGCCATCAGCCTGGTGGCGCGGGCGACGGGCAGGTAGTGCCCGTACAGCAACTCCGCCGCCCGCGTCAAGACCCCCGGCCCGTACTGCGCCCGCCCGGTCGCGCCCGCGGGGGTCTCGCCTGGGGTGCGGGCGAGGCAGCACGGGCAGGCCCGGGTGATGATCTGGTACTCGGTGACCCACAGCGGTGGCGGTGCCACCACGTCGGTGAGCTGGCGGCGCGCCGTGCCGGTCACCGGTGCCCCGGACAGGTCCGCGCCACAGTCCGAGCAGTTGCCCGGGTCACCGATAACGGTCTCGTGAGGATTGTCGACCAGCGGCATCGCCGAGCCCGGCACCCCACGGCACTGACCAGGGGCACGTCCCGACGAACGGCGCTGCGGCTTGCGGTAAGGCGGGTCCGACGACGATGGCTTGGACGGCCCGGCGATCACCTCACGCAGGCCCGCGTTCGCCACCCGCAGCTCGATAACCAGCCCAACCAGCTCCTCCACAGAGGATGGCAACGGCTCAGGCACCAGCCCATGATCGCAACATCACCGGCGAGATCAAGCCGACACGCCGACGGTCGACCTACCGGCCACGCAGCGCCTGCCGCCGACCGGGCGGCTGAATAGACCACAGTTCGCCGGTGAGGGTGGGTCGACGAGGAGTGCCAGTGGCGCGGATCGGGTCCGGCGAGATTGTGGTATTGGAGGGTCGGGCAGGGTCCTGGACACGTTCCTCGAAACGTGTCACAACGCCTCATGGCCGGACTGCGGTTCAGGCATCCCTCAGGTCGCCCGGAACGCGCGGGCGACCGTGTCGAACTGGTCGCAGAACTTCGCCGCACCGGCGGTGTCAGCGGCCTCGCGGACCGGTTGGAGTCGCTGCAGCGCCCGGCCTGAGGTCAGGGTCGTGCCCAGATCGGGCAGGATCATCAGGCTGTGGCTGATCGCCTGGGTGAGGTCTCCGGTCTGCACCAAGGCTCCGGCGAGTGACGCCCGCAGCAAGGCTCGGTCGCGCGGGAGCGGGTGGTGTCGTCGAGCACCGCGTGACGGAGCTTGACGGCCTGGACGGGTGCGCCGAGGTGTCTCCACCCCCCGCTTCGTATGAGGTGATCTCCGAGTGACGAACGAACTTCGTCCACGTCGGATCGGTCTCGTGCGGACCACGGTCCAGCTCACGCCGGGCGGTCGTGATGGCCGCACGGAACGCGACCTCGTCCTATGCCGCTCCGCCATGGCCCGGCATTCATCGGCCATGACAGAGCGGCGTTGACCGAAGTCAGTCGGTCCCGCGACGCCGCGATGACGGCGTGTCCGGCTCACGCCTCAGGTCTACCGGGGGCTACTGGGGGTGACCCCTGATCGTCTGGGGCGCGCATCGCTCGGAGTGCTTCCGATGCAGTTCCAGCAGCGGGCGTGGTCGGAGATCCTGATGTCTGTGTCAACAGAGGAGCGGCCCGACGCGGTCGTCGGTGGCGGACGGGCGAGTCGCCCTCGGTATCTGGATCGGTGTGATCGTTAATTGTGACGATGTCGGCAGGTCGCTGCTCCCGCAGGATGACGTCGTCGGGCGAGGCGACTCGGTGGATCCGCTTCACCGAAGGTCGCCGCGCACAGTCTGGAGAACGTATCGGACGCTCACACCCCGTCCCCTGTGACCGTTCGAGCCGATCCTATTGCATTCGGTATTTGACCTGAGGCCGCGGAGACACACATGTCTATGCACAACCACGACCCAATGGTCGTTCTAAGCTCTCCCATGTCATCCTCACCGAACAACGGGTCGATCGTGGAGACCCCGTTCGATACGGACGTCCCGATACCTCGCCGCCCTTGGTTGGCGAACGGCAACGGGATACCGGCGAACGGGCAGGTGACGAAGCCGGGCGTCTCGCTCGTCATCCCCACGAAGAACGAGGCGGCCAACGTCTCGTGGGTACTCGATCAGATCCCCGCCTGCGTCGACGAGATCGTCCTCGTCGACGGCCACTCCTCCGACGCGACGCTCGTCACTGCCCGTTCATGTCGTGCTGACCTGCGGGTGGTCGCCCAGGAGGGCTTCGGCAAAGGAGACGCGCTCCGGACCGGTTTCATGGCGGCGTCCGGTGATGTCATCGTGATGATCGACGCGGACGGCAGCATGGCGCCGCAGGAGATCCCGCACTTCCTGCATTTCCTCGCCAACGGCTATGACTTCGTCAAGGGGTCGCGCTTCATTGGTGGTGGTGGCTCGCTGGACATCACCCGGACGCGACGGATCGGCAACAAAGCGCTGCTCCAGCTCGTGAACACGCTGTACGGTGCCAACCTCACAGATCTGTGCTACGGCTTCTGCGCTTTCAAGCGCCGGTACCTGCCGTTCCTCGATGTCCCCGCCTCGGGTTTCGAGATCGAGACGCAGATGACCATCTGCGCGCTGCAGGCCGGGTTGAGAATCGCCGAGGTACCGAGCCTGGAGATGCCCCGCCGGCACGGGAAGTCCAACCTGCGGACTTTCCGGGACGGGACGCGCGTGCTGCGCACCATTCTCCGCGAGCACCAGACCGGGATCAGCGGGCACGTCGTCCAGGCGGCTCGGGCAGCGATTCACGGCCACCCCAAGGCCCGCGGCGGGACCGCGACGGGCCGGGTCCGGCCGTCGGGCATCGCCGGCAGTTCGTTCCTGCCGACGCAGCCGGGTGTCGCGCCGCTGGGCATGACGCCGCCGGGAATCGCGCCGCCGGGTGTCGCGCCGCCGGGCGGGACGCCGTCATGAACGTCCGGTCCGTCCGCGTCGTCGGTACCCAGGGGATCCTCGCGCTCGGCCTCGCCCTGCCCCCCGGCGCGGGCCGAAGCACGGCGATCGTGCTGTTCCTGCTCGGCGCACCGGCCGTGGCCGTCGCCGCTGCGCTGCGCACGGTCGATCCGGTGGCGCGGGTGGTGGTCGCGGTCGCCGCGGCGGTCGTGATCAACGCCCTGGTCGCCGAGGTCATGCTCGCCACCGGCTCGTGGTCGGTCGCCGGCGGGCTGCTCGCCGTCGGGGTGATCAGCGTCGCGCTGGCGGTTGCCACCAGCACGACGGTGCTCGTGGCATGAAGGTCGACGTCGTGCGCCCGGTCGACCTGGGCGAGTCGGAGCTGGCCGTGTGGCGGGGGTTGCAGGCGACGCGGCCGGCCTGGGCCAACCCGTTCCTGTCCCCGGAGTTCACGGTCGCGGTCGGGCGGGTGCGGCCGCAGGCCAGGGTGGGGGTGCTCGTCGACGGGTCGAGGATCGTCGGGTTCTTCCCCTTCGAGCAACGGCCGCTCGGATACGGCGTCGCGGTCGCGGCCGGGCTGACCGACTGCCAGGGCCTGATCCATGCCCCCGGCCTCGACTGGGACCCGCAGGAGCTCCTGCGCAGCTGCCACCTCTCGGTCTGGGAGTTCGACCATCTCGTCGACGGGCAGGGGCCGTTCGCGCCCTACGAGGTGCTGCGCGCACCGTCGCCGATCATGGACCTTCGGGACGGGTTCCCGGCGTATCTCGCCGAGCGGCGCGGCACGTCACTGATGGTTCGCGACCTGCCGCGCAAGCACCGCAGGCTTGCCCGCGAGGTCGGTGAGGTGCGGTTCGAACTCGACTCGCGCGACCGGGCGGCGCTGCACACCGTGCTGGGATGGAAGTCGGCGCAGTACCAGCGGACGGGCCGGGCCGACCGGTTCGCCCACCCCTGGATCGTCGAGCTGCTCGAGCACCTGCTCGCCGAACGCACCGCCGACTTCTCCGGCCTGCTGTCCCTGCTCCACGCCGGTGACGAGCTGGTGGCCGGGCACGTCGGGCTGTGGTCGAGCCGGGTGATCCCGACCTGGTTCCCGGCCTACGACATCCGGTTCAGCCGGCACTCACCCGGCGTACTCCTGCACCTCGCCCTGGCGGAGGCCGCGGCGGAGGCCGGGATCGCCCACGTCGACATGGGCCGGGGGCCCAAGGCGTACAAGGAGTCGCTCAAGAGCCGGGATCTGGTCGTCGCCGAGGGGCGGGTCGTGCGGCGGGTCCCGTCCGCGGCGCTGCACTGGGCGCGGCGCGCCCCGGTCCGGCGGCTGCGGAACGTGGTGACCGACCATCCGGCGCTGTTCCGCGTCGCCGACCGGATCCTGCGGACCGGTGGCCGCATCCGCACCGGCGCGCGAGGCGCACCGGAGGGGGTTCGCCGATGAACACGATGTCGGTGGTGATCTGCGCCTACACCCAGGACCGCTGGGACGACGTGCTGGCGGCGGTCGCATCCGTCCGCACCCAGCGCCGCGCCCCGCACGAGGTCATCGTCGTGGTCGACCACAATCCCGACCTGCACTCCCGGCTGCGGACCTCGCTGCCCGACGTGATCGTCACCCAGAACCGGCAGGCGCAAGGACTCTCCGGCGGCAAGAACACCGGGGTCGCCCTGGCGAGCGGGGACCTGGTGGCGTTCCTCGACGACGACGCGGTGGCCGAGCCGGACTGGTTGACCTACCTCGCAGCCGGCTACGACCACGACGATGTGATCGGCGTCGGCGGGCTGACGCTGCCGGCGTGGGAGACCCGACGTCCTGCCTGGTTCCCGGAGGAGTTCGACTGGACCGTCGGGTGCACCTTCACCGGCCGGGAACCCGGCCGCGTCCGCAACCTGCTGGGCGGCAACGCCTCCTTCCGCCGGGAGGTGTTCGACGTCGCCGGCGGCTTCCCGAGCCAGATCGGCCGGTCGAGCACCAGCCGGCGCCCGCTCGGCTGCGAGGAGACGGAGTTCTGCATCCGGCTGGCGCAGCGCAGCCCGGGCACCAGCTTTCTCTTCGACGCGCGAGCGGTGATCTACCACAAGGTGCCGGTGGCGCGGTCGCGGTTTCGCTACTTCCGGGCTCGTTGCTACGCCGAGGGGCTGTCGAAGGCCCAGGTGACCAGGAGCGTCGGGGTCGGCGACGGGCTGGCCGCCGAGCGGAGCTACGCGGTGACCACCCTGCGGCGCGGGGTGGTCCGCGGCGTTGCGCAGGCACTGCGCGGTGATCTCTCGGGCCTGTCCCGCTCGGCCGCGATCACCGCGGGGCTGCTGTCCGCCACCGCCGGCTATGCGGCCGGGTCGGTGCAGGGGCTCGCCTCCCCGGCTGCCCGGGGGGGCGGGCGATGACGGCGAGCATCCCGGTGCTGATGTACCACGCCATCGCGGAGGATCCCGCACCGGCGACCCGTCGGCTGTCGGTCGCGCCTGCCATGTTCGCCGCCCAGCTCGAGTTGCTCCGGCGACTCGGCTGCACCCCGCTCACGTTCGGCGAGCTCGCTTGCGCGGTGCGCGAGGGGCGCCCGCTGCCCGACCGGCCGGTGGCGTTGACCTTCGACGACGGCTACGCCGACTTCTGCACCACAGCGCTCCCGTTGCTCACCCGATACCGATGTCGCGCGACGGTGTTCGTCACGACGGGCTGGATCGACGACGCCGGCAAGCACCGGGCCGGCATCCCGCTGGACCGGATGATGTGCTGGAACCAGATCGACGAGGTGGCGGCGGCCGGGGTGGAGGTGGGCGCGCACAGCCACAGCCACGCCGAGCTCGACCAGCTGTCCGACGTGGCTCTGGGCTGCGAGCTGGTGACCAGCAGGGTCCTGCTCGCCGACCGGCTCGACCGGGACATCCCCAGCCTGGCCTACCCCTACGGCTACTCGAGCCCGCGGGTGCGGGCGGCCGCCGGCGCCGCGGGATACCGCCATGCCGCGGCCGTCTCGAACGTCGCGCTGCGGCCGCGGCACGACACGTTCGCGCTGCCCCGCCTCACCGTCTCGCGGTCGACCGATCTGAACACCGTCGAATGCCTTCTCCTCGGCCGCGCCGTCACCAGGACCTACCTGGGCGACCGGATGCTGACCGCGGGATGGTCGGTCGTCCGGCACGCCCGGTACCTCCGGTCGGTGGCCGGACGCCGATGACCGACCTCGATCACGCGGCCCGACCCGACCTGGGTCCGGCGCCCCGCGATCCGCGGGCGTGGGCGCGGCTGTGCGGTCATCTCGCCGACCCGTTCTTCCGCAACGCCTACGCGCTGATCGTCAACACCGGCTTGACCGGCCTGCTCGGCGTCGCCTTCTGGGCGATCGCGGCCCGCACCTACAGCGACCCGGACGTCGGCCGGGCATCGGCCCTCATCTCGGCCATGACCCTGCTGTCGGGCGTCGTGGCGATCAACCTCGCGGGGACCCTGAGCCGGTTCATCCCGGAGAGCGGCCGGCGCACCCGCTCGCTGGTCGTCTGGGCATACGCGCTCAGCTCCGTTGCCGTGCTCGTGCTGGCGGCGGGATTCCTGCTGACGCTCGACCGCTGGGGACCCTCGTTCGACCTGCTCCGCGATCCGTCGACGGCGGCGTGGTTCCTCGTCCTGGTCGTCGCGGCGGGCGCGTTCACCGTGCAGGACGGCGTGCTGATCGGGCTGCGCGCCTCGGTGTGGGTGCCCGTGGAGAACGTGCTGTTCGGCATCGCCAAGATCGTCCTTCTGGTTGTCCTCGCGACCGGTTTCCCGTGGGGCGGGGTCTACCTCGCCTGGGTGATCCCGATGGCCCTGCTCCTGCTGCCGGTCAACGCCCTGATCTTCGGCCGGCTCGTCCCGCGGCACGCCGCCGACAGCGGCGAGCGGTTCCTGCCCCCCGCCCCGGCCCAGGTCGGCCGCTTCTTCGCCGCCGACTACGGCGGTGCGCTGTTCATGTTCGGCGCCGCGACCCTGCCGCCGCTCCTGGTGGCGCCCTACGTCGAGCCCTACACGTTCGCCTACTTCTACGTCGCCTGGATCGCCGGCGGCATGCTCAACCTGATTCCGATGAACCTGGCCTCCTCGCTCACCGTCGAGGGGGTGCACGCTGCCCACACGCTCGCCACGAACTGCCGGGCCGCGCTGCACCGGGTGTTGGGGATCATGACTGCGGCCGCCGTCGGGGTGGCCCTGCTCGCGCCCTCCCTCCTGGCCGTCCTCGGCAGCGGTTATGTCGACGCGGCGCCGATGTTGCAGGCCCTCGCGTTGGCTGCCGTGCCACGTGGAGTGGTGGACATCTGGATCGGGGTCCTGCGGGCGCAGAGCCGGACCCGGGCGATCGCCAAGGTGCAGATCGCGTCGGGTGGGCTGGCGATCGGCGCCGTGCTGGTCTGGGTGCAGGTGGATCGGCTGGTGGCGACCCCCGGCGTCGAGCTGATCACCGGTGTGGGTCTGGCGGTGCTCGCCAGTCAGGCGGCCGTGGCCCTGGCGGTGCTCCCGGCGCTGCGCCGGTTCCTCCGCGGGGCTCCCACGATCCCGCCGCCCCCGGGCGTCGCCCGGCCCGTCCGCGGGCGGCCGGACTCGCCGACCTCCGGCGTCGCCCGGCCCGTCCATCAGGCGTCGGCGTCGGCGCCCGGCGTCGCCCGGCCTGTCCCCGAGGCATCCGTATCGATGGACGGCTCGCCGTCGCCACGCGCGTCCCCGCTCGGCCGGGACCGGCTCAGCCTGACGGCGATCTGCCTGGCCAGCATGGTGGCCGTCCTGCTGTTCGTGCTCGGGCTGCGACCCTGGTCCGGGGGGAACGCGGACCCGAACGCCCTGAACGGCTACGGGCTGATCTCGGTGCTGCCCGCGGTGTCGCTGTGGGGCCTGGTGTTGCTCACCCTGTCCTTCATCGCCACGCTCTCCCTGCGCCGACCGCGGCGGCTCCTGCTCGTCGCGCAGCTCGTCGCCACCGCGTGCTGCCTGCACGGGGTGACGGCCCTGCTCTGGTCGTTGCCCCGGTTCCCCGTCACGTGGATCCACCTCGGGTTCGTCGACTACATCAGCCGCACCGGCACGGTGGCGGCCGGGCTGGACGGCCGGTTCAGCTGGCCCGGATTCTTCGGCGTCGTCGCGCTCTGGTCGGGCAACGCCGGCTGGCGTGACCTCGTCGGCGTGCTGGAACTGGTGCCGCCGGTGAGCAACCTGCTGTACCTGCTGCCGCTCGGGCTGCTGCTGGGCAACCTGCGCGCGAGCTGGCAGGCGAAGTGGTCGGCGGCCTGGTTGTTCTGCGTGCTCAACTGGATCGGGCAGGACTACTTCTCACCCCAGAACTACGCCTACTGGCTTTACCTGGTCTTCGTGGCGTGCCTGGTGACCTGGCTGCGACCCGGGCCGGACGACGCGGTGCCTGCTCGGCCGGTGCCCGGTCGCCGGTTCCGGCTGCCCATCGGTTCCCTGGGACTGCCCGATACCGCGACGCCCGGTGAGCTGGCACCTCGCCCCGTCGACCCGGCCTTGCGCGCCGCGATCCTGCTCCTGGTGATCGGGGTCTTCATCGTCGCCGCGATCAGCCATCCGCTCACCCCGTTCCTCATGCTGGCGGCCTGCGCGGGGCTGGTGTGCGCACGGCGATGCGTCGCCGTGGGGCTGCCGCTGCTCCTGACCGTGGTGTTGGCGGGCTGGCTCAGCTACATGACCGCCACCTACTGGTCCGGGCATCTGGGGGAGTTGCTCGGCGGCGTCGGTGACCTGAGCGGCAACCTGGCCACGAGCATCATCGACCGGACCCGCAGCGGCGCCGAGCACGGTGCCGTGGTGGCCGTGCGCATCGCACTGGCGGTCACGGTCCTCGCGCTGGCCGTTCTAGGGTTGGTGCGCCGCCGCCGGCGGGCCGTCGATGATCGCGTGGTGCTGGTGCTGCTGTTGGCCCCGCTCGTGGTGGTCGGGCTCGGGAGCTACGGCGGCGAGATCGCGCTACGCGCCTACCTGTTCGCGCTGCCTGCCGTCGTGGTGCTGGTCGCCTGTGCCGCCTTCCCCGAGCCTGAGGTCGCCGGGCGCCGACCGGGCCGGTTCCTGGTGCTGGGGGTCGGCGCGCTGGTCCTGGTCGGTGCGTTCGGAGTGGCGCGCTACGGCAACGAGAAGTACGAGATGACCTACGACGGCGCGTTCGCCGCGGTGGAGCACGTGTACCAGCGCGACGGCGCCGCCACGATCGTGAGCCTGGCCGATCCGCCCAGCCTTGACGCGCCGCCGTTCATGCCGGTCGGTTACCGGGACGTGGAGCGAACCTCCCGGCACGTCCTGCCCGCTCCGCGAGACCCGGGTGACCTCAGCGGCCTGGTCACCGGGCTGCGCCGGCTCGACCCGGGCGCGTACCTGGTCACCACCCGCAGCACGGAGGCCTACCTGGAGGTGGCTGCGGGATACCCGCAGGGCTGGGGGGAGCGGTTCCGGGCTGGGCTGGCGGCAGCTCCGGAGCTGGCGGTGGTCGTCGTGAACGCCGATGCGGCGGTCTACGCCGTGCGGGGTGGGCTGGGTGGGGGAGACGTGCGCGGAAGCGGCCCGGGTGGGAGTGACCCGGGTGGGGGAGTGCCGGGCGGGGGTGACGGGCGTGGAAGTGACCCGGGTGAGGGGGCGCCGGGTGGGTCCCGTCCCGTCGCACCGGAGCGTGGGACGTGGATCGGATCCACGCCGTGGACGCCGGTCGGCGTCGCCTTCCTCGCGGTGGCGGTCGCCGTCCTGGGCGGGCGCGAGCTGTGGCGGCTGCGCCGCGAACCGGGCCAGTGGCGGCGGGCGCGCCCGGTTGCCCTGGTGACCGCGCCGCTACTGCTGGGCCTCGCCCTGGTCATCATCGAGCGTCTCGTCCTCCTGGCTTGAGCACCTGTTTCACCGATCATGGGTCCGGTTGTTTCGGCAGGGCCGCAATCCCACTCGGCCGTCTCGCACCCTCCGCCGCCGTACGGCAGGAATTCGGCCGCCGGCAGCCTGAATTCCTGCCGTACGGCGGAAGGTGAGCCGCTTGGCGCGGTCAGCCGCTGGTTATGTCGTGCGTCACAGCTGTGGGCCTATCCGGAGTACAGTCGTGGTCCACGGCTCAGGTGATATCGGTGGTTCGGCACGATGGCTCCTCATGGAGCGACGCTCCGCTCCACCGCCTCCGGTCGGGGACGGGGGTCCCCGACCGGCGAGATCTCCAACGGTTGGAAGAGGAGCTGTCCTTATGGAGTTGGCAATCGCAAATTTCGGGTTCTCGGCGGGTGGGTGGCGGGTGGATCGGCATCCGCGGTTTCTGGCGGACGTGACCGGTGATGGTCGGGCGGACATCGTGGGGTTCGGTGACGCCGGGGTGTGGGTGTCGCTCAACAACGGTGACGGGACGTTCCAGGCGCCGCGGCTGGTCGTGGCGAACTTTGCCGTCGAGGCTGGTGGGTGGCGGGTGGATCGGCATCCGCGGTTTCTGGCGGATCTGACCGGTGATGGTGGCGCCGACATCGTGGGCTTCGGTGACGCCGGGGTGTGGGTGGCGTTGAACAGCGGGAACGGGACGTTCGTCGCGCCGCGGTTGGTGGTGGAGAACTTCGGGTTCTCGGCGGGTGGGTGGCGGGTGGATCGGCATCCGCGGTTTCTGGCGGACGTGACCGGTGATGGTCGGGCGGACATCGTGGGGTTCGGTGACGCCGGGGTGTGGG